>JAURLT010000052.1 GCA_030831085.1 Gammaproteobacteria bacterium
ACCAGATTCATGAAGGCGAGCGTGGCTATCACCGAGACCGGTATGGTCACGGCCGGGATCAGGGTTGCCCGCAGGTTGCCGAGGAACACGAAGATCACACCCAGGACCAGGGTCAGCGAGATGACCAGCGCGATGGCCACTTCGCGCAGCGATGCCTCAATGAACACCGAGCGGTCCACGTTGAAGTCGAGAGTCATGCCTTCCGGCAGCGCCGGCTGCAGGCGCGCCACGGTCGCGTGGATGCCGCGGGACACTTCGAGCGTATTGGCCTTGGAGATCTGCACGACGCCGATGCTCAGGCCGGAGACGCCGTCCGAGCGAGCTATGGAACGCTCGTTTTCAGCGCCCAGCATCACCTCGGCGACATCGCCGAGCCTGACCAGGTAACCGTCAGCGCCCCGGCCGATCACCAGGTTGCGAAAGTCCTCCACCCGGCGCAGACCGGTGTCGGTGCGCAGCGCGAACTCGCGCTCGGTCGACTCCAGCCGTCCGGCGGGCAGTTCCACGTTCTCGCGCCTGAGCGCGCTCTCGATGTCGAGGACTGTCACCTGGCGTGCTGCCATCGCCTGCCGATCCAGCCAGACCCTGACGGCGTAGCGGCGCGAACCGCTCAGCCGCACCAGCGCCACGCCCGGGGACGCCGCCAACTGGTCGACTAAAATTCGCTCCGCGTAGTCAGTGAGCTCCAGCGAATTCATGCGATCGCTGGTCAGGTTCAGGTACATGATGGGCTCGGCATCCGCCTCGGTCTTGGCGATGTCCGGCGGGTCTGCCTCCGGCGGCAGGTCGTCCACCACCCGCGAGACGCGGTCGCGGATGTCGTTGGCCGCCGCGTCGAGGTCGCGGTCCGAGCTGAATTCCACCGAGATGTCGGAGTTCTCGTCGCGCGAGCGGGAGCGGATCTTCTCGATGCCCTCCACTCCAGCCACCCGGTCCTCGATCAACTGGGTGATCTTTTCCTCGACGATTGACGCACCGGCACCCCGGTAGGAGGTGTCGATGGAGATTACCGGCGCATCCACGTCCGGGTATTCGCGCACCGGCAGGTCGGACAGCGACACCAGACCGACGATGACCAGCAACAGGCTGATGACCGTGGCAAATACCGGTCGGTGGATCGAGATCTCGGACAACTTCATCCGGCAACCTCGGCCTGCTCGAGGACGGTGCTGCCCTCCCGAACTTTCTGCGTGCCCTGCACGATCACGCGCTCGCCGGACTCAAGGCCGGACAGGACCTCGACCTGGCCTGGCTCCCTCCGTCCGATGGTGACTTCGCGCCTGGTGACCTTGTCAGTCTCGACCACGAACACAAAGGTGCTGCCGCGCTCCGGCACGATGGCCGACTCCGCCACCACCAGCCCCTCCATGGGCTCGCGAGTGAGCCGCACGGCCATGAACATGCCCGGCTTGAGCAAGGCCTCGCCGTTCGGCAATTCCGCCCTGACCGTCACCGAGCGCGAGACCGGATCGACCCGCGAATCAATGGAGGCCACCGCCCCGGAAAACACCTGACCCGGATAGGCCACACTGGTCGCCGCCACTGCCAGGCCTGGTTGCAGGATGGACAGGAAGGCCTCTGGCACGTCGAAGTCGAGCTTGATCACCGAGGTATCGTCGAGGGTGGTGATCACCGAGCCCGGATTGACCAGGCTGCCGACGCTGACCCGCCGCAGACCAACGCGGCCGTTGAAGGGCGCCCGGATGATGGTGTCCGACAGGCGGGCCTGGGCCGCCGCCACGCGTGCGCGGTTACCGATCAGGGCCGCTTCGATCTGCTCGAGCTGAGATTGGGACAGGGCCTGACGGGCAAACAGGTCCTGGCTACGGCGGTGGTTGGACTCGCTCTCCTTCAGCGCCGCCTCGGCCGCCGCCAGGTCGGCCCGCGCCTGGGCACCGTCCAGCTCCACCAGCACCTCGCCCCGTCCCACCCGCTGCCCCTCGGCGAAGCGCACCGCGGTGACGGTATTGGCCGCCTTGGAGGTGACTTCCACGGCCTCCCGCGCCCGGGCGGTGCCGACGGCCTCCAGTTCGACGGCCAGCGGGACCGAGCGGACGGGCTCGGTAACCACCGCGATCGGCCGCTGGCTCAGGGCCCCCCAAGCTCCCGCGGCAGGCGCTCCGCCGTCCTCACCGGCCGGCCGCCGGCTGGTGTACACATAGGCAAGCGCCCCCAGCAGGGAGACGGCGATGACAATGACCAGCAGGCGACGTGGCATGCAACTTCCTGGCAATAAGCAGAGAACAGCCCGCTAGTATCGCATCAAACGGCTGATGCCCGGCGTTAGAAGTACAGGCGCATCAGCACTTCGGCGACGCAGGCGGGTTTGGATGCACCCTCGACCTCGAAGGCCGCGGACTCGGTGATCTGCAGGCCGCCGGCCAGGGACTCGACGGCCACCAGCGTCGCCCGCAACCGGATCCGCGAGCCGACCGGCACCGCGCTCGGGAAGCGGAGCTTGTTCGCGCCGTAATTGATGACGTTGCGCACACCCGGAAACGGAGGCGTCTCCGCAACCAGGCCCCGCAGCATCGGATACAGCGAAAGCGTGAGGTAGCCGTGGGCGATTGGTCCACCGTAGGGCGACTCCGCTGCGGCGCGCTCGGGGTCGACGTGGATCCACTGGTGATCGTCGGTGGCATCGGCGAAGGCGTCGACCCTTTGTTGGGTCACGGGGAGCCAGTCGCTGAGGTGAATTTCGGAGCCGACGCGGGCCTCTAGTTCGGCGAGTACCTGTTCCAGTGCCATGGGGGCTTGACCTCTCTGCTCGCCGGAGGACTCCCGGCCGGCCCGATTATCGCCCCGTAGCGAGCCAGGCAGCGATTTTTTCTGGGACCTCGCGCGCTGCGCGGCTGACGTACATCCCGATGTGCCCGGTCGGGACCTCCAGTTCCTCGTAGGTCGCGCCAACCAGCAGCGGACCGAGGGCGCGCGACGCGGCCGGTGGCACCAGATGATCCTCGCTGCCGAAGATGTTCAGCACCGGGCAGCGGATCTGGCGCAGGTCGACAACACCTCCCCGCAATGCCAGCCCGCCAGCCACCAGCCTGTTCTCACGGTAGAACGCCCTGCAGAATTGCGCGAAGGCAGCCCCGGCCTGGTCGGGGCTGTCGAAGATCCAGCGCTCCATGCGCAGGAAGGTTGCCACCGCTTGCGGGTCGGAGGCGCGCGCACCGAACTCCACGTATTTCTGGGTCAGCAGTCGCCAGGGCCGTAGTGCGAGGAAGGCGAGGTTCAGCCAGGCGCCGGGCACGTTGCCGAGAACCTGCACCATGCGCTCCTCGTCGAGTGCCCGCGCCCAGCGTCCCAGCAGGTTGTCCGAAGTGGCAAAGTCCACGGGGGTCACCATCGTGACCAGACTGTCGATGGTCTCGGGATGCAGGGCGGCATGGCAGAGGGCCAGGGTCCCGCCCTGACAGATGCCCAGCAGGCAGGGCTTCCGGCCGCTGCGCTCGGTCACCGCCGCCACGCTGGCCCGAATCCCGGAATCGAGATAGTGCTCAAGGTCCCGCTCCCGGTCTGCAGGAAGGGGATCGGTCCATTCGAGCAGGTAGACCTCGAGACCCTGCTCCAGGAGGTGCTGCAGCAGGGAGCGCCCGGGTTCGAGGTCGACGACCCAGGGCCGGTTGACCAGCGCGTAACTCACCAGGACCGGCGGCAGGCCGGGTGCCGGGGTAACCGGAACGTAGTGATGCAGGCGATGCCCACCCGGCCGGTCGACGACCGCGCCGGTCGTGCAGCCCCGGGCCGCGCCCGACGCGGCACCGGGCAAGCTCAGCCCGCTGCGCTCGCAGGCGTCGAGGGCCGCGTCCGTCAGGACGCGCAGCGCCGCCTCGAACTCCGGACTGCGGGCGATCTCCACCCAGGCCAGGTCGGCCCGCTCGATCCACTCGCGGTACGCGGGCAGGTCGGAGGCAGCAGGCATGGGCCCGAGCGTGGCGATGGACCGGGACATCGCGGCCTGCAGCCAGGCCAGCGCCTGCAGGTGACGCCCGCCGCCGAGGCCCTCGGCACCTGCGGCCGGTGGACAGAGCAATGGCCAGGCACCGAACAGGCCCGCGGCCTGCAACCAGAAGGCCTGCTGCAGGGCTGCCCAGCCTGCTCCTGAATCCGCACTGCTCATGTGCGCTGCACTGGACAACGCAATGCAAAATATGAGGCCTGTTTTTCATTCCATGAAAAACTGCAGAGAGGTGCTTTGTAGGTTTTTATATCCATGTTTTTAATGAATATATTAACATTCCCAAAGGAGCTGTTGGGGGACCGACCAGCGCATCCTAAACTTCCTATTGCACTGCAAAAATATCGGTGCTAAACTCCCACCATGTCGATTAACCGTCCGCCGCGGAAACGTCACCCCCAGCGGACAGCCAACCCCATCAAGGAGCAGACGATGGCCAATCCGATGTTTGATTTTAACGCCGCCGTGGAAAACACCCGCAAGGCGCTGGCACCCGCCACCCGCCTCGCCGAACTGGCCCTGCAGGGTTACGAGCGGGTGGCCCGCCAGCAGTACGCCTTCGCCGGCGAGCTGCTCGAACTCGGCCTCAAGCAGGCCCGCATCGCCACCGAGGTTAAGGACACCCAGGAGATGGCCACCCGCCAGGTCGAATTGACCACCGAGTGGGTTGAAAAGGCCACTCAGCGCTCTCAGGAAATGATCAAGTTCATGAGCGAGCAGCAGTCGGAGTTGACTCGTTGGTACGACGAGACCTCCACCGAGCTCGGCAGCCAGGCCCGCAAGGCCGCCTGAGCCTAACCGGCCCCCCCTCGGGACGGCGCGCCTCCGGGCCGCCGTCCCTTTTTATTGCGTCGCATTCAACGCAACGCACCATTTCCGCTACACTCGGCCCATGGCTGAGGAACGGCTGATCAAGAAATACGCGAACCGTCGCCTCTACGACGCTTCGATCAGCCGTCACGTGACGCTGGCCGACATCCGGCAGATGATCGTGCAGGG
>JAURLT010000009.1 GCA_030831085.1 Gammaproteobacteria bacterium
AATCGGAGAAGCGCTGGGTGTCGCTCAGGGTCTCCACGGCCGCCATGCGGACCATCGAGAAGCGGGGCATCGAGGTCGTCGTGGCCGAATTGCGCGCCGCCGGCCAGAAGGTCTGACCGGTAGTCCAGAGGGAGTTTCACCATGCGCGACAAGATCAAGCTCGTCTCCACCGCCGGCACGGGCCACTTCTACACCACTACCAAGAACAAGCGGCTGCATCCCGAGAAGATGGAAGTCAGCAAGTTCGACCCGGTGGTGCGCAAGCATGTCCCCTACAAGGAAGGCAAGATCAAGTAGCCTTCGCTGCGCGGGCCTGACCCGTGCCTGAACTGCCGGAAGTCGAGACCACCCGCCGCGGCATCGCCCCGGCCCTCATGGGGCGAACCGTCTCCAGGGTCGTCGTTCGAGAGCGGCGTTTGCGCTGGCCGGTTCCCGCCTCGCTGGGAAGCAAGCTGACCGGTCAGGTCATTGACTCGGTCGAGCGCCGCGCCAAATACCTGCTCCTGGGCACCAGGAGTGGCACCCTGCTCGCCCATCTCGGCATGACCGGCAGCCTCCGCATACTGGATCCAGACACCCCCCTGCTCACCCACGACCATGTCGACATCCTGCTCGACTCCGGACGCTGCCTGCGCTTCAACGACCCGCGCCGCTTCGGCTGTCTGCTGTGGATCACCGGTGACCCTTCCCGCCACCGGCTGTTGAGCGGACTGGGTCCGGAGCCCTTGCAGGAGGGGTTCGACGGCGCACACCTCTGGCTGCGCGCCCGCGGCCGTCGGCTGGCGATCAAGTGCTTCATCATGGACGCCTCGGTGGTGGTCGGCGTCGGCAATATCTACGCCAGCGAAGCGCTGTTTCGGGCCGGGATTGCCCCCACCACGCCGGCCGGCCGGGTCAGCCGCACCCGCATGGCAGCCCTGGCCGGGGCGATTCGCGAGGTGCTGGGAGAAGCCATCGCGGTAGGCGGGACCACGCTCAGGGACTACGTCAACGCCGACGGCCTACCCGGCTATTTCCGGCAGAAACTCTTCGTCTACGAACGACAGGACCAGCCTTGCCGCCGCTGCCAGACACCCATCCGGCATCGGGTGCTGGGACAGCGTTCGACCTACTCCTGCCCGGCTTGCCAGCGCTGAGCGCCGGCAGCAGACGCCTCAACCGAGGGTCATGAAGGCCAGGAAACGCAGCACCTCGAAATAATCGCGCGTCGAGAAGGTCACGTCACAGTGACCGTCGGACCCCGCCCCCGGATAGAAGGCCCGTCGGTAGGCCTCGGCGGCCGTGTTGAACGAGGCCCGGACCTCGAAGTGCGACGGCAGATCCAGGACCGCACCTGCCCGCTCGCCGACCGCGCGAGCCACGCCCTCGCGAATGAGCCGTACCGACTCCGCGGGCGTCAGCGTATTGATCGCCCGCCCACGCCCCTCGAAGGTGGCCACCGTCACCAGTCCCGGCACCCGCGCCGCTGCTTCGGCACACAGGTCCGCATCTCCGGCAAGGAAGCGGACCGGCACGCCCAGGGTGGCCGCGGCATAACCGAAGACCAGAAACTCCGAGGCGGCCTCGCCGTTGATCTCGAGCCGGAAAAACTTGCGACTGGACAGCGTATGCGCCAGCGGGTTGCCCGCCCGACTGGCTGCCGAGTGGTACCCGACGAAGCCGAGGCCATCGAAGCTCCCGTCCAGTTCCTGGACCATGCTGAGCGGGTGACCGCTCCAGCCAAGGATCAGGCGCAACGCACGGCCCTCCGGAGCCTGCAGCTGGGTGGCATTGAGGTTACGGCCAGTCCAGTGGGCGTCCTTGACCACCACTTCACGGGCGCCCGCCTCGAAGGCACCGCTGCAGGCAGCGGCCACCTCGGCGGTCATCTGCGCCCGGGCCGGCCCGTACTCGTCCGGGTGTGCCTTATCGACCTCGGTCGGGTCGCTGACACAGGCGACGCCTTCCATGTCCGCACTGAGATAAATCTTCATGGGTGTCCTAAAGTGTGGCCTGGTTCCGGCCCGCCTGCTTGCTTCGATAAAGTGCCGCATCGGCCCGGGCGATGAGATCCTCGATGGCCGGAACCGGGGCTGCTGCGTTACCGCCTGCCGGCGGCTCGTGGATGCCGATACCGATGGAGAGCGTCATGGTTCTTGCGAGGTCCGGACCGAGTTCGATGGGGCTGCCTCCCACCGCCTGCAGCAGGCGGCGGGCTGCCGCCCAGGCCTCCTGAGGTCCGGCGCCGGGCAGCATCACGGCGAACTCATCGCCGCCGAAACGGGCGGCAACGTCACCGCTACGGATCCGGGAAGCAATCCTGGCCGCCACCTCGCGCAGCGCCTTGTCTCCCGCCGGGTGACCATGCGCATCATTGACCTGTTTGAAATGATCGAGGTCGATCATCATCAGCGAGAGGGGCTGGCCGCTGCGCTGCGACCGCGCCATCTCCTCGGCGAGCCGCGAATAGAGATAGCGCTTGTTGTGCCAGCCGGTCAGGAAATCGGTGTGCCCCGCTCGCGCCAGCCGCGCGCGGTCGCTGGCACTGTCCAGCGCGAAACCCGCCACTGCCCCGAGATGCGCCAGGAAATCGGTGGCCATGCCAGGCTGGAAGCGGCGTGGATCCGCGCTGCCGAGGGCCAGCACGCCCAGCAGGCGCCCCTCCACCTCGAGCCGCAGCAACGCCAGGCTCGCCGGTGGCTCTTCGAACAGGCGCCCGTGCAGCGCAGCCTCGAAGGGGCCCAGCCAGGGCTCGTCGGTGCGGGACGGCAGGGGCAAGGCCTGTTCGATGCCGTCCAGGAACAACACTTCAGACAGGGCGGCCGGATCGAGGCCGTCGGCGAGCAGGAGGTGCCGGAGTTCATGCCCGCGGTCCGCCAACGCCAAGGCAACGGCCTGCAAGTGGGCGCTCTCCCTGAGGCCAACCGTCATGGCCTCCAGCAGCGCGGGCAGCTGGCGGGCAGCCAGCAGGGCCACCTCGCGGTGGCGGGTGCGCGCGTAGACCTCTTCGTTACGGGTGGCCTCCGCGTGCAGACGCGCAATCTCCACCCTCAGGAAGCGCAGTTCCTGGTCGGTGGAGTCGCTCATGGCCTGAGGTTGCTGCGCCCGGCGACATAGGCGCGGCCCCGCAGCATCATCTGCTCGAAGCCAGCCGCATCGCCCTGCTCCACCGCCCCGCAGAGCCGGTGCACGGCATCGCGCAGCGCCTCCAGCGAACGAGCACCGTGCTCGTTCATGCGCTGGATCTCGAAATACAGCGCCGGGCTCTCGGCCGCCACCCTCCCGGCTACGTCCAGCTGGGCATCGAAAGTCGTGCTGGACAGGCCGGCCAGCCGGGGGGCAGCCTCACCACTTTCCGCCAAGGCGGTGAAGAAGACGATATTTACGGCGTGCGAGAGCCCCAGCACAAAAGCGATCAGGCGATCGTGCTCATCGAGACCGGTGGTAACCTGTTCCACCATGGTCGGCGAGAACAGGAGCTGCGACTCCCTGAGGCTCTCTGCATCGCCCAGATCGATGTGCAGGATGTGCCGCCCCGACAACAACTCCGTATCCGGTCCGAACATGGGATGGAGCGACGCGGTCCTGACCCCTGCCGCGCGCAGCGACTCCAGTCCGGCGCGCAGGGGCGTCTTGAGGGAACCGATGTCGAAGACCAGTCCGGGCGGACGCCGCAGGGCCAACTCCTGCAAAACGTCAGCGGTAACCCCGATTGGCGTCGCCACCACCAACAGGTCATGGTCGAGCGCCGAATCCCTCCAGTCCGGCAGGCAGGGGTAGCCACCAACCATGGCCTGGGGATCGGCCACCTCCACCGCGAAGCCCTGCGAGGCCAGATAATCGGCAAACCAGCGGCCCATCTTGCCGGCACCGCCGATGACGAGCGCCCGTTTTCCGCTGCCGTGCCCGACGGCCACGACCTGGGCGCGCTCCTGGGTGGTCAGCGACGAGCGAATGAGCATCTTCATCAACTGTTCGGCCAGCCCCGCAGAAACGCCCAGCGCCTCGGCGCGGGCCCGGGCGCCGAGGATGACGTCCCGCTCACGGCCGAAATCGCGGGTCGGATGGCCGGTGTGTCGCTTGGCCTCGGCCACCTCGGTGCTGAGTCGCTGCCGCTCGGCGACAAGGCCCAGCAACTCGGCATCGAGTTGCGACAGCCGCTCCCTCAGTTTCTTCAGATCCTGCAAGGCGTCTCCTCCCCGGCGTAATTAGACGTTCTGCGACTGACGGGACGCAAGCCCGCCCCGAAAGCCTTGGGCTACACTGTGGCGATGCGTGATCACCTCCATAACCTCGCCGAATCGCTGCCCGTCGACCCCATGCCGCTCGCCGGCCAATGGCTGGCCCAGGCCTGGGACGAGAACGTACAACCCAACCCCAATGCCATGGTGCTGGCCACCCTCGGCGAGGGCAGCCGCCTGTCGGCGCGGGTCGTGCTTTGCAAGGATCTGGTGGCCGACCCGGGTTACCTGGTGTTCTACACCAACTACCGCTCCCGCAAAGGCCATGAGCTCGACAACCACGGGAGGGCGGCCGCGGTGTTCCACTGGGACACCCTGCAGCGACAGGTGAGGGTGGAGGGCGTGGTCGTGCGCAGCCCGGCCGCAGAAAGCGACGACTATTTCGACTCACGACCCTGGCGCAGCCGCCTGGCGGCTTGCGCCAGTCAGCAATCCCAGCCGATCGGCTCACGCGAGGCGCTGCTTGCGCGATGGCGGGAAACGGCCGCCGAACTGGGCACGCCGGATCCGCTGCAGGCACCCGAGGACGAAGCCTTGCCCGGACTCGCCATTGCCAGGCCTGCGCACTGGGGCGGCTTCCGGCTGTGGGCGGATGCCGTAGAACTGTGGGTGGAGGGCGAGCACCGCCTGCACGATCGTGCGCGCTGGACCCGTGAACTCACCGGCCTCGGTGACGGGCGCTTTGCGACCGGGCCATGGCATCACCACCGGCTGCAGCCCTGACCCGGCTGGAGTGCCACAGTCTCGACGTTGCCGCAGGAGACCGCATACTGGTCAGGCAACTCGAGCTGAGCCTGCAGCCCGGTCTATTCCTGGCCGTGCTCGGGCCCAACGGGGCGGGCAAGACCCTCACCCTGCTGACGCTCGCCGGCCTGCGCAAAGCCGCCTCAGGTCAGGTACTGCTCGAGGGCAGCCCCGTGTCGGATTGGCCAGCACGCCAGCGGGCACGCCGGATCAGCATGTTGCTGCAGGACCCGGGCGATGCCCTCCCCGCGACGGTCGAGGAAACGGTGCTGGGGGGTCGCTACGCTCATCTCGGCCTGGCCGGCCAGGAGACGGCAGCCGATCGCGAGGCCGCCCTGCATGCCCTCGGGGTAGTGCAACTCACGGAACTGGTGGGGCGCGAGGTCATCAGCCTGTCGGGGGGTGAGCGTCAGAGGCTGTCGATCGCTACCGTCATCGCGCAGGACGCCCCGCTATGCATCCTGGATGAGCCCGTGAACGCACTGGACCCGGGGCACCAGATCGCGGTGATGGAGTTCTTTCGCGAGCGCTGCCGTGCAGGCCATTCGGTCATCGCCAGCCTGCACGACCCAACACTGGCGGCCCGATTTTCGGACGCGGTACTGATGCTCGACGGAGCGGGCGGCTGGAGTCTCGGGGACAGCGCCACGGCGCTGAACGGGGCAACGCTGAGCGCCCTGTACCGCCACCCGATCGACGAGATCAACGACGGCCAGCGGCGGGTGTTCGCGGCCGGTTAAGCCAGACCCTCGTTCAGTCCGCGAACCAGTTGGCCACGAACTGGCCGAAAGGCTCCGTATCAGCGGCCTCGATCCTGGCCTGCTCGAGATGCGACTCGGCCGCCTCGGCCGCAAAGGCCTCGAGGCGCTCGACGCCCGGCGGACCGAGCCGGCGGAAATGATCCCTGTGAGCTGTTGACTGCGCCAGGCCGAAGGCCCGGAAGTCACCGTCGTGTTCCTCGAGGGCAGCCAGCACCTGTGCCGAGGGCACGGCCGACCGGTCGGCCAGCTTGGCTTGCTGCAGGGCCAGTGCGCGAGTGTAGGGGGCATCAGACTCACCCTGGTCCAGCAGTTCGCAGAGGCCGCGCATTTCCTCCAGCAGTTGCCCGGCCCACTCGTCGAGGCCGACGGCGCTGCCTTCCCAGTCGAGTTGCAGTCCTGCTTCCCTGCCCTGCCGTGCCACCCGTACATGATTGGCATCCAGGGCCTGCTCGTCGCCGCGGCCGATCGGCGGACTGTCCTTGAGCAGGCATAGCGCCGCAAAGGCCTCCAGGAACCGCATCTTGTGCTCGTCGATCCCAGCAGGGTCGAACACGCCCACGTCCAGCGAGCGCATCTCGACATACTCGACCCCGGCCCGGCCCAGCGCACGGGTCGGCCGCTCACCGGGCCGGGTGGTGCGCTTGGGACGAATGAAGCTGTAATACTCGTTCTCGATCTGCAGGACGTTCGCGTTGAGCTGTCGCCACTCGCCGTCCACCGAGATGCCGAGCCGCGCGAACTCGGCACTGGGCGTGGCAATCAAACCCGACAGGTCGCGCACATATTCATCGAGGGAATTGACCGACACTGAAACGCCGGCCTGGCTCTTGTTGCGGTAGCCCAGTTCGCTCATGCGCAGGGACGTGGCGTGCCGGGCGTAAAGCGTGTTGCGGCCGAGCGGCTTGAGCCAGTCAGGCGCCGGCTTGCCCAGCAGGAAATCCTCGCAGACGGCCGGGGAGGCCCCGAACAGGTAAAGCACCAACCAGCCGTGTCGCCGGTAGTTGCGCAGCAGGGCGAAGTAGCCCTCATCCACGAACCGCTGCCCGACCAGCCTGGTACGCAAGGCCTCGCCCAGCGGGCCCCAGGCCTCGGTCGGGAAGGAGTAGTTGAAGTGCACCCCGGCGATGGCTTGCATCAGCCTGCCGTAGCGCAGCCCAAGGCCCACGCGATAGACATGCTTCATGCGTCCGACGTTGGAACTGCCATAGCGCGCGATGGGAATGTCCTGCTCACCGGCGATGGGACCGGGCATGCTTGCGGCCCACAGCAATTCCTCACCCAGATTGAGGTACACGAAGCGGTGGATGTCACACAGGTGCGCGAACAGTTCCGGGGTCGTGGCAAAGGCCGGCGTGATCAGCTCGATCAGCGCTTCCGAGTAATCGGTGGTGATGCCGGAGGAGGTCAGCGCCGAACCCAGGGTCGCAGGGTGCGGACTATGGGCGACCGCCCCATCCGGCGTGACCCGCATGGACTCCTTTTCGACGCCCTTGCGGCCGCCGGACAGGGGCGCGCGCTGGCCGCTGTTGACCAGCGAGGCCAGCCTGGCCTAGAACCGACGATCTACCCTGGCGATGGACATACCGCGCTATCTTGAGGCCGAAGCGATCCACTCGTCGATACGCCGCTCGAGGACGTCCAGGGGCACCGGGCCGGACTCGAGCACGCGCTCATGGAAATCCCGCACGTCAAAGTTCTCGCCGAGCGCGTCGGTAGCCCTCTTGCGCAGCTCCAGCAGCTTCAGCTGGCCGATCATGTAGGCAGTCGCCTGCCCGGGCGTGACGATGTAACGCTCGGTGGCCCGCACCACGGAGCCTTCCGGCAGGGGCGTATTGTCGAGGTGATACTGGATCACCTGCTCCCGGGTCCAGCGCTTGGCATGCAGGCCGGTATCGACCACCAGGCGCACCGCGCGGATCAGCTCCAGCGTCAGCCGACCGAAGTCGGAATAGGGATCCTGGTAAAAACCGATTTCCCGCGGCAGGCGCTCGCTGTAGAGGCCCCAGCCTTCAGTGTAGGCCGTATAGCCGGCCTGGCGGCGGAACATCGGCAGGTCTTCCTGCTCGATGGACAGCGCCAGCTGCATGTGGTGACCCGGGATGCCCTCGTGATAGGCAAGAGACTCCATCTCGGTCTTCGGCATGTCCCGCATGCGATAGAGGTTGACGTAGTACACCCCCGGACGGCTGCCGTCGGGCGCCGGTCGCTGGTAAAAGGCCTTGCCGGCCGAGGCCTCACGGAAGGGTTCCACGGCTTTGACCACCATCGGCGCCTTCGGCTCGCGATGAAAGAGCTCAGGCAGCCGCTCACGCATGGTCTCGATCATGCGGGTCGCCTCGGCGAGATAGGCGGCGCGTCCCTCTTCGGTATCGGGGTAATAGAAGCGCTCGTCGCTGCGGATGAACTCGAAGAACTCCTGCAGGCTGCCGTCGAAGCCGACGCGGCCCATGAGCTCGCGCATCTCGGCATGGATGCGCGCCACCTCGCGCAAGCCGATCTGGTGGATCTCATCTGCAGTGAGCACGGTGGTGGTGTAGTCGGCCAGTCGCTGCTGGTAATAGGCCTCGCCATCCGGCAGCTTCCAGACGCCATCCTCCTCGCTTGCCCGCGCCTCGGCTGCAGAGGCCCAGGCGATGACCGCCTCGTAGGCAGGCTCGACGAACTCCAGCATGGCCCGTTCGGCCAAGGCCATGAGCGAGGCGGCCTGTGCCTCGTCGAGCTGCAGCTTGCCCAGCTTGGCACGGAAGTCGGCCAGCAGCGGGCTATCGACAGCCGAGTCGTCGAACGGCTTGCCGGTGATCACGTTGCGGGCCCCGTCCACGATCTGGGGGAACACCCAGCGCGGCGGCAGGATCCCCTGCTCTTCGGCGCGGTTGGCGCGCTCCAGCGCATCGGCCACCAGCACCAGGATGCCGCGCAGACGCGAGACGTAGTCCCTCGCGTCCTGCTCCGACTCGACCCGGTGGGTGTTGATCAGAAAGGCTGGGGCCCAGCTGTGCGGCCCGGAGCGATGATCGAAGACGTAGCCGTGCAGGCGCCAGGGCCAGCCCTCGATACGCCGCCGCTGCTGGTCCAGGAACAGGTCGTAGGACAGCCGGCCCTGCGCATCGAGCTGCTCCCGGTCGATGTCCCGCTGCAGCTGTTCTGACTGCCGACGCGCCATCAGCAGGCGCGCTTCTTCGCCAGCTTCCGATCCATCATTCCACTCGCCGTAGCGCAGGCGCATACCCTGGAAGGCTGCCGCGATCGGGTTCGCCTCGTAGTACTCGGCCTGGGCCTGCTCGTAGAAGGCCGTGGCGCGGGCGTTCTCGTCGGCAACGGCCGGAATGGCGAGCGCCAGTATGGCCACGAGACCGGCCAGGCTGCAGGTTCTGGCATGCATGAGGGCACTCCGCTTGATCGGGGTCCGTATACTAACCGCATGAAGCTGCATCAGTTGCGCTACCTCGCCGCCGTGGCCGACAACGAGCTGAACATCACGGCCGCGGCCCGCGCTCTGGGCACCTCGCAGCCCGGGGTCAGCAAGCAGCTCAGACTGCTGGAGCAGGAGCTCGGATTCGACCTGTTCGATCGTGAGGGGCGTAACCTCACCCGTATGACTCCCGCGGGCCGTCGGGTGCTGGAAAGAACCCGCCGCATCCTGGACGAGACCCGCAACATCAAGCGCCTGTCCGAGGAATTCCGCGACGAGCGCCGCGGGTCGCTGTCGATCGCGACCACCCACACCCAGGCCCGCTACGTACTGCCGGCCGTGGTCAAACAGTTCCGGCGCGAATATCCGGAGGTCAAGCTCCACCTGCACCAGGGTACCTCCGAGCAGATCGCCCAGCTGGCCGCCGACGACCGGGTGGACTTCGCGATCGCCACCGGCAGCGACGAGCAGTTCCCGGGACTGGTGCTGATGCCCTGCTACCGATGGCACCGGGACATCATCGTCCCCGGCGGGCATCCGCTCTGCCGTATCGAGCGCCCCACCCTGAAGGACCTTAGTCGTCATCCCCTGGTGACCTACGTCTTCAGCTTCACCGGGCCCTCCTCGCTGGCTGCCCTGTTCGAATCCGCGGGCCTGCCCATGGACGTCGCCCTTACGGCCCGCGATGCGGACGTCATCAAGACCTACGTCCGGCTCGGGCTCGGCGTGGGGATCGTGGCCTGCATGGCCATGCAGGAGGGCGAGGATCCAGACCTCGTTACCCTGGATGGATCCCACCTGTTCCCGGAGCACGTGACCTGGATCGGCGTGCGCCGTGGTCGCATGCTGCGCAACTACATGTACGACTTCATGCGCCTGTTCGCCCCCCACCTGACCCACCGCCTGGTTGACCAGGCCCTGCGAGCCGGAGGCGGGCCTGCCAGCGCCAGGGTGTTCGAACCCGTGCGCCTGCCCCGTTATTGAAGGCACGCCCCAGGAGCTGCCCGTGAAAAAAGTGTCCCGACTGCTGCTGCCCCTCGTCTGCCTGTTGATCGCGGCCTGCGCCCCGACCGCCGAAGATTTCGTCGGCACCTGGCGAGGCGTGATGCCCATCGAAGGCGGTGACCTGCCCTTCGGCCTGGAAATCGACATGGAGGACGGGCAGCCGGTAGCCTGGCTGGTCAATGGCCCGGAACGTGCCCGGGTATCTGAAATCGAGATCGACGGCGGGCAAATCCGCATGCGCATGCCTGGCTATCCGCACCGGCTGGAGGCCACCTTGTCGGGCGCGACTCTGGAAGGAACCATTACCTTCCTGCGTCCGCAGGGCGCACGGGTGACGGCCCCCTTCCTGGCCCAAAAGGGCCTCGACTGGCGCTTCTTCCCGCCCGCGGACACCGGGGCCGCCGATTTCAGCGGCCGCTGGGCCATTACCTTCCTCGACCCGACCAACGGACAGGAAACCAGCGGCATCGCCGAACTCGAGCAATCGGGCACTACGGTGACCGGCACGGTTCTCAGGACCACGGGCGACGATCGTTACATTGCCGGTGAGGCCCGCGGCGACAGCGTGTTCCTGTCGCGCTTCGATGGCGGCAGCGCCTACCTGTATGTCGCGCGGCTCACACCGGAGGGCGCACTGGAGGGAGAGTTCCGCTCGGGCGTGGGCGCTTACCGCGTCCTGAGCGGGCGACGGGACGAGGCGGCTAGCCTCGCGGACGCCAGCACCCTGACCCGGTTGCGCGCGGATGCCGCGCCGCTGAGCTTCAGCTTCCCGGACCCTGCAGGCGAGCAGTTGTCGCTCGACGACCCGCGCTTTGCCGACAAGGTGGTGATCGTCACCATCGGCGGGACCTGGTGCCCCAACTGCCACGACGAGGCGGCCTTCCTGCGCGACTTTCTCCCCGAACGGAGGGAGCTGGGGTTGGAGATAGTGCAGCTGCTGTTCGAGTATCACACCAACTTCGATGATTCAGCGGCAGCCGCGCGCGAGTTCATCGCCGAGTTCGCCATCGACTATCCGGTGCTGATCGCCGGCAGCTACGAGGCCGGCGCGGTACAGCGAGCGCTGCCGCAGCTGGAGAATTTCGTGGCCTACCCGACCATGCTGGTGCTCGACCGGGAGCGGCGCATCGTCTACACCCATACCGGCTTCAGCGGACCGGCCACGGGCCAGCACTACGAAGAATTCGTGGCGGAGTTCAGCGCACTGGTCGACGGCCTGCTGGCCGGGAGCTGAATCGCTTGCGGCTCGCTTACCGGATCCTGAACGTCTTTACCCGAGGCGGGGAGACGCTCAGCGGCAATCCGCTCTGCGTGTTCGAGGACGGTCGGTCGCTCGACACCGCGACCATGCAGGCCCTCGCCCTGCAGTTCAACCTGTCGGAGACAACTTTCATCCTGCCCTCGACCACGGCTACTGCAGGCTTCAGGATCTTCACCCCGAGCTACGAGATGCCCTTCGCCGGCCATCCCACGCTCGGTACGGCGGCCGTGGTCGCCGAACTGACGGGCGCCGGCTCCCGCGTCGAGCTCGAGCTCCCGTCACGGGTGATCCCGGTGACCCGGGAAGTCGACCGCTGGGAACTGCGCGCCGCATCACCCACCTGTCGCCCATCCGCTTGTCCCGTTCCCAAGCTGGCCGAGGCGCTGGGGCTCGAGCCCGGGCACCTGGCCAGAGACGCCCTGTGGGTCAACACAGGGGTCGAGCAACTGGTTGTACCGCTGGTCGATGCGGCGGCCCTGGAGAGGGTCCGTCTGGGATGGGAGGGGCTGAGGCAGGTCACCGCGGACGGCGCCCTGGCCCAGCTCTACCTGTTCGCGGAAACGGGGCCCGGGCGACTGAAGGCCAGGTTTTTCTTCGACAAGGGGGAGTCGGTCCTTGAGGACCCCGCCACCGGCAGCGCCACGGCCAACCTCGGCGGCTGGTATCTGGGATCCGGACGGGCGGCGCCGCTCGAGCGCGACATCGAGCAGGGTGAGGCGACCGGCCGACCCTCCTCCCTGAGGCTGCGGATCGACGCGGGAGGGGGCATTTTCGTGGCCGGGCGGGTGGCCGAGCTGGGGCGGGGGTTCATCGACCTCTAGGCCGGTATAATCCGCGCCATGCCTTCCTTCGACGCCGTCTCCGAAATCGACCTCCACGAGCTGGCCAACGCGGTTGACCAGGCCAACCGCGAGGTGTCCCAACGCTTCGACTTCAAGGACACCGGGGCCAAATTCGAGCTGAAGGACCATACCGTCACCTTGCAGGCTCAGGTCGATTTCCAGCTCAAGCAGATGCTCGATATTTTCTCCCTCAAGCTGTCCAAGCGCGGAATCGACGTGGCCTGCATGGAGCCCGGGGAGCCCCAGATATCCCTGAATGCCGCCAGCCAGGCGGTCGTCCTGCGGCACGGCATCGACCAGGACGCCGGCAAGAAGCTGCAGCGGGCACTCAAGGACGCCAAGCTGAAAGTCCAGGCTGCCATCCAGGGCGACCAGCTGCGAGTGACCGGCAAGCAGCGCGACGACCTCCAGTCGGCCATCGCCCTGCTCAAGACGGTTGAAGTGGGACGTCCGTTGCAGTTCCGGAACTTTAGGGATTAACCGAGAGTCCCTGAGCAGGATTCGGCAGATATAGTCCCCGAGATTAGGGTTTCGGGGGTAGGAGATCGCACCGCATTGGTGTATCTTCCCCAGCCCGTTTAGGCACTTAGGCGCTCCTTCGTCCATGGCAGGCAAATTTCTCAAGATCCCGGCCGGCAAGCTCGATCCAGGCATGTTCCTGGCCGAGCTCGATCGCCCATGGATCGAGTCGCCCCTGCTGTTTCAGGAATACGTCATCGAGGACCAGGACGAGCTGAAGTGGATCAAGCGAAACTGTGCCTTCGTAATGGTTGATCCGGCGAGAAGCCGGGTCGCCATAGACCCTGAGCTGATCGGCAAAGTCGACCCGCCAGCGCCGGAACCCGAGCCCACCCGAATCGAAAAAAAGCCCGAGCCGGAGCCCGAGCGGGGTAACGAGATCACGCTGACCGTGCGCCAGCCGCTGGGCCCGACCGACCAGGGCGCCGATACCATGTTCTTCTCGATGCTGACGGAGCAGCTGCGCATGATCCTGGCGCGCCTGTTCCACAGCGGCGCCAAGGTCGACAAGGCGCTGATCGCTCCCAAGCGCGGCGGCAGCGAGGTCAACCAGTCCAAGGAACAGGTTGCCATTGCCAACGCGATCTACGACTACGCCCGGGACCTCTACGGTGGCCAGGCGCGTGCAGTGTTTCGCGGTGAGACGCCCGACCTTGAAGTGCTTAAGCAGGTTGTCCTGCCGATGGTCGACTGCGTCACCCTGAGCCCGGACGCCATGGCCTGCGTGGTGCGGCTCCGGCATGCAGACGAGTACGCCAGCGCACATGCCCTCGCCACCCTGGTGTGGTCGTTGATCTTCGCCAAGAGCCTGGATCTCAAGGATGAGGACCTTGTCGAGGTTGGGCTTGCGGCACTGATGCTCGATTTCGGGATGCTCAGGCTGCCTCGTGAACTGCTGCGCAAGCAGGGCAAGCTCAGCGACGAGGAACGCAAGAAGTTCCGCGACCATGTCGGTCTCAGCCTGGACCTGGCCCGCAAGGCCGGCAAGGTCTCGCCCAAGGTCGAGCGCATGATCGAGTGTCATCACGAGCGCTTCGATGGCAGCGGGTACCCACGCGGGCTCAGTGGCGACAACATCCCGGCCATGGGGCGCATGATGGGCCTTGCTGACACCTATGCCGCGATGACCCTCACCCGCCCCGGCGCGCCGGCCAACTCGGCCTTCAAGGTACTCCGGCAGTTGAAGGCTCAGGGCGGGGTACTGTTCGAAAAGAAGCTGGTCGAGGTCTTCATCCGCTCCATGGGCGTCTTCCCGACCGGCAGCCTGGTGGAACTGAACACCGGCGAGGTGGCCATCGTGGTCGAGCAGAACAACCAGCGCCGGCTGCGGCCTCGAGTGATGCTGGTGCTCGACTCGGCCAAGCAGCCCATGGAACAGAACCCGCTGGTCAACCTCGACACCAAGCCCTCGGATCCCTCCGACCCGGAGTCGCTGTGGATCCTGAACGGCATGGAGCCGGGGTCGCATGGTGTGGACCCGCGCGATTACTACTTCAGCGAGGTCTCCCGCAGCAGCGATAACACCGTCGCAGAACCCGCCCTGCAGGGATGAGGCCGCAAGGCTGACCATGCGCGGGGTCTTCCTCGATGCGGCAACGGTCAGTCGGGGTGACCTGGACCTGTCGCCGCTTCACGAATCGCTGTCCGGCCTCACGCTCCACGACACGACCGACCCTTCCGAGGTAGTCAGCCGCCTCGCTGGCCAGCAAGTAGTCGTCAACAACAAGTGTCGACTCGACCGCGAGGCTCTGGCCGCCAATCCGCAGGTGAAGCTGATCGCGCTGACGGCCACCGGCTACGATTGTGTGGACCTCGACGCGGCGCGTGAACAGGGCGTGGCGGTATGCAACGTGCGGGATTACTGCACGTCCTCGGTGGTGCAGCACGTGTTCGGCATGATCCTGTCCCTGACCCATCACCTGGGTCGCTATGACGCCCTGGCCCGTAGCGGCGGCTGGGCCAGCGCCCCGAGCTTTTCAGAATTCGCCTTCCCGATGCGCGAGCTGGAGGGGCGGGCACTCGGCATCGTGGGCCATGGCGCGCTTGGGTCTGCCGTTGGCCGCGTGGGCGAGGCGTTCGGCATGCGCGTGCTGATCGCCAACCGCCCGGGCGGCGAGCCCCAGCCGGGCCGACTCGAGCTGGACAACCTGCTGGCCGAGGCAGACATCCTGTCCTTGCATTGCCCCCTCAACGAGTCCACCCGAGGCCTGATCGGACGCCGCGAACTGAGCCTGATGAAGCCCGACGCCCTGCTCATCAACACTGCGCGCGGCGGGCTGGTGGATGCCGCGGCCCTCGCCGAGAGCCTGCGGGCTGGGCGATTGGGGGGCGCGGGCATCGACGTGCTCAATCAGGAACCCCCGGTCGACGGCGGTCCTTTGCTGGACCCGACCCTGCCCAACCTGCTCCTCACGCCCCATGTGGCCTGGGCAGCCCGCGAGGCACGCCAGCGCTGTATTGACGAGGTGGCCGAGAACATCCGGGCCCATGCGAGGGGCGAGCGACGCTACAGGATAGACTGACGTTTAGTTATTGACACTACGTCAATAAGCCCGGAAAATGGACTCATGTCCTACCTGGCTGAACGTCGCGAAGAGGAGAAGGAGCGGCGCCGGCTCGACATCATCGAGGCGGCCGAACGACTCTACGCCGCGCACGGCTGGGACACACTGACCATGGAACAGGTCGGACGTGAGGCTCGGGTTTCGCGGGCCCTGCTCTACGTTTACTTCCGCGACAAGGAAGACCTGCTGCTCGCCATCACGGTGCGCGCGCTTGAGGACCTGCGTGAACGCTTCGAGGCCGCAGAAGCCGGCGCAGCGCGCGGAATCGAGCAGATTGCAGCCATGGGGGAAGCCTACGCCCGCTTCGCGGCCGAGCGGCCCTACCGCTATGACGCCTGTGCCCGCTTCCACGCCCATCAGCTGCGCCCGGCGGAGGGCAACGAATGCGCCTGCATCGAACAGGGGGACGCCGTCTGGGCCGTCATGATCCGTGCCATCGAGCGCGGGATTTGCGACGGGTCCATCCGCCGCGACCTGGGCGATCCCATGCAGGCCTGCTTCATGCTCTGGTCCTTCAGCCACGGGCTGCTGCAGATCGCCACCAACAAGGGCGAGGCAATGCGCCGCCATGGCATGGAGGCCAGCAGCCTGATGGCAAGCGGCCACGCCTGGCTTCGTTACCTGCTCGAGCCCAGGGACTGAGCCGTGATAAGCCGGGTCCCGTCAGGGGCGGTCATGCTGATGGCCGCCCTCCTGCTCCTCCCGCTACCGGGCCCGGTTGCGCGAGCATCGGCCATCGCCGAGGTCATGGATGGACTGGTGCGGGATGCCGAAGTCAGCAGCCTGGACCTGGCGGGCGCCGATGCCGAGGTCGCCGGACAGCTCGCTGCCCTGGATGTTGCGCGCGCCCGCTACCTGCCCTCGATCGACCTGGACTTGCGCTACTCGCGTGCCGAGGGGGGCCGCAGCGTGAGTTTTCCAAACCCCGTGGTGCCAGGCCAGGTGCTGTCGTTCAATTTCCTGCGCTCGCGGGAACAGGAGTCGGTCCTGCGCCTGACCCAGCCCCTGTTCGACCGGCGGATCTCCTCAGCCAGCCGCGTCGCCGGTGCGCAGTACGAGGCGAGCCTGCAGGCCCGCGAGGCGCTGCGGGCCCGCCTGCATCGGGATGTCCGCCAGGGATTTCTGGCCTGGCTGGCCGCGGGGGAGTCGGTCGCCATCCTCGAGGCCTCCCTGGAGGCCGCGACCGAAAACGAGCGGGTCAACCGCAGCCTGTACGAAAACGGCAAGGTCACCCGTGACCAGTTGCTGCGGGCCGAAGCAGACCGGCTGGAGGTCGAGGAACAGCTCACCGCTGCCCGGGCAGCGGGGGAGAACGCCAGACGGTATGTGAACCTGTTGCGCAGCAGACCACTGGACGAACCCTTGACCTCGGCAACCGCAACGGATGCGGATATCGCCTCCTGGTGGCATCGCATCCGGGCTGCTCCGGACATGCTGGCCGCCCAGGCAGGGCAGCAGCGCCGCGAGCTCAGGCAGATCGATCAGGGTATCGAGGCAGCCGCGGCCGCCGAGGACCTGGCCCGCGCCGCCTTTATTCCGCGACTGGCGCTGGCCGTCGACACCGGCATCCAGGGCGAGGCCTACGGTTTCGCCGCCGATGATCGCTTCACCCTTGCGTCCCTGGTGCTGCGCTTCAACCTGTTCTCCGGCGGCGCTGACCGCGCCGCAGTCCGCGAAGCCCGGGCGCAAAGCGCGCAGCTGCGCGCCCAGCGCGAACGTCTGGCCCAGCAGGTCGGGCTCGAGGTGGCGGCCGCGCTGCAGGACTACGAAGTCGCAGAAGCCTCCCTGCGGCGGGCGGGAAAGCGGGTAGAAGCAGCCGAAGGCGCCTTTGAAATCGCCCGCCGCAAACGTGACCTCGGCCAGATTCCCCAGGTCGAGTTCATCGACTCACGACGCGCCCTCACCCAGGCCAGACTCAGCAGGCAATACGGCCGCTATGAGGCCCTGGGGGCGCTGGTTGCCATTGAATACGCCATTGGAGCCTTCCCGCGATGAAATTCTGCCGACCGTCGTTATTGCTTGCCGGTCTTCTGCTGACGGGCTGCGGCGAGCCCGTCACCGTTGCGCCGGGACCCTCCCAGGCGCCGGTCCGGGTGAGCGAAGCGCGGCGCGAGGCGCCTGAGGCGGGGCTGCGCACCATCGGCGTGGTGGCGCCCACGGAGGAGATCCGCCTGTCCTTCAAGATGGGCGGCGTGATTGCCTCCATCGGCGTGGTGCAGGGCGAGCGAGTCGTACGCGGTCAGGCCCTGGCCGAACTGGACCGCCAGGAAGTCCAGGCCGGACTGGACCAGGCTCGCGCCCTGGCTCAGAAGGCGCAGCGCGATCTCGAGCGCGGCGAGGCCCTGTTTGCCGACGAGGTAGCCACCCGGGAACAGGTGGAGGACCTGCGCACCGCGAGCGAGGTGGCCAGGGCGCAGCTTCAGGCCGCGGAATTCAACGCGCGCCTGGCGCGCATCGAGGCTCCGGCCGACGGCGTCATCCTGCGCAAGCTGGCGGAGCAGGATGAACTGGTCGCGGCCGGCCAACCGGTCCTGGTGCTGGGCAACACATCCTCAGGATGGATCGTGAAGGCTTCGCTGTCCGATCGTGAACGCATGCAGATCGACCTCGGGGATGCGGCGAGCATCGAGCTCGACGCCCTGCCCGGCCGCGCGCTTCGCGGCGAAGTGGTCGAGCTGGCCTCGGCAGCCGATCCCCTCACGGGCACCTTTGAGGTGCGGATTGCCATCGCCGACGCCGTCGAGGGACTGGTCCAGGGTCTGGTCGCCAAGGTCATCCTGGAGCCTGCGGCCGCCGGCGGACCGGTCACCACCATCCCCGTGGAAGCGCTGCTGGAGGCAGACGGCCGCACGGCCCGGGTATTCATCGTCGCCCGGCGCGACGACGCGACGATTGCCGAGCGCGTCGAGGTCCGGATCGGGCGGCTGGTACGCGACCGCGTCGAGGTCCTGGGCGGACTCAATGGAGGCGAGCAGGTGGTGACGGAAGGCGCCAGCTGGCTGCGCGACGGCCAGCCAGTTCGCGTACTCGGCAGCGGCTGAGGGCTTCACGATGAGCTTGTGGTCGTTCGCCGTCCGACGCTGGCAGTTCACGCTGGTGCTGTTCACCTTGCTGGGTGCAACGGGACTCACCGCGCTGAACGCCATTCCGAGGGCTGAGGATCCCTCGCTGACCTTTCCCGGATCGCTGATCGTGGTTGCTTACCCGGGCGCTGATCCTGTCGACATCGAGCGGTTGGTGGTGGAGCCCATCGAGGATGCGCTGCAGGGACTCGACAACATCGAGAAGATTGCGAGCTCCTCGAGGGACGGGGTGGCCATTATCCAGGTCGAGTTCAATTTCGGGGTCGATCCGGACCGCAAGTACGACGAGGTGATCCGCGAGGTTAACCGCCTTCGCCCTGCCCTTCCGCCAGACCTGCTGGACCTCAAGATCCAGCAGTTCAAGCCCAGCCTGACCAACATGGTGCAGATGGCGCTGGTGAGCGACACGGCCGACTGGCGGGAACTGCGCGAGCTTGCCGAGAACCTGCAGGACACCATCGAGGCCGTCCCCGGAATCAGGATCGCCGAGACCTGGGCCTTGCCGGAGCCAGAGGTGCGGGTCGCCGTGGACCTCGCCCGGCTGGCCAGCGCACGGGTCTCGCTCGGACAGCTGATCGATGCCATCCGCGGGCAGAGCGCGGTCATCCCCGGGGGCGCCGTCGACCTTGGTGCGCGGCGCTTCAACCTGAAGACCTCCGGAGGTTATGAGTCGCTGGAGCAGGTGCGCAATACCGTGGTGGCCGCGCGCGAAGGCCGGGTGGTTCGGGTGGGAGACCTGGCCACGGTATCCTGGAGCACCGCTGAAGAGCGTTACCTCGGCCGCTTCAGCGGCAGCCGGGCCGTGTTCGTCACGGCCAACATGAAGGACAAGGAAAACGTCTTCGTGGTCCGGGACGGGGTCTACGCCAAGCTGGACGCGTTCGAGAGGCAGTTACCTGAAGGGGTTCGTCTCGAGCGGGGCTTCGATCAGTCCCGCAACGTGGAGCGGCGCCTGACACAGTTGGAATTCGATTTCACGGTGGCCATCAGCCTGGTGGCACTGACACTGCTGCCGTTGGGCCTGCGAGCCGCCGGCATCGTAATGATGTCCATCCCACTGTCGCTGGCCATGGGCATGGCCTTCCTGTACTTCACGGGTTTTACCCTCAACCAGCTCTCCATCGCCGGCTTCGTCGTCGCGCTGGGCCTCCTGGTAGACGACTCGATCGTGGTGGTGGAGAACATCTCGCGGCATATTCGTGAGGGAACTCCGCGTCGGCAAGCCGCAGTGGCAGCGACCAGCCAGATCTGGCTGGCCGTACTGGGCTGCACCGCGACCCTGATCCTGGCCTTCCTGCCGCTGCTGTTCCTGCCCGAGGAATCCGGTGAGTTCGTCCGCTCGCTGCCGGCGGCGGTGATCTATACCGTGATTGCCTCACTGTTCGTGTCGCTGACCATCATTCCCTTTCTGGCCAGTCGACTACTGCGGGGCGAGCCAAGGCCGCTGCCGAGGCAGCCTTGGCTCGCCCGGGTAGTCCTTGTCGGCAGGCGTCTGCTGGATGGGTCGGACCGGATCTCGGACCGCACTCTCGACCGGGTGATGACCACCATCCATGCCGTGTACGGCCCGGCCCTGCGCACCGCGCTCTCCTGGCCACGGACGACCTTCTGGAGTGCCATGGCCCTGTTCGGCGGCGCGGTCCT
>JAURLT010000053.1 GCA_030831085.1 Gammaproteobacteria bacterium
CGCTCTCGAACGACGACCCTGGAGACGGTTCGCCCCATGAGGGCCGGGGCGATGCCGCGGAGGGTGGTCTCGACTTCTGGCAGTTCAGGCACGGGACAGGCCCGCGCAGCGAAGGCTACTTGATCTTGCCTTCCTTGTAGGGGACATGCTTGCGCACCACCGGGTCGAACTTGCTGACTTCCATCTTCTCGGGATGCAGCCGCTTGTTCTTGGTGGTGGTGTAGAAGTGGCCCGTGCCGGCGGTGGAGACGAGCTTGATCTTGTCGCGCATGGTGAAACTCCCTCTGGACTACCGGTCAGACCTTCTGGCCTGCGGCGCGCAATTCGGCCACGACGACCTCGATGCCCCGCTTCTCGATGGTCCGCATGGCGGCCGTGGAGACCCTGAGCGACACCCAGCGCTTCTCCGATTCCAGCCAGAAGCGCTGCTGATGCAGGTTGGGCAGGAAGCGGCGCCGCTTCTTGATGTTCGAATGGGACACCTTGTTGCCCGTGGTGGGGCGCTTTCCGGTGACCTGGCAAACTCGGGACATGGCCAAACACTCCGTTGACGGATAACCCCTGCGGGCAATCCAGCGAAAAAGGCCGCGTATTAAACCAGCCCCGGGACGCCTTGGCAAGGCCTCGCGGGTCTCGTGACGGGACCGCGGGCGTCATGCAAGCCATTGATTTCTATTTTATAACAGGCCTCGCTCGGCCAGCGAGGCGCAGCAGCTGTCGCCGACGATGAGGTGGTCCAGCAGCCGGACGTCCACCAGCGCCAGTGCTTCCCGGAGCCGCCCGGTGATGAGTTCGTCGGCGTGACTGGGCTCGGCGATCCCCGAGGGATGGTTGTGAGCCAGGATGACGGCGGCTGCCCTGAATTCGAGTGCCCGCTTGACCACGTCCCGAGGGTGGACCGTGGCCCCGTCCAGGGTGCCGCGGAACAGTTCCTCGAAGCGCAGCAGCCGGTGACGGGTATCGAGGAACAGGCAGCAGAAGACTTCGTGGTCGCGGTCGCGGAGTTGGGCGATCAGGAATTCCTGGGCCGCCCTGGGGCTGGCGAGCGCGGGCCCGTGGCTGAGGCGCTCCAGGTAATGGCGACGGGCGAGTTCCAGGGCAACCTGAAGTTGGACCCGGCGGGCAGGGCCGATCACCGGTTCGCCCGGATCGGGCTCGGTGGACGCCCGGAACAACCGGCGTAGCGAGCCGAAGTGGTGCAGCAGGCCGCGGGCCGAGCCTAGGCCGCGCGCGCTGCCTCGCCCCCCGGACCAGAGCAGCATCAGCAACTCGGCCTCGGTGAGGTCGGCCGCCCCCTGCAGGGCGAGCTTTTCCAGCGGGTGATGGGCGGGGCGCGGGTCGTTCATGGCTGGCTCTCCGAGGGCTATTGTCGGCCTCCGTGTCACCCTCGGCCGACGCCTATTCCACCTGATGGGCCAGAAAGCGGCTGACCTGCATGAGCCCATAACCAACCGGGATGGAAAGTGGTCACCCCGGGTCAGGCCGGGGATAATGCTCCGATGGCCGAAACTCCCCGACGGATCCTACTGGGCGTGACTGGCGGCATCGCCGCCTACAAGTCACCCGACGTGGTGCGCCGCCTGCGCGAGCGTGGCGCCGAGGTGCAGGTGGTGATGACCCCCTCGGCGCGCGAGTTTGTGGCGCCGTTGACCTTTCAGGCAGTCTCTGGTCGCGAGGTCCGGGAGTCGCTGTGGGATGCGGCGGCCGAGGCCGCCATGGGCCATATCGAGCTGGCGCGCTGGGCGGAGGCCGTGCTGATCGCCCCGGCGACCGCCGAGTTCCTGGCCCGGCTCACGCATGGGCGGGCCGATGACCTGCTGGCGACCCTGTGCCTGGCGACCACTGCTCCCGTGTTCGTCGCACCTGCCATGAACCGGGCGATGTGGGCTAATCCGGCAACGCAGGACAACGTCAAGATCCTGCAGGGTCGCGGGATCACCGTGCTCGGGCCCGCCCGCGGCGAACAGGCCTGCGGCGAGGTGGGTGAGGGTCGCATGCTGGAACCTGCCGAGATTGCCGAGCGGCTGATGCAGCACTTGACCTGCGAGCCCGTACTCGCCGGCAGCAGGGTGGTGGTCTCCGCAGGGCCCACGCGGGAGCGCATCGACCCGGTCCGCTACATCAGCAACCGCAGCTCCGGCAAGATGGGCTACGCGGTGGCACAGGCCGCTCGCGAGGCCGGTGCGGACGTGGTGCTGGTCTCCGGTCCCGTTGCCTTGACCCCGCCTTCGGGGGTGCACGTGGTGAGGGTGGAGAGCGCCGCCGAGATGCACGCCGCGGTGCTGCAGGCGGTGAACGGGGCAGATGTCTACATCGGGGCCGCCGCGGTGGCCGATTACACGCCCAGCGTGATCCACCCGCAGAAGCTCAAGAAGCAGGCCGACACCCTGACGCTCGAACTGGTTCGCGCCCCCGATGTCCTGGCGGAGGTGGCCGCACTCCGACCCCGCCCTTTCGTGGTGGGCTTTGCCGCCGAGACCGAGCAGCTCGAGGCCTATGCGCGGTCCAAGCTGGAGCGCAAGGCGCTCGACCTGATTGCGGCCAACCTGGTCGGTGACGAGACCGGCTTTGACCGCGACGACAACGCCCTGCTGCTGCTCTGGCCGGGCGGGCAGGCAACGCTGCCACAGGATTCGAAACTGTCCCTCGCGCGGCAACTGGTCAGGCGTATAGCCCTCCTGCGGTCGCCCGAACAGGCGCCGGCCGGGCGGGAAGCCCTGGGAGGCTCACTTGCATAGACTGAAGGTCAGGATCCTCGACCCGCGGGTGGGCGATAGCCTCCCGCTCCCCACCCACGCCACGCCGGGCTCGGCCGGCATGGACCTGCGCGCCTGTATCGACGGGCCGCTCACCCTGGCCCCCGGGCAAGCCGAGCTGGTGCCCACCGGCATCGCGATCCATCTGGAAGATCCGGGCCTCGCGGCCATGCTGCTGCCGCGCTCGGGGCTCGGTCACAAGCATGGGGTGGTGCTCGGTAACCTGGTTGGGCTGATCGATTCGGACTACCAGGGCCAATTGCTGGTCTCGGCCTGGAATCGTGGCAGCGCGCCTTACGTGATCCAGCCCGGTGAGCGCATCGCCCAGATGGTACTGGTCCCGGTGGTGCAGGCCGAGCTCGAGGTAGTCGCCGATTTTGCCTCGAGCGAGCGCGGCGAGGGCGGCTTCGGGAGTTCGGGCCGCTAGCCCTCTTCAGCTGCCGGCACGCAGCTGGTTGAAGCGCGCGATGTCCGCGTCGAACTGGTCGTTGATCTCGGTGCGGTTGCGGATGCGCTGATCGAGGTTGGCGCGCTGCACGTCGATCTCGTTCTCGGTGCGCTTGATGTCTTCCATCAGCCCCGCCGGCATCGGCTCCGCCTTGGGATCGTCGTTGAAGGGCTTGAACAGGTTGGAGCGCTTGACCAGCTCACGATGTCTGGCCACCAGGTTGTCGACCCCGAGCTTCAGCAACTGGATCTGCGAGTCGATCTGGTCAATGCGACGCCCCCGCACCAGCTCGATTTCCTCCACGCTCTGGTAGGCGGTGACCAGCATCCGGTCGCGCAGGGCGGCCTCTGCCTTGATGCGCGCGATGCGCTCGCGCTCCTTCTGGGCCTTGAGTTCCTCATCGGTGATGGTGCCCTCTTCGCGCCCCACCGTGATGCCCTGGCGGTTGATGAGATCCCGATCCTGGGTGGCGTATTCTGGCGGGACCCGGTCCCCGTAGTGGGTCTGGCCGCGCTTGTCGACCCACTTGTAGACCGTCTGGCCCTGGCTTTGTGCCGTCGCTGCCGCGGCCATAAGAGCCACGGCTATTGTCAGGACGACGGGAGCCGGTGGTCTGAACTTCATGATGGCGATTCTGCCTGTTTTGTGAGTTGTGTCATAACACTGAGTCACACTTTGATTTTTCGACCCCCCACTGGGCCCGGTAGTTCCTGAGGGCGGCCAGCTCTTTCTGGCGCTGGGCCGCCTCCAGGTGGGCAATGAGGTGGTCCAGGGCAATGATGTGGATGACCGGAATGCCGAAGTCCTGCTCGACCTCCTGCACGGCCGACAGCTCCCTCTGGCCCCGCTCCTGCCGATCAAGTGCCACCACCACCCCAGCCGGGGTGGCCCCTGCCTCGCGGATGATCTCGATGGATTCGCGGATGGCGGTCCCGGCCGAGATGACGTCGTCGACCACCAGCACCCGCCCCTCGAGAGGCGCCCCAACCAGGCGCCCGCCCTCGCCGTGAGCCTTGGCCTCCTTGCGATTAAAGGCAAACGGCAGGCTGCGATCATGCCAGTCGGCCAGCGCCACCGCGGTAGTCGTCACCAACGGGATGCCCTTGTAGGCAGGCCCGAACAGCATGTCGAAAGGCAGGCCCGATTCGCTGACGGCGCGGGCATAGCAGCGACCAAGGGTGGAGATGGCCCCACCGCTGTTAAACAGTCCGGCGTTGAAGAAGTACGGGCTGACCCGACCGCTCTTGAGGGTGAACTCGCCAAAGCGCAGCACCTGGTGGGCGATGGCCAGTTCGATGAATTCCTGCTGATAGGGCTGCATGCGTATATGATCCGCGCTTCTGGCGGGGGCGGCAATGCGAATCATTACCCTCAACTGCAACGGCATCCGATCGGCGGCCCGCAAGGGGGTGTTCGGCTGGCTCGGCCATCAGCGCGCGGATATTCTCTGCCTGCAGGAGACCAAGGCCCAGGAGCATCAGCTCGATCACGGCGACTTCCGTCCGGCGGGCTTCACCGGCTACTACTTCGATGCGGAAAAGAAGGGCTACAGCGGTGTCGCCATCTTTTCCAGAACCGAGCCTGACGAGGTCATCCGCGGGTTTGGTGTGGAGGAATTCGATCGCGAGGGGCGCTACCTCGAGGCGCGCTTCGGGCGCCTGTCGGTGGTCTCCCTCTACCTGCCGTCCGGATCTTCCGGCCCCCACCGGCAGGCCTCCAAGTTCCGCTTTCTGGAAGCCTTCCTGCCCTACCTCAAGGGCCTCAAGCGCAAGCGGCGTGACTACATCCTGTGCGGCGACTTCAACATTGCCCATCAGGAGATCGACCTCAGGAACTGGAAGTCCAACCAGAAGAACTCCGGCTTCCTGCCCGAGGAGCGCGGCTGGCTGGATCAGGTCTTCGACGGACTCGGCTACGTGGATGCCTTTCGGCAGGTGGACCCCCGCCCCGACCAGTACACCTGGTGGTCGAACCGGGGGCAGGCGTGGGCAAAGAACGTGGGCTGGCGCATCGACTACCAGTTGCTCAGCCCCTCGCTGGCCGGCACCCCCCGTGCGGCTCGTATCTACAAGGACCAGCGCTTTTCTGATCACGCACCACTGATCATGGATTACGAACTGGAGATGGCCACGTGAAGCTGGTGACGGAGTCGTTGAAGCCCTACCTCGAGCGGGAATCGCTGGCGGCCTTTTTCGTGGGCGTCTCCTCCGGCTTTCCCTACGCCATGATCGGCGCCACCCTGACTACGCGGCTGGCGCAGGACGGCATCGACAAGAAAACCGTCACGGCCTTCACCCTGGCTTTCCTGCTCTACAACCTGAAGGTGTTCTGGGCCTGGGTGGTGGACGGCGTGCGCCTGCCGCTGCTGCACCGGCTGGGGCAGCGAGTGTCCTGGCTGCTGTTCAGCGGTCTGCTGGTGATGGCGGCGGTCATCAACCTGGCGCTGGTGGACCCCACGGCAAGCCTGGAGGCTACCGTGATCGCCGCATTGCTGGTGGGCTTCGCCGGGGCGACCTACGACATCGTGATTGACGCCTACCGTATCGAGACGCTGCGTCCGGACCAGCTCGGCGTGGGCTCGGGCATGTGCCAGTACGGCTGGCGGATCGGCGCGGCGGCGGCCGGTGCGCTGGCCCTGGTGGTGGCGGCCCGGCACGGCTGGTCGGCCGGTTACCTGGCCTGCGCCGTATTCGCCCTGCCTGCCATGTTGACCGGGCTGTGGCTCGGCGAGCCGACCCGGCGTGAGGTGGTGCTGCAGAAGCAGGGCCTGGCGGCGGTCTGGCAATCCATTGTCGGGCCGTTCGTGGAGTTCATGCAGCGTTCCGGGGCCTGGCTGGTGCTGGTGTTCATCCTGGTGCACAAGATTGGCGATACGCTCGCCAACCTGACCTTCCGCCTGCTGTTCAACGACCTGGGCTATACCAACGACGAGATTGCCCTCTACGACGTCGGCTTCGGCTTCTGGGCCTTTCTGATCGGCATCTTCATCGGCGGTATCCTCTACAGCCGCATGGGGCTCAAGCACTCGGTGATGCTCGCGCTTGTCTTGATGTGCGTCTCCAACCTGAGCTTTGCGCTGCTCGCGGTAGCCGGTCACAGCAACTGGGGTCTGGCGGCAGCCATCGGTTTCGAAAACCTCGCCAGCGGGTTTGGGGGCGTAGTGGTGGTGGCCTATTTCTCGGCGCTGTGCAACCTGCGTTTCACGGCCGCCCAGTACGCGCTGATCTCGGCCGCGGCGAGCGTGGTGGGCCGGGTGCTCACCGGCACCACTGCCGGTGGTCTCATCGAGACCATGGGTTACGTGAATTTCTACCTGCTCACCACGGTGCTGGCGGTGCCGGGCATCCTGCTGTTCTGGTTGATGGTCCGAAACGGCCTGCTCGATGCGGCGCTCGGCACTGCGGGCTCCCGCCAATGAGCGCGGAGCGAGTGACGCTGTGCGCGCTCGACGACCTGCCACCCGGCCAGGTCCGTGCCTTCCGGGTGGGCGAGGGTCCGTGGCCGCTGGCGGGGCTCGTGCTGCGTCACGGCGAGGGTGTGCGTGCCTACTTGAACCGCTGTCCGCACGCGGGCCATCCGCTGAACCTCAAGCCCGATGATTTCCTGGACGCCGAGGGTCGCTACATCGTCTGTCGCTCCCACGGGGCCCTGTTCGAGCCTGCCAATGGGCACTGCGTGGCCGGGCCCTGCGCGGGCAAGTGGCTGCCGCGGATCCCGGTGGAGGTGGAGGCAGGCCAGGTGCTGCTGGGTGCGGGCGTGACTGCGGAGGATTACCGGTGATCGACGAGCTGATTAAATTCTTCGTGCTGCTGTTCGTGGTGGTGGAACCCATCACCCTGGCACCGGTCTTTGCCAGCCTCACCCAGGGCGCGGATGCCGCGTACCGGCGCCGGATGTCGTTCAAGGCCACCCTGATTTCCCTCATCGTGCTGGTGGTCTCTGCGCTGGCAGGCGGCCGCTTCATCGAACTGATGGGCATCAGCATCGATGCCTTCCGCATCGCCGGCGGGGCCATGCTGTTCCTGATCGCGCTCGAGATGGTCTTTGCCCGCGAGTCCGGGACCAAGACCACCCAGGAGGAGAAGGCCGAGGTGCAACAGCGGGCCGACATCTCCGTCTTCCCGCTCGCCTTTCCCTTCATCGCCGGCCCGGGCGCGCTGGCCACGGTGCTGCTCACCTTCTCGACCACGCGCGGCGACTGGATGCTGACGCTGGGCCTGCTGGGCGTGATTGCCCTGGTGCTGTTGATTACCCTGGGGGTGCTCCTGCTCACACCCTTCATCAACCGGGTCATGGGTGTCACCGGTGCGCACGTGGTCAGTCGCCTGACCGGCGTGGTGCTGGCCGCCCTCGCCGTGCAGTTCATCCTGAACGGGCTGCGGGGGGCTTTCGGCTAGCGGCGCCTGAACGCCAGGTCACGCACCACGTGACCGAGGCGATCGCCCCGCCGCTCGAAGCGGGTCACCGGTCGGCTTGTCGGGCGCTCCACCCAGTCCCCGGTCGGGGACAGGTTCTCGAAGTCAGCCGAGGCGGACATCACTTCCAGCATATGTTCGGCATAGGGCGCCCAGTCGGTGGCGAGCCTGAACACGCCACCGGGCGTCAGCTTGCGGGCGAGCAGGGCGACGAAGTCGGGTTGCAGGATCCGGCGCTTGTGATGGCGCTTCTTGGGCCAGGGGTCGGGGAAATACAGCAGCACTTCGTCGAGCGACCCGTCCGGCAGTCGACGCTGCAGCACTTCCACCGCATCCTGACTCACCACGCGCAGGTTGGTCACGTCGCTGCGCTCGGCCAGTAGCAGGCAATGCCCCACTCCTGGTGGGTGCACCTCGATGCCCAGCATGTTGCGCTCGGGCTGCTGGGCGGCCAGCGCGACCGTGGACTCGCCGTCGCCGAAGCCGATCTCCAGGGTCACCGGGGCACAGCGCCCGAAGCAGGCCTCCAGGTCAATCGGTTCGTCTCCCGAATCAATGCCGTAGCGCGGCCACAACTCGGTCAGGGCGCGACGCTGGCCGTCGGTGATCCGGCCTGCCCGCTGCACGAAACTACGGATGGACCGTCTTTCCATGTCGGCATGATACCGTTGCGGCCTCCTGCATATTGGAGCCGCGTATGAATACCACGCTCGATGAACGTCCCGCTGCCGTGATCACCGGGGTCTCGACCGGCATTGGACGGGCCTGTGCCGAGGCGCTCCTGAGTGCCGGCTGGCGGATCTTTGGCAGCGTGCGCCGCCAGGCCGACGCCGAGGCGGCCGCCGCCGCGCTCGGCGAGGGCTTCACGCCACTGGTGTTCGACGTCACCGACCCGGTGGCCATCGCCGCTGCGGCCGGGGTGGTGGGCGAGGCCCTGCAGGGCCGGACGCTGGAGGGCCTGGTCAACAATGCGGGCATCGCGGTGGCGGGACCGGTGGCCCACATCCCGCTCGAGGAGGTGCGTCACCAGTTCGAGGTCAACGTGATCGGGCAGATCCAGGTCCTGCAGGCCTTCCTGCCCATGATGGGCATGGACCCGCGCTGGCAGGGCAAGCCCGGGCGCGTCATCAACATGAGTTCCGTGTCCGGGCGCATTGCCTCGCCCTTCATGAGCCCCTACGCCATGTCCAAGCATGCGCTCGAGGCGCTGTCCGAATCCCTGCGCCGCGAGTTGATGCCCTATGGCATCGACGTGGTGATCGTGGGGCCCGGTTCCATCCAGACCCCGATCTGGGCCAAGGCTGACGACATCAACGCGGAGCAGTACGCCCACACTGGCTATCTCGAACAACTCAAGGGCATGCGCTCGCGTATGCAGGCTTTCGGGGCCGCGGGCCTGCCCGCGGGGGATGTCGGCCGGCTGGTGCTGCGCATCCTGCAGGCTGCGCACCCCAAAACCCGCTACCCCATCCTGCGCAACCGATTCCTTATGTGGACCTTGCCCGGCCTCCTGCCCCGCCGCGTCGTGGACCGGATGCTCGCCCGCCGTTTCGGGCTGGGCGGCCGGAACTGAAAGACGGCCTTCGAGGAGGCGAGGGCGCGCGATTCCTGTCGGCATGAGCGGGTGCAGGTTGCGGTGTGGCGGCGTTGGCAAGGGGTGCCGCAAACTTTGGTAATTCCCTGAACGGTACTGGCTGGCGCATGGTTTTCTCGATGTCGCGCAGCAGCGAGGCCTCGTCCGGGGCCACCAGCGACACGGCCCGGCCGGTGGCACCGGCGCGTGCGGTGCGGCCGATGCGGTGGACGTAGTCCTCCGGCACGTTCGGCAGTTCGTAATTCACCACCATCGGCAGTTCCTTGATGTCGAGCCCGCGCGAGGCGACCTCGGTAGCCACCAGCGCGGCCACCTTGCCGGCCTTGAAGTCCGCGAGCGCCTTCACCCGCGCCGACTGGCTCTTGTTGCCGTGGATGGCAGCGGCGCGGATGCCCGCGCCTTCCAGCTGCTGGGCCAGCTTGTTGGCGCCGTGCTTGGTGCGGGTGAACACCAGCGCCTGATACCACTGCCCCTCGTCGGTGGCGCCGTGACCGAACAGGTGCACCAGCAGGTGACGCTTCTGCTCCTTGGGTACGCGGAAGGCGACCTGCTCTACCCGCTCGGCCGTGCTGTTACGTGGGGCCACGTCGATGCTCACGGGATCTACCAGCAGGCGGGTGGCCAGCTGGCGGATGTCGTCGTTGTAGGTGGCCGAAAACAGCAGGTTCTGGCGCGAGGGAGGCAGCAGCTTCATCACCCGCTTGATGTCGTGGATGAAGCCCATGTCCAGCATGCGGTCGGCCTCGTCGAGCACGAAGTGCGACACCTGCGAGAGGTCGGCGAGACCGCGGTTGGCCAGGTCCAGCAGGCGGCCCGGCGTGGCGATGAGCAGGTCGCAGCCGTTACGTAGCGCCTGGATTTGCGGGTTTTCACCCACGCCGCCGAAGATCACGATGGTGCGCAGTTGCTTGTACTTGCCGTAGTCGCGCGCGTTCTGGGCGATCTGGGCGGCCAGCTCGCGGGTGGGCGTGAGCACCAGCACGCGTGGGGCATGCCCCTTGCGCTGGCCGAGCTTCTGCAGCAGGGGCAGCACGAAGCCCGCGGTCTTGCCGGTGCCGGTCTGGGCGCCGGCCAGCACGTCGCGGCCGGCGAGCACGGCCGGTATGGCCTGCTGCTGGATGGGAGTGGGCGTGTCGTAGCCCTTGTCGGTGACGGCACGCAGCAGCTCGGGCTCGAGCCCGAGATCGGAAAAATTCATTGAGTTGTGTCCTTCGATAAGCTCGCCGCGTGGGCACCTGGCCCAAGGCGGTCAGTAGCGAGCGGGTTTAGCGATTCGAGCCGGCCGGATGGGCGGTCTTCGAGGCAAAGGGGGCGCTGACCGCGCGACCCTGATTTGATGGCGCGGATCATACAGGGGTGTCGCCACCAATGTGGGATTATTTTTCTGGCGTCGAGCGCTGCAGTTCCCACAGGCACATGGCCGCAGCGCTGGCGAGGTTCAGCGACTCGATGGCGCCGCAGCCGCCGATGGTGAAAGCGCGGGCATCGGGGAGTGAGGCCCAGCCTTCGGGCAGGCCACGGGCCTCGCCGCCAAACACCAGGCAGTCGCGGGCGGTGAAGGCAGGGGAGGTGATGGTCTCGCCCTCGAGCCCCAGGCAGCCGATGTGCCGGTAGCGTTGATCGAGTGCCCCCAGGGGAACGCCCGTCTCGACCGGCACATGGAAGATGGCACCCATGCTCGCGCGCACTGCCTTGGGGTTGTAAGGATCGACGCTGCCGGGCCCAAGCAGGCAGCGGAAGCCGCCGAACCAGGCCAGGCTGCGTAGGAGCGTGCCCAGGTTGCCAGGATCCTGCACCTCGTGCAGGTACACCGCTCGCTCGCCCTCCATCGGCGGAGCAGCCGGCAGTACGGGCACCACGGCCAGCAGGCCCTGCGGTTCGCGCGTGTCGGCGATGCGCGCCATCTGCGAGGCACTGATCACCTGCGTATCCAGTGGGGATCGCCAGTCCGAGCGCTGTTCGCTGACGAACAGCTTCGACTGCAACAGTTCCGGTCGGGTGCGGCAGGCCTTCTCCAGTTCCAGCACCAGGTGCTCACCTTCCACCAGGTACAGGCCGGCGGCTTCGCGGTGCTTGCGCTGCTGCAGCTTGCGGACCTCGTCGAGCTTCATGCGGCGCGCTCGCCCAGGGTCATGGAGCGGGCGACCGCCTCGGCCAGCAGGATGCCGTCGATACCCGCCGAGAGGATGCCGCCGGCGTAACCGGCACCTTCCCCGCCGGGGAACAGGCCTTTGACGTTTAGGCTTTGCAGACTCGCTGGATCGCGGGTGATGCGTACCGGCGAGGAGGTGCGCGACTCGATGCCGGTGAGCACTGCATCCTCGCGATCGAAGCCGCGGATCTTGCGGCCGAAGGCGGGCAGGGCCTCGCGCAGGGCCTCGATGGCGTCGGCCGAGAGCAGCGAGGACAGATCGCCCAGCCGCACCCCCGGCTGGTAGGAGGGCAGCACCTCGCCGAAGTCGGTCGAGGGCCGATCCCGCAGGAAGTCGCCCACCAGCTGTCCCGGTGCCGAGTAATCGCCGCCGCCGAGTTCGAAGGCCAGCGATTCCAGCCTGTCCTGCAGGGCGATGCCGGCGAGCGGACCCTCGGGGAAGTCCCTCTCCGGGGAGATGCCCACCACCATGCCGGCATTGGCGTTGCGCTCGTTGCGCGAGTACTGGCTCATGCCGTTGGTGACCACGCGCCCGGTTTCGGAGGTGGCGGCGACCACCGTGCCGCCTGGGCACATGCAGAAAGAGTAGACGGCGCGTCCATTGCGCGCGTGGTGCACCAGCTTGTAGTCGGCAGCGCCCAGCGCCGGATGGCCGGCATGGCGCCCGAAGCGGGCCCGGTCGATCATCGACTGCGGATGCTCGATGCGAAAGCCGAGTGCGAAAGGCTTGGGCTCGATGAACACGCCCTGGCGGTGGAGCATGCGGAAGCTGTCGCGGGCGCTGTGGCCAAGCGCAAGCACTACATGGCGGGAGGCAAGCAGCTCGCCGTTCTCCAGCACGACGCCCTGCAGGTTGCCATCCTCGAGGACCAGGTCGACCACCTTGCTCTCGAAGCGCACCTCGCCGCCGAGCTCCAGGATCTGCTTGCGCATGGCAGTGACCACGCCGGTGAGCCGGAAGGTGCCGATGTGCGGACGATTGACGTAGAGGATCTCCGGCGGCGCGCCCGCGCGCACGAACTCTTCGAGCACCTTGCGGCCGTAGAACTTCGGGTCGCGCACCTGGCTGTAGAGCTTGCCGTCGGAGAAGAGCCCGGCGCCGCCCTCGCCGAACTGCACGTTCGACTCGGGGGTGAGGGTGTGCTTGCGCCACAGGCCCCAGGTGTCGCGGGTTCGTCTACGGACATCGCGCCCCCGCTCCAGCACGATGGGCTTGAAGCCCATCTGGGCGAGCACCAGGGCCGCAAACAGCCCGCAGGGACCGAAGCCCACCACCAGCGGGCGCTCCGGCAGCGGGCTGGGGGCCTGGGCAATGAAACGGTAACGAGTGTCGGGGGCTGGCCCGACCTCGCGGTCGTGCTGCAGGCGCTGGAGGACCTCCGCCTCGTCGCGGGCCTCCAGGTCCACGATGTAGACCAGGTGGATGCGTTCCCGCTGGCGCGCATCGTGGCTGCGCTTGAAGACCGTGTGGGACAGCAGGTCGGCATCGGCGATGCCCAGCCTCTGCACGATGGCCGCGCGCAGGGCTTCGGGGGGGTGGTCGAGGGGCAGCACGAGCCCGGTAATGCGGATCATGGTCGGTTCCTGGCCGGTGTCTCCGGCAGAGGCCTACACTATGCATAGTGTAGCCCCAGAGCGAGGCAGGCGGCCCCATGGCCAGGTCCAAGAGCAGCAGTCGCTGGCTGCAGGAGCACGTCAGCGATCCCTACGTGAAGCGCGCCCAGCGTGACGGTTATCGCGCCCGCTCCGCTTACAAGCTGCTCGAGCTCGATGAACGCGACCGGTTGCTGCGGCCCGGCATGACCGTGGTGGATCTCGGCTCGGCGCCCGGCGGCTGGTCGCAGGTGGCCGCCACGGCCGTTGGCGAGAAGGGTCGGGTGGTCGCCACGGATATCCTTCCCATGGACGCCATCCGCGGGGTCGAGTTCGTCCAGGGCGATTTCCGTGAGGAAGCGGTCCTGCAGCAGGTGCTCGCTGCCCTCGGCGGCGCGCGCGCCGACCTGCTGCTGTCGGACATGTCGCCCAATCTTAGTGGCGTGGCGCCCGCGGACCAGGCTGCCTCCCTCTACCTGCTGGAATTGGCCCTGGACCTGGCCGGTAAGGTCCTGAAGCCTCGCGGGCAGTTCGTGGGCAAGCTGTTCCAGGGCGCGGGCTCGGACGAGTACCTGAAACAGCTGCGCCAGGCCTTCGAGAAGGTCTCGATCCGCAAGCCTGAATCCTCACGCTCGCGCTCCCGCGAGGTGTATTTCGTGGCCAGGGGCTTTCGGGGCTCGCCGGACTGAGGCGTCAGGCGTGCAGGTGGCAGGCCACCTGATGGCTGGCCCCACCAGCGCCGACCTCGACCACCGGCGGTGGCACCGAGCGGCAGATGTCCATGACCTTGGGGCAGCGCAGGTGGAAAGGGCAGCCCGGCGGCGGGTTCATGGGGGAGGGCACGTCCCCACCGAGCACGATGCGTCGGGCCTTGCGGGTAGGATCCGGCACGGGCACGGCGGACAGCAGCGCCTCTGTATAGGGGTGGCGCGGCTGGCGATAGAGCTCACGCGCCGGCGCCAGCTCCACGATGCGACCGAGGTACATCACGCCGACCTGGTCACTGACGTGCTCGACGACCGACAGGTCGTGGGAGATAAACAGGAAGGCGATGCCCATCTCGCGCTGTAGCCGGGCGATCAGGTTGAGCACCTGCGCCCGCACCGAGACGTCGAGTGCCGAGACCGGCTCGTCCGCCACGATCAGCTTCGGGTCCAGGGCCAGCGCGCGGGCGATGCCGATGCGCTGCCGCTGGCCGCCGGAGAACTCGTGCGGGTAGCGGTCCAAGACCGCCGTGCGCATGCCCACTACGCCCAGCAGTTCCTCGACCCGCTGCTCCCGCTCTGCCGGGGTGCCGATGCCGTGCACCTCGAGCGGCTCGCGGATGGTCTGGGCGACGGTCCTGCGCGGGCTCAGCGAGGCGTAAGGGTCCTGGAAGATGATCTGCATCGAGCGGCGCATGGCGTGCAGGCGCTTGCGATCAAGCGTCGTGAGTTCGGTGCCCTGGAGCAGCACCTCGCCTGAGGTGGGGCGCTGCAGTTGCAGGATGGCCCGCCCGAGCGTGGACTTGCCGCAACCCGACTCGCCCACCAGGCCGAGCGTCTTGCCCACCTCCAGCGTGAAGCTGACGCCGTCCACCGCCCGCACCTGGGCGACGATGCGCCGGAGCAGCCCACCGCGGACCGGGAAGTGCTTCTTGAGGTTCCTGACTTCGAGCAGCGGCGTCATGGCAGTGCCTCAGAGCGGATGAAAACAGGCTACACGGGCAGGGCTGGCGGCGTCGCCATCGAGGTCCGGCAGCTCGCCGTCGCAGCGCGCGTCGCGCCGCGGGCAACGTTCGGCGAAGCGGCAGCCGGCTGGCAGGTCGAGCAGGTCCGGGACCATGCCCGGGATCACCGCCAGGTCCTGCTTCTCGGCCTCGCCGACGCGTGGTAGCGAGCGCAGCAGGCCGGCGGTATAGGGGTGCCGGGGATGTGCAAACAAGGGTCCGATGTCTGCCTGCTCGGCCACCCGCCCGCAATACATCACCAGCGCCCGCTGGCAGGTCTCGGCCACCACGCCCAGGTCGTGGGTGACCAGCACCATCGCCATGCGGAATTCCTGCTGGAGGCGCACGATCTGTTCCAGCACCTGGGCCTGCGTGGTGACGTCGAGCGCCGTAGTGGGTTCGTCGGCCACGATCAGCTTTGGATCGCAGGACAGCGCCATGGCGATGACCACGCGCTGGCGCATGCCACCGGAAAGTTGATGGGGATACTCGTCGATGCGCTGGGCCGGAGCGGGAATGCCCACCTTGGCCAGCAACTCAATGGCTGCAGCGCGGGCCTGGCTGCGGGACAGTCCCTTGTAACGGCGCAGGATGTCCATCATCTGGTTGCCGACGGTGAACACCGGGTTGAGTGCGGTCATCGGCTCCTGAAAGACCATCGCCATGTCCCGGCCGCGCAGCTGGCGCAGCTCGGATTCCGGCAGCCCGACCAGCTCGCGACCCGCCAGGCGGATGCTGCCGCTGGCGATGCGCCCTGGCGGGCTCGGTATGAGGCCGAGGATGGCAAGCCCCGTGACGGTCTTGCCGCAGCCGGACTCGCCCACCAGCCCCACCGTCTCGTTCGGGAAGACGTCGAAGCTGACCCGATCCACCGCCCGCACCACACCATGCTCGGTGCGAAACTCCACCACCAGGTCGCGCACGCTGAGGATGGGTTCGGCGCTCACGAGACCTGCCTCGGGTCGAGTGCATCCTGCAGCGCATCCGAGAAGATGCTGAAGGCCATGACCAGCCCGAACATCAGCACCGAGGCTGCCAGGAAGTTGTTGAAGAAGCCGGCCAGTACCTCGAAGGTGCTCTCGGAAATCATCAGGCCCCAGCTCATGCCGTCCTTCACGCCGAGTCCGAGGAAGCTCAGGATCACCTCGGACTTGATGGCGGCCACGAAGGTGATGGTCGATTGCACCAGCAGGATGTGGAAGGTGTTGGGCAGGATGTGCCGGAAGATGATGGTGTATTCCGGCACACCGATTGCGTGGGCCGCCTCGACGAACTCCAGGCCCTTGAGCTTGATCACCTCGCCGCGCACCAGTCGCGCGGTGGTGATCCAGAAGGTGGAGATCATGGCTACGTGCATCGACCAGGGGTTGCCCTCCAGCGCGAAGGCGATGGCCGCCACCAGCAGGTAGAAGGGAATCGAGTCCAGCACGCCCATCAGCCAGACCACGAACTCGTCGGTGGCCCGCCCGCTGAAGAACCCTGCCATGGCCCCCAGCACCGCACCGAGCAGGGTGGACAGCACGGCGACGATTAGGCCGATCTCGAAGGCCGTGCTGATGCTGTAGATGCTGCGCTGGAAAATGTCCTGGCCGATCAGGTTGGTACCGAACCAATGTTCGGATGAGACCGAGTCCCACTTGCCGCCCGCCACGTCGCCCCAGCCAGTGGCCCACAAGCCGAGCCATACGCCCACTGCGGCCACGAAATGGGCCAGCACGACGGCCAGCCCGAGCATGCCGAAGCGGTCGCGGCGCAGCTTCCAGGCGGCCTTGGACCAGAGCGACTGGCGACGTGTTGCGGCGACGCTCATGACAGCGACACCCGAGGATCGACCGCCCGGTAGAGGACGTCGACCACCAGCTGGGCCAGCACGAACAGCACGGCGGTGAGGCCGACCACCGCCTTGAGCACAGGCTGGTCGCCGGTGGTGATGGCGTCGAAGGTCACCTTGCCCACGCCGGGGATGCCGAAGTAGGTCTCCACCAGCAGCGCGCCGCTGATGACGATCAGCGGAATGGTGAAGACCACCCTCGTGATGATGGGGATCAGGCAGTTTTTCAGCACGTTGCGGTAGAGCAGCTTGGCTGGCGGTACCCCGAAGGCCCGTGCCGTGCGCACATGGTCGCGGTTGAGTTCCTCGACGATCACCGAGCGATAGAAGCGCGTGTTGTAACCGAGGGCCACGAACACGGTGGCGAGGGTGGGTACCGTCACGTACTCGAGATATTCCGCAAGGGAATGCACGTTCCAGCCGCGCACCGGGAACCAGCCGAGCCCGGAGCTGGAGGAGAAGATGACCTGGAAGGCGATGATCACGATCAGGTAGCTGATGCTCATGCCCACCACGGAGAAAGCCATGATGCCCTTGTCGGGCCAGCGGCTGCGGTAATGCGCAGCCAGCAGGGCCAGCAACAGGGCCAGCAGGTTGCCCAGCAGGAAACCTGGCAGGATCAGCATCAGGGACACCGGGATGGTGCGCGCAAGGAGGTCGGTGACCAGCTCGCCGGTCGAGTTGGAGTTGCCGAAGTCGAGGGTGGCCACCTCCCGCAGGTAGTCGGCGTAGCGGACGAGGAAGGGCTGGTCGTAGCCGAGCTCGGCGCGGATCTCGGCGATCTGTTCGGCGGTGGGGTTCTTGCCCAGCAGCTGGTAGGTCTGGTCGGGCCCGAAGTAGACCATCAGCAGGAAGCTGATAAAGGTCACGCCGAGGAGCAGCGGAATGCCGGCCACCAGCCTGCGCAGGGAGTACTGCAGGACTTCCATCCCCCTAGTCCTCCACGTCCACGTATTTCAGGAAGAAGCCGCCCACGATCTCGCGATCCGGCAAGGCGATGACGTCCTTGTGCCAGAGGTGGATGCGGGTGCGTGCAAGCCCCGTCGCCGTCAGGCACGCGTCGATCACCATCTCGTTCATGCGGCGGTAGATCTCGGTCCGCTCCGGGGAGGGCAGCATGACGCTCGATTGTTCATACAGCGCGTCGTACTCGGGGTTGCGCCAGTTGGAGTCGTTGGAGCCCGGCGAGCTGTTCGGGCCGTAAAACAGCTGCAGGGTGTTCTCGGCATCCGGGTAGTCGAGTCCCCAGCCCTTCACCACCCAGGGCAGCTCCGCCTGCTTCCAGGCCTTGCTGATGTCGCCGAAGGTGGCGTACTGCTTGAGCACCACCTTTTCCGGCGGGTAGCCGATGTCCTTCAGCCAGGCCCGGAACTGTTCGAACATCAGCCGGTTCAGCACGTTGGCCGTAGTGCCGAAGGTGAACATGGGCAGGTTGGCGGCATTCCAGCCGTTGTCCTCGAGCAGCTTGCGCGCGCCCGCCACGTCTCGGGTGACGCTCACGCGAGACAGGTCAGGGTCGAACTCCGGTACCACGGGGACGATAATGCCGGGGAAGATGGTGCCGATGCCGCCGTAGAAGCTGTCGTTGCGCGCCGGCCAGTCGAAGGACTTGATGACCGCGCAGCGCAGCGCCTTGTTGCGGCGCTCGCGCTCTGGATCCTCGTTGTAGCCAAACTCCGGGTCCAGCAGGTTCCAGGTCTGGAAGATGAATCCTGCCTCCATGCCTGCGTAGAAGAAATACTTTTCCGCGTACTCGGGCTTCAGGGTGATCGGATGCTTGGAAGTCAGCACCCGGTCGATCTGCTCGTTGGGGATCGTGGTGTACTGGGCCTCGTCGCCCTTGGTGAAGGAGTTCCAGCGGGCCGAGGCATCGGCGATGAACTGGAACTCCAGCCGGTCGATGAAAGGGGGCGAGCGGCCCTCGATGCGCTCCAGGCCGTACTGGCCCTGGGTCGCCGGGTCGTAACCTTCGGCGGCGAGGTCAACGGGCTCCTGCCGGAAGCCCGGGTTGCGGTCCATGACGATGCGAGCCGTGTCGTAGGACACCAGCCGGAACGGACCGGATCCGACCGGGCGGATACCGAACTCGCGGCCGTAGTGTTCGACGGCCTCACGCGGCACCACCGAAGAATACCCCTGAGCCAGGGTGTCGAGCAGCTGTGGGTAGGGCTGCACCAGCTTGATCTGCAGGGTGTGATCATCCAGCGCGCGCAGCCCCTCGACCTCCTGGTCGTAGTTCGAGCCGGCCTCCTTCCAGGCATCCAGGCCGACGATGCGGCCCTGCCAGAGCCAGGCGCCTTGCGGGCGGGTAGCCGGGTCGAAATGGCGCTTCAGTGAGTACACCACGTCGGCGGCGGTGACCTCGCGTCCCTTGCCGTCGGGGAAGCATGGGTCGTCGATGTAACGTACGCCCCGCTTCAGGCGAATAGTATAGGTGAGGGTGTCCGTGGAAATCTCCGGCCAACCGTCGGCCAGGTTCGGCTTCAGCACGTAGGGCCGGGCCAGGTACTGATAGGAGAACAGCGTGTCGTAGGCGTTGATCAGGACATGGTTGGCATAGACGTTGGAGGCCTGCACGGGATCCAGGCTGGTGGGCGATTCGTCCATGCTGTGCCGATAGACCTTCAGTCCCGCCGAGGAGCCCGGGCTGCTGTTGCCCGCGTCATCGCCACCGCCGCAGGCAGCCAGGCAAGCCATCAGGGCGGCCGGCAGCCAGCGGAGATTTGTGAGGGCCTTCAAGCTAGTCGTCACGGCCCGATGATAACGTTGGACACACGACTATGGGCAAAAACCGGACCCCGGAGGAAGGGATGAAGACGCTCGCCTGTCTGCTGATAACTACGGCCCTGCTCACGGGGGCGGCACAGGCCGCCAAGCCGGAGGGCAAGGGGCAGGGTGGCAAGCCTGAAAATGCCTCCGCGCCACACGGCCAGACCGTGTCCGGTTGCAACCACCAGGCCAATGACCTCGCCCTGAAAGGCAAGGATCGCAAGGCCTTCGTCGATCGCTGCATTGCCGCGGGGGGGGATGCCCGTAACCCGGAGGAGTCGGGTCGACACTGCCGGCGCAAGGCCGACGACCTGATCCTGAAGGGCGACGTCCGCCGCGACTTCCTCGACCTGTGCCGTAGCTACCGCGACGGCGAGCGCGACTGGCGCCGCTGAGTCAGGGCCCCTGGGGCCCGTGCTCGAGGTAGTCGACCGCCACGGCCAGCATGGCCTTGAGGCCGGTGATCAAGCCGTCCTCATCCACGTGGAATAAAGGCGAGTGATTCGGCGCGGCGCCCTCGGTGCCGGGCGGGGTGATGCCCACCCAGAAGAACAGGCTGGGCACTTCGCGTGCGTAGTAGGCGAAATCCTCGGCGGTGGTCTGCAGTCCGATGGGCACGGCGCCAGCCGGCGCCACGCGCTCGAGCACCGGCACCATGCGCCGGGTCAGCGCCTCGTCATTGATGAGGGCCGGATTGGGCGTGGTGGCCAGGATCAGCTCGGCGCGTGCACCCGCGGCCTCAGCCGTGCTTTCCACCGTGCGCTTCACTCTCGCCAGAACGTCCTCGCGAATCTCCGGCCGGAAGGTGCGGATGGTGCCTAGCAGCTCCACCGAGTCGGGAATGATGTTGTAGCGCGTGCCGCCCTGGATGGCCCCGACCGTGACCACGGCCGGCACTTCCGTGATGTCGAGCTGGCGGCTGACGATGGTCTGCAGGGCCTCGATGATCTGGGCCGAGACCACCACCGGGTCGATGCCGGCCCAGGGGCTGGCGCCGTGAGTCTGCTGGCCGTGCACGACCACCCTGAAGAAGTCAGATCCCGCCATGAACGGACCCGGCCGGTAGCCCACCTGCCCGGTCTGCAGTGAGTAGAAGACGTGCAGCCCGAACATGGCTTCTGGTTGGGCAAGATTGAAGAGGCCCTCTTCGAGCATCAGGGAGGCGCCGCCGGTCTCGCCTTCCGGTGCGCCTTCCTCGGCGGGCTGGAACACGAACAGGATGGTGCCGGGCAGGTCTTCACGCCTTGCTGCGAGCACTTCGGCGGCTGCCATCAGGATCGCCGTATGCGCATCGTGACCGCAGGCGTGCATCACGCCGACCTGCTGCCCGCGATATTCAGCGGTGGCGGTGGACCTGAAGGGCAGGTCACTGCGCTCCGTGACAGGCAGTGCATCGATGTCGGCTCGCAGGGCGATGGTCGGCCCCGGGCGGCCGCCGCGCAGCACGGCGGCCACGCCGGTGTGGGCGATGCCGGTGTGCACCTCGAGACCCAGGGTCTGAAGATGCTCGGCGATCACCTTTGAGGTGCGGAACTCGCGGTTGCTGAGTTCGGGGTTCTGGTGGAAGTCGCGCCGCCATTCGATCATGCGCGGCTGGATGGCCTCTGCGGCGGCGCTCAGTTCGGCCTCCGTCACGCCAGCCACCGCCGGAGCGGCGGTGGCCAGGGCAGCGACCAGGGTGGTCAGTGTCTTCGCCATCGGCGGTCTTCCTCGTAACGAGGCCACTCGCGGCCCCGGTCCGGAATCTTAGCCCAATGCCGGCCGTTCAAGGCGCGACCGAGCGCGTCCAGATCCCGCGAGACCTCGTCCACCAGGTGGGCGGCATGGCGCAGCCGGTACTCCCGACCGCGATGGTCGAAGCGCAGGTCGAGCCGGGCATGGCGGTGCCGGAGCTCCCGGTAGGCCTCGCGCAGGGCGTGTTCCGGGGCGCGGCGCTCCGCCAGCCTGCGGAACTCGCGGGCCGTGTCGGCCAGCCGTCCAGCGCGCTGGGTGGTCTCGGTTCTGCCGCTGTGGGCGCGCAGGGCGTTGTAGAGCTGGGTCGTCGAGCGATCCAGTTCGCGAGCCTCGACCAGCAAAGGGGCCGGGCCCCAGTGGGGTGGGCGATGCGCCGGCTCCGGACGGTGACCGGCGAGGGCCGGCAGGGTGGCGAACAGGGTGAGGGCAGCGATCAATGTCCTCATGATGATTTCTCCTTCAGCGTGATCTACGGTCACAGACTGCGCCCCGGGCGCTGAACGGGGCTTGAACCGGCGATGAACGAAACCTGAACGATCGCGTGGGGAAAGCGGGATAATCCGCGACCCTGGAGGTAAGCCGCATGAAGTCCGTTGCCTTGGTGACCTGCAACATGGACCCATCCCTGGACGAGGACATGCCGCTGCTCTGCGAGGCTTTTGACCAGCTGGGAATATCGGCCGCTATGCCTTCCTGGGACGATCCGGCCATCGACTGGGCGGGCTTCGACGCCGCCCTGCTGCGCTCCACCTGGGACTACATGGACAGGCTGGACCAGTTCCTGGCCTGGGCGGATCGCTGCGCGGCCGAGACCCGTTTGTTCAACCCGCCTGCGCTGGTGCGCCGCAACCTCGACAAGCACTACCTGGCCGGGCTCGAGGCCGCCGGGATCCCCATCGTCCCGACCCGCTTTGCACAACCCGGTGATGATCCCACTGCCCGTCTGGAGGAGTTCCTTGCCGGCCTCGAGGGGAGCGAGTTCGTAGTGAAGCCGGCCATCGGCGCCGGCTCGCGTGATGCGTCGCGTTTCGGCGTGGAAGACCATGCCGACGCCTTGACCCACCTGCGCAGCATGCTCGATGCCGGTCGCAGCGTGCTGCTGCAGCCATATCTGGCCCGGGTGGACGAGGAGGGGGAGACGGCGCTCGTTCATATCGACGGCGCCTTCAGTCACGCCATCCGCAAGGGCCCGCTGCTGAAGCGTCATGCGCCAGGAGTGGCCGGGCTGTTCGCACCGGAGACGATCAGTGCGCGGCAGCCGGGTGGCGACGAACTGGAGGTGGCGGCTGCCGCCTGTGCGCACCTGGCGCACCTCGCCCCCCTCTACCTGCGGGTCGACCTCATCCGCAATCCGGCCGGCCAGCCCGTGGTGCTGGAACTGGAGATGACCGAGCCCTCGCTGTTCCTCGCCTTTGGTGCCGGTTCGGCTGACCGCCTGGCGCGTGCGCTGCTTAGCCGGTGCCGCGCTTGAGCCAGGAACAGGAAGCCCGGCGTGGGGTGCTGGCCTCGGTCACGGCCTTCCTGATCTGGGGCTTTTTTCCGCTTTATCTGCATCCGCTACTCGGGGTGCCGGCCGAGGAGATCCTCGCTCATCGGGTGGCCTGGTGCCTGCCCTGTGTGCTGGTATGGCTGGCGTGGAAGGGTAAGCTCGACGAGGTGACCGCCGCGCTGGTGCAGCCGCAGCTGCTTTCGCGGCTGGTCCTGTCGGCCCTGCTGATGTCCGTGAACTGGTGGGTATATACCTGGGCCGTGGTCAGCGGGCGGGTCCTCGAGGCCAGCCTGGGTTACTTCATCGGCCCTTTGGTCAACATCGTGCTGGGCGTCAGCGCCCTCGGCGAGCGGCTGAGTCCCCGGCAATGGCTGGCGGTCAGCCTGGCGGCCGGCGGGGTCGGCTGGATGACCTTCGCCGCCGGCGGCCTGCCCTGGGTGTCGCTGACCCTGGCCCTGTCGTTCGGCGTGTACGGGCTGGTGCGCAAGACCGCACCGATTGGCGCCGTGCCGGGACTCGCGGTCGAGACCCTGCTGCTGGCACCCATTGCCATGGCCTGGCTCTGGTTTTTCGGTCCCGGCACGCTGACCGGGTCACTCAGCACCGATCCGCTCACCAGCGTGCTGCTGGCCTGCGCGGGCCTTGCCACCGCGCTGCCGCTTGCCTTGTTCGCCGCCGGCGCGCGGCTGATCCGCTACTCGGTGATGGGGCTGATCACCTTCATTGGCCCGAGCCTGCAGTGGCTGCTGGGCATCACCCTCTACCGCGAGCCTTTCAGCGGCGCCAAGGCCATCGGTTTCGCCATCATCTGGTCTGGCGTGATCGTCTTCATTGCCGACGGGTTCCTTACAGCAGGTGCTGGCGGAAGAAAAGCACCACGGCCTGCTGGTACAGGTCCTGGTTCTCCTTCTTCCGGTAGCCATGACCCTCGTTGAGGGCATTCATGTACCACACCGCCTGATCCCGGCCGCGTAGTGCGGCGACGATCTGCTCCGCCTCGGTCACAGGCACCCTGGGATCGTTCTGGCCCTGCACCACGAACATCGGCACCGTGATCTTCCCGACGTTGTTGAGCGGGCTGATCTTCTCGAGGTGCGCGCGCATGGCCGGGTCGCGCTCGTCGCCGTACTCCACGCGCCGCAGGTCGCGGCGATAGTCCTGGGTGTTTTGCAGGAAGGTCACGAAGCTGGAAATGCCCACGATGTCCACGGCGGCCTTGAGCCGGTCGCTGTAGTGAACGGCGCTGGCCAGCACCATGTAGCCGCCATAGCTGCCACCGATTACGCCCACCCGGCCCGCGTCGAGGTCGGGCTGGGTGCCGATCCACTCCAGCAGGGCGCCGATGTCGCGCACCGAATCCTCGCGCAGCATGCCGTTGTCGAGCTTCAGGTAGGACTTGCCGTAGCCTTCGGATCCGCGCACGTTGGGAAAGATCACCGCAGCGCCCAGCTTCTGCAGCCACATCTGAGTGGTGCTGCTGAAGGTCGGGCGTGACTGGCCCTCCGGTCCACCGTGGATAGAGACGATGACCGGGAAAGGTCCCGTGCCGATCGGACGATAGACCCAGGCGGGAATCTGCCGGCCGTCGAAGCTGGAATAGCGCACCAGCGCAGGCTCGATGAAAGTCGAGCTGTCGAGCCCACCGACTTCGCTATAGGTCCAGCGCTGCAGCGCGCCGTGCTCCAGCGCGCCCTCACCCAGCTCGAGCACGAAGCTGTCGCTGGGCGTCTTCGCGGTGTTGAGCGTCATGGCCAGTCGTCGCCCGTCGGGGCTGAACACCAGGCCACCGGCGACGCCGGTGGGCAAACCCTCGACCGGCTGGTAGCGTCGGCAGATCAGGTCGATCAGGTAAAGGCGACTGAAGCCATCCTCGTTGACCGTGAACGCTCCGCGCCGGCGGTCGTCGCTGATCGCCATGCCCTCGACGCTCCACTCGATGTCGCCGGTGACCACCTCGGCGGTCGCTTTCGGGTCCAGCGACTGCCAGGCCAGGCGTCCGTGCTCGCTGCCGGCATCCGTCACCAGCCAGAAGCCCTTGCCCTCGGCGTCGAAGGCGACGGGCGAGTTGGCCGACGCCGCGTCACCTCCACCTGCGAGCAGGCGTCGCTCGCCGGTCGTGAGGTCGAGCAGGTGGACGCGGGAGTCGTTGATGCTGACGTAGTTGCCGACCAGCAGCTGCGTGCCGTCGGCGGAGAAGTCGGTCGCACCCCAGGCCGTGCCGTCAGGGGACTCCAGCGCGATCCGGGCCGTGTCCGGGTGGTCTGGGTCCATCACCCAGATGTCGTTGGAGGCCCCGTTGCGCCGGGTGCTGACGAAGGCGAGCTGGCTGCCATCGCGGTTCCAGGTGACTCCACCATTTCTCGACTTGCCGTCGGTGATCATGCGCGACTCGCCATTGGCGGGATCGAGCAGGAACAGCTGGGAGAATTCGCTGCCGCCGGCGTCCATGGCAAAGACCAGCGTCGCGGCGTCTGGCCGGCGCGACATGCCGCCGAGGGGCTCGCTGAAGAAGGTCAGCTGGGTACGCGCGCCGGCAGGTGCGTCGACCCGGTGCAGTTGGGGCACGTCGCCGAAGCGGGTCGAGACGTACAGGCTCCTGCCGTCCTCCGTCCAGTCGAGCACGCCGGCCGAGCGCACGTTCTGATAGCGCAACAGGTTGTCGGCGATCTCTCGGGGGATTTCGGGAATGTCTTCCAGCACCAGCTGGCCGTCGTTCAGGGTACGGCGCTCGACGGCGGTAGCGGAAAGTGTCACGAACACCAGCAGGATACCCGCGGCCGTGATCGTCCTGTGCATGCTTATCCCTCCTGTGATCTTTAACGGCTCGCTGCAGCGAGGTTTCGATAGTGTGGCAGTCCCCAGAAGAACAGCCCGATCGCCGGCAAGGCCGCAAGGATACCCACCAAAGCCATCGACTTGCCCACGGCGAGGTCGTCTCCGAACAAGAAGTCGGTTCCCATTGCCACCAGTGTTGGCCCGGCACCCAGTCCGACCAGGTTGAGCAGGAACAGGTAGATCGCCGAGGCAGTTGCTCGCATACCGGCAGGCGTGATGATCTGGATGGCCGCCGCTGCAGCGCCGAAGGGCAGCGTGGTAGCGAACACCAGGCCCGCATACAGCCACAAGGTGGCAGCGCCCGATGGCAGCAGGGTGCAGGCTGCCACCAAAGGGAGGGTGAGGCAGGCGCTCAGCAATCCGACTTTCATGGCGCCGTCTCCAGCACCCCGCGAGTCCAGCCGGTCAGTCAACAAGCCACCGGCGAGTACGCCACTCGATCCCATGACCAATAGCGCCAGACCAATCCAGAAAGCAGCATCCGCCGTTCCGAGGCTATGGTTGCGGATCAGGTGGGTAGGCATCCAGGCCAGCGTCGCGTTGAAGACCAGTCCGATCAGGGTGAACCCCACCAGGTGAGTGGTGTAGGCGCGCCAGTGGCTGCGCATGTGCCCCGCACAGTCGGCCAGCCGCCGCAGCATCCCGTCATCAGCCGCGGCTGCCGACGTAGCCAGCCTGACTGGTTCGGTCAGCGTCATGACCCAGACCGCCACGATCAGGCCCGGCAGCCCAACGATGAAGAACACCAGTTGCCAGCTGCGTACCTCGCCGATCAGCGGGAGCTCCACGGCGCCCGCTTGCGCAACTGCCGCGATGACCGCACCACCAATCAGGAAGGCCAGGCCCGCTCCGGCGAAGGCGCCGACGTTATACAAGCCCAGCGCGCGGCCGAGCCGCTCACGCGGGAACAGGTCGGCAATCATGGAATAGGCGGCTGGCGACAGCGCCGCTTCGCCCACACCCACCGCCACCCGCGCCAGGAACAGCTGGCCGAAAGACCGGGCCAGCCCGCAAACCGCGGTAGCAAGGCTCCATACGGCAATACCCAGGGCCATGATGTTGCGGCGATTGAGACGGTCGGCCAGCAGCGCGATGGGAATGCCCAGGGTGGTGTAGAAAATAGCGAAGGCGAGGCCGTGCAGCAGGCTCAGTTGGGTGTCACTGATACCGAGGTCGGCCCGGATGGGGGCGACGAGGAGCGCCAGGATCGTGCGGTCGATGAAGGACAGCACGTAGGCGACCGTCAGGACGCCTACGGCGTAGTAAGCCGAGGCCAGGCTCTTGTCCTTCATTTGCGTTTGGCGGTTCCGCGCGGGCGTGGCAGGCGGGTAAAGACCTTCAGGGCATTCTCCCGCATCAGGGCGCGATGGGCCTCGGGCCGCATGCCGAGTTCAGCAACCTCCCGGACTGCGCGTTCCGGGTCGATCACCGGCCAGTCGGTACCGAACAGGACCTTGTGGCTGCCGTAGGTGTTCGCATAGTGCACGAAGGACTTCGGCCAGTGCCGCGGTGCGTAGGCGTCGCCGGCCAGGTAAAGGTTCTCGTGTTTCCAGGCCATCGAAATGGCCTCGTCGGTCCAGGGCACGCCAATGTGGATGCCGATCAGCGTCAGTTCCGGAAAGTCGATGGCCACCTGGTCCAGGGTGATGGGGCGGCCGACGCTCGGCAGGCGCCGCTGGCGTGAGTACACCAGGTTATGACCGATCTGCATCATGATCGGGATGTCGAGCTCTGCGCAGCGCGCATAGTAGGGGTAGTACTTGGCATGGTCTGGCGCCAGGCCGAACCAGTGCGGGTATAAGTGGGCGCCCACGAAACCCAGCTCGTTGACCGCGTGGTCCAGCTCTTTCAGGCCCGCGATGCCGCGGAATGGATCCACGCCTGCGAGTCCCGAAAACCGGTCCGGGTAGCGTGCGCAGACCTTGTGGACACGTTCGTAAGGAAGTTCGAAGGATCCGGCCACCTTGAGGTCGCCGGCCCGGACGGCGATCAGCAGCGAGCGTTCGATGCCTGCCCGGTCCATGCGCCGCAGGTAGTCGCTGACCGGCACGCCGCCCCACATCCTGCGGTCCATGCGCACCTGTCGCTTGAAGGTGTTGTCGAGTCCGGTCTGCCCCTTGCGAACGGCGATCGGGTCGTAGAGGTTACAGACGATATCGATATGCCCGGTCATGGTTCCCACCCCCTTGCATCACGAACGGCCTGCACTATGCCAGACTTGGCACCCATGACGCATACTGACCGGCCACTGCTCATCTCCAGCGGCCTGCGAGCCTCAGCCGCCCGTACTCCCGACAAGACAGCGCTCATCTGCGAGGAGCGCAGCCTGACCTATAGGGAACTGGCCTCGCGCTCCGCGAGGGTGGCAGGCGCCGCCATCCGTGCCGGGCTGCGCAAGGGTGACCGTGTGGCGCTGGTGGCGCCCAACTGTCTGGAATATCCCGAGCTGATGTGCGGCCTGACGGATGCGGGCCTGATCGTGGCCACGCTCAGTCCCCGCCTCACTGAGCGGGAAATCCGCGAGGCCTGCGAGGATTGTGGAGCGCGCTGGATCATCGCCCATCCGGCGGCAGCTCCTGTAGTCCCGAAGTCTGCTGCCGCGTGCGAGAGGGTGCTCTGGCTGGGAGAGGAGTACGAGGGCTGGATCGCCTCAGCCGACCCCGTTGGGCCGGTCGCCGAACTGACGGAGCGCGACCCCTTCACGCTGGTCTACAGCTCGGGCACGACCGGGAAACCCAAGGGCATCGTCATCTCGCACAGGTCCCGTACCCTGACTTTCCACGCCATGGCCATGGAATACGGGTGCTACGGTCCGGATGACCTCCAGCTGGGTATTGCGCCCATGTCGCATGGTGCCGGCTTTGCCTTCATCATGGCCTCGCTGTTCTTCGGCGGTGCCGTAGAAGTCCTGCCTCGTTTCGAGGCGGAAACGGTGCTATCGCGGCTTGCTGCGACGCCGTTCACCGGCGTATTCATGGTGCCTGCCCACTTTCATGCCATCTTCGCGCTTGAGCCCGCGGTGTTGGCGCGTTACCAAGGGCGTTTTCCTTTTCTGCGAACCATCATGTCCAACGCCTCCGCCTTGCCCCAGGCCACCAAGGCCCGGATCGTTGACTATTGGGGTGAAGGACTGCTTCACGAAACCTACGGGTCGACCGAGGCCGGGATCGTTACCAACCTGCGCCCGGTCGATCAGCTCCGGCGACTGCAGAGTGTCGGTCTGCCCTTTGCGCTGAACGAGGTTCGACTGCTGGATGAGGAGGGCCACGAGGTGGGGCCTGGCGAGGTAGGCGAGCTGTACTCGCGGTCGCCCTACCTGTTTGAAGGGTACTTCGGCAAGCCGGAAGAGACCGCAGCGGCACTTCGAGAGGGTTGGGTGACCGCTGGCGACCTCGCGCGTCGGGACGAGGACGGGTACCTCTACATCGTCGATCGCAAGAAGGACATGGTCGTGACCGGAGGCTTCAACGTCTATCCGCGCGAGATCGAGGAACAACTGGTGATGCATCCCACGGTGGCAGAGGCGGCCGTAGTCGGCGTGCCTGATGCCCACTGGGGCGAAGCGCTGGTGGCGTTTATTGTTCCCAGGCCCGGTTGCTCACTGGATGACTCTGCACTGGAGACGTTCTGCAGGGAGCGCCTCGCGGGTTACAAGGTGCCGAAGCGCTTTCTCTCCATTAACGAGTTGCCCCGTAACGCGGGCGGCAAGGTGTTGAAGAACGAGCTGCGCGCCGGCTTCAAGCAGGCCGCGCCGGTTTGAGGAGCAAGCCCGTCTGAAGCCGTGATACCTGGGATGGTGACTGGGAGCGACCAATCAATGTGCAGAAAAGTCCTCTTGTTCTTTATTGTCCTTTGGCACTTTGCTGTGTTGGCTGAAGGTCTGGAGCCACTGGCGGAGAAGGACGTGGAATTGAGGGACGGGAGGTATGTCCTCATCCAGTCCGGACAGACGGCCAGCGGCCAGCTTGAAAGTCGCGACCCGGAAGGCGTGCTGACCAAGCGCGTGGAACTCAAGGACGGGCTCGTCGACGGCGCGGTAACCTGGTTTCACCCCGATGGCACGGTCCGTTTGCGTGGCAAGCAGGTTGAAGGCAAGTGGGAGGGGCTTTACGAAGTGTTCTGGCCGACGGGAATCCTGCGCGTCCGAGGCAGCTATTCCGGAGGTCGACTGAGCGGAGCAGATGAAATCTTCTTTGAGACCGGTGTCTTAAGCTATCGATTAAGCTACCACGAAGGTGCTTTGCACGGCCCCTATGAGGCCTTCCATGAGGACGGCTCGCTCCAGCAACGTTCCGACTATGTCAGGAACCTTCGGCATGGCTTGCATGAGGAGTATCACCCCGGTGGGCTTTTGCACCGCCGTGTCGAATTCAATCATGGCGTCGAGCATGGTGTTTATGAACGGTTTGATGCTGAGGGCCAATTGCTGGAAAAAGGGCGCCATGAGTACGGTCTTCGTGCGGGCACCTGGGAGGAGTACTGGACCAACGGCCAACTCCGTGAGCGCGCCAACTATGTAGATGGACGTCGAGAGGGTGATGTTGAGGTTTTCCACGGCAATGGGCGTCCTGCCGGGAGCATCCGCTTCAAGCAGGGGGTGCCCGAAGATTTGCAGCCAGACTGACGCTTAAGCGGCCACCCGCCCCGAGGCTCAGGCTTCCTGTTGGTCCCCACCTGCTGGTCGAAGGCCTGATGGATCCCGAAGCGTCCGCATCGGCCACAGCAGGTGGATGCGAATCCTGCTAAACAACCAGCGACCGTCCACCTTGCGATATTCGTCTTCGTAGATTGCCGTGTAGAGCAGGGGATTGGTTTCGCCGCCCGCAGTGACCGCCGGCGTCCCGGGCTGCTGGCGATGCAGCAGATCAAGCAGGTACCAGCGTCCGCGGGCGGTATAGGGGCCGGTCAGCGTGATCAGCGGGTTGGTGACCACATGGATCACCTCGAAGGGTCCGCCGTAGGTGGCCATCACCGAGCGATAGTTGGTGGCAATGGTCTCGCGGCCCACCCAGTCGCCGCCAAACTCCTTGCCGAATTCGCAGACCGCGTCCTCGGCGAACAGAGTAGCGAGGCGCGCGTAGTCCTGGCCGTCGATGCAGGCCGAGTAGGCATAGCGCAGTTCGCGAATGGATTCCTTTTCCAGAAATTCATGCAAATCCACTTCTTGTCTCCAGTTCGGTAAAGTTATGCCAATGATCAAGACCTATGCCTTCATCGTAAAGAAAGCCGGCCTCAGCGACGAGCAGTTCCATGCCCATTGGCGTGACCCGCATGGCGTGATGACGGCACGCATCCCGCACTTTGTTCGCTACCTGCAGAACCATGGGACGGGCGAGGAGTGCCGGTTTGGATCCTTGCCGCCGGTGCCCTTCCGCGGTGTGCCGGTGATCTGGACGGCGGGACTCGAAGACCTTGCCGCCGCAGCTGAGCACCCGGAATGGCCGCCATTGGCTGCAGATGGTGGGTTGTTCTACGACGTCGACCGGCTTGCTTTTGTGCCTTGCCAAGAGGGCGCCGAGCTGGGGCATGATCCGGGCACTGGCCCTCATCACAAGGCCATGGTCTTTTTCAGGGTCGATGGCGCTGTTGATCAGGCCCAGCTGCTGCTGCAAGTGACCAAGGCCATACCCAAGGCCCCCTGGATGGGTATTGCCTGCCCACTTGCGGCGGCCAATCCACCTCCGGGGCCGTTTTTCGACATGGTGCTGGAAGTGATCCTGCCGCCCGGCTCCGGCTCCTTGCAGGAGGCTGCTGCTCACGGACAGGCCCTTGTCGACACCCTGACTGAGTTCAAGGCACTGAAACCTGTGGGGGGCTTCCATTGCCGGGAAGAGCGGGTGTTCGACCGCCGCTGATCCAGACAGTGCGTCGGGGTAGGGCCGCACAAAGAAAAAGGGCCCGCTCGAGGAGCGGGCCCCTTGCGATAAGCGACTTATCGACTTCAGTTGGCAGGAGGACAGGAGACGATCATCGTGAATGAGTCATCTTCTGCCTTATTGGAGCTTCTGCCGAGGGTCATCACTGCGACTTGATTGGATGACGCGAGGACGGTCTGAGAGTTGGTGTTGCCAGCCGCCGCGAGCCACGCGCAGGTGCTGACATCGCGAGAGAAAGTCACGGTGTAGTCACCCTTGGCATTCCTGACGGCACCTGAGACCCCTCGCGAGCGTGCGGCAACCACGACGCCGTCGCTGCCCACTACTGCGTGAATTCCACTGCCCTCGCCCGGAGGACCTTGGATGCCCTGATCGCCCTTGGGTCCCTGAGCACCATCGGCGCCTGCGGGGCCGGTATCGCCCTTGGGTCCTTGAGCACCATCAGCGCCATCGGCGCCTGCCGGGCCTGCCGGGCCTGCGGGGCCGGTATCGCCCTTGGGTCCTTGAGCGCCATCAGCACCATCAGCACCATCGGCGCCATCAGCACCATCGGCGCCTGCGGGGCCCATGGGTCCTGGGGCGCCCTCGAGCGCCGCATGCGTCCACATGAATCGGTAGGTCTCTACGACCGTACCATTGGGGCCTTTCTTGGCCGTGGTCGTGTTCGTGACGGCGACTTCGAAATCGCCGTAGGGAAACGCCGACGGAATTTCTACGGACAAAACGCTTTCCGACCGATCGATGATATTTGCCGCGAAACCACCCAGCGTCACCGTGGTGGTGGCCGCAAAGTTCTTGCCGACCAGATTGAGCAGTCGCGGGCTGCCGTCTACCTGAATCTCGTCCATGGTGACCTGGGCCACCTCCGGCGCTGCGGCCAGGGCCGCGCTGGATGCGAGCAAGGAGATGCCGAGCAGCGCTGCTCGCGAACTCTGCAATGAAACCGAAACGCCATGAGTTGCGCTACCGGCGCAAATGGCCCGGATCGCTCGGGCAAGCTGTTGAACACCGGACATGTCAGAAATTCCTTTTGTTACCCCGTTAAACGGACGTCCACAGTGCTCATTAGGTGTAACCGAAAACGAGCAGCCGCTCACGTTTTGACATGCTGTTCGATAGGCGCAAAGGATCTGTGAATCCGGTCCGACATGATGTCAAGTCGCACGCCGCCGGGGCACCGCCTTGCCGCGATCCGCGGCATCGGGGTGGCTCTCAGGTCAGCGGTTGCTGGGAGGTAGGGTGGGGACTAAAATGGAAACCGGGCGCGGGTGTAGTTCAATGGTAGAGTGGTTATACCGTTGGTATCGGAGGGTCATGGCGGCACGTGGATGATCGCCTTGGCGACCTCGGCGCCGCTGAGCGAATCGTACTCGAGTCTTACGACAAGTACGATCTGTATGCGAGCTTGCGTAATGATCGTTTTGTGTTGCGCGCCTATGCCAAGAATGTGACCGATGAAAGAGCCATCGAGACTGTGTCGCCATTCTTCTCGTATGCGGTCGTTTCTCGACCGCGTACAGTGGGTTTGTCACTGACAATGAGTTTTTAGCCATCAGGATTGCTTGCTGGCTCGGTGTCATGCCGAGCCAGCGGCATCCAATATTCCCGATCGTGGACGCCTAAAATACAACTGTCGTCCAGCTTGACCACTGGAGAACAGCAGTGACAACAACGTCGTCACGAAGAAATTTTCTTAGAACCCTGAACATGGCAGCCTCAGCAATCTTCATGTTCTCCCTGAATGTACATGCTTCGGATGACAGCGACCCGTATCAGTGGCTAGAGAACACCGGGTCGGCAGATGTGATCGAATGGGTGGAAAGTCAGAACAAAGAAACTGTAGAACAACTGACCAAGGAGCCAGGCTTTGATCAGCTCAGGGCGCGGTTTCTGTCGCTCTATCAGTCTGATGATCGTCTTCCCGGGTTTGGTGAACTTCGGCAGCACCGAGGCATGGTTTACGCGCTGGAGCAGTCAACGGAGCATCCCCGCGGTGTTTTGAGGAGAGTTTCCGTTGAGAGCTATGGTCGTTCGAGTGCTCCATGGGAGGTTTTGGTAGATATTGACGCCATCGCTGACGAGGAGGGTAAGAATTGGTACACACCGCTCTTTAGACTCAGCTTTTCCCCAGATGGCAGCCGTGTGCTTCTAGGGTTGTCAGATGGTGGGTCGGAAGCGATTTCTTATCGAGAGTTTGACCTACACAAAAGGGAATTTGTGAAAGGAGGCTTTAGTACGCCAGTGGCTCGTCAATTTGCTGTTTGGGAAAACGAGAACACGCTGCAGATTGCTATTGTTCTTGCCTCGGACGAAGCAACAGAGTCTGGATACCCCAGGATAGTTAGACGTTGGCAGCGCGGCACAGACTTGAGAAGTGCCCAGTCAGTCTACGAGGGTTCAAGAAGTCATGTCCTGATCGCACCAACTATTGCGAGCTCCGCGAGCTACAGCAAACCGTTGATCTTGGATGCAAAGACCTTTTCTGAAGGAAGTGTGTACGCAGTAGACGACCAAAAAGGGCTCGTGAAGCTGGAGTTTCCTCAAGAAGTCATGGACTTTGCTTGGGTGGGGCTGCATGGCATTGACCAGACGATTTTTCTGTCGCTTCAAGCAGATTGGGCAGTCGGCGGGCAGGTCTTTCGTGCCGGCGATGTCGTCGGAGTCAATCTTCGAAAAATCATCGCTCAGGGTGGCAAAAGCGCAGGTGCTGTTGAAACAGTTTACTCAAGCGCAGAAAACCAGGCAATTCGTTTGAATGACGGCGTCGTCGTCTCAAAAGACACACTGCTGGTCAATGCACTTTGTGATGTAATATCCTGCCTTAAAAGCATAGCCCTTGATGACAAGGGGAGCTGGGTTACTCAGGACGTGCAGTTGCCTGGACAAGGCACAGTAAATGCTGTTGGGGGCACGGATGTTTATTCCCCGGTTAGTCTTTGGACATATGAGAGTTTCCTGACAGCGCCGCAGTTGCTCGCAATTGAGCAAAACGCGGCCCCGACAGTTAGAGCTCAGCAAGTGCCCTTTGATGGGCATGAAGAATTCGAAACAACGCAGATGTTCGCCTTGGCAAAGGACGGCACAAAAATCCCGTATTTTGTTGTCCATAAGAAGAGGCTAAAACTCGACGGTAGCTCGCCTGTAGTCATGTATGGATATGGTGGGTTTGGATTAAGCGTACCTGCATCGTATGAGCCTCGTTACATCGGGCCATTTCATGACATTTGGCTCAAGCAGGGTGGCATTTTTGTTTCGGTGAACCCTCGGGGTGGCGGGGAATATGGTCCCAAATGGTACAGCGTTGCTAAACGGCAAACGCGACAAACGGTGTACGATGATATCTACGCCGTCACCGAGGATTTGATTCAGCGAGGATTTACCGCCAAAGGGAAAGTTGGCTTTGTCGGCGGGTCAAACGGTGGGCTTACTGCAGGCGTGGTGGTAACACAGAGGCCAGACCTGTTTGGTGCGTCTGTTTCTCTTGTGCCACTGCTTGACATGATGCGGTTCCATAAGCTCCTGGCCGGAGCGAGCTGGATGGATGAATATGGAAATCCAGAAGTTGATGCAGATAGAGAGGCGCTGTTGGGATATTCGCCCTATCAGAACATTGATGTGGATGCAAAATATCCAGAAATTTTCTTCATGACATCCACTCAAGACGATCATGTACATCCTGGGCATGCGAGAAAGATGGCTGCCAAGATGATGGCCTCCGGTCATCCGACGCTCTTCTACGAGGCGAAAGAAGGAGGGCATGCTATGGCGGTGAATGATGAAGGGAGGGCGTTCAATTCGGCAATGATAACGTCATATTTCATTCGCCAGTTGATGACGACCCGCGACCACTAAAGCCTCAATACTAGACCAACACTATGTTTCAGCGCGCCGACCGCCATCGATCAGCAGATGCGCGACGCCGACGTGCCTGGCAAATGCGGGTTGCGCCGGCGTGTCAACGCCGTGCCTCGAGTACGCGACGGAGAATGTCGTTCGCACAGTCAGCATGCTCGGGCACGGCTCGGTCAGGTATACAGAGCAAGCGCTGGTTTGCGCCGCGCGTGCGCCCTAAGAGGCGGTGTCCGCCTCGAGTTTCATGGTGAGCTTGGCGCCGAGCAGGTTGGTGCCCTGGTGAATGCGGCAATTCGGCTGGATAGAGTGCCGACGAGTGTTGCAAGCGTCGGATTGCCGTTTGCGTTCGTTCATTTACAAGACAAGAACTGGTTGTCAAAAATGTCGCTGCACCAGGAATCATTTGAGAAGTGCAGCCAGATTGGGACTCGAACGGTCGATGGTTTCTGTATCTGTGCGTTTTCCGTTGATCGCGAAGGGGACGGGACTATCGATGTTACTTCCCGAGTAGTCTCGCCACTTGCTATTCCAAACGAGGATCCTGCAACGGGTAACGCCGCCGCAGCGTTATCGGCTCTGCTCGTGAAAACTGTTAGCCAGTTTCCGGTAACCATTAACGTAAGTCAGGGGGAATTTGTGGGTCGTTCGAGCGAGATTACCGTAGAACTGGCTAGCCCGGACGATAGTCCATTGGTTTCCGGGCGCTGTGTCCCGGTAAGTAGCGGAACTCTGTACGTCAATGATTGACAATCTTCTTGCGGGCTCTGCGAATCGACTCCCTTTCGGTGTGATTTTCCTACTTCAAGGACTCGCTGGCTGTAGCGGTTCTTGCAATGAAACTGAGTTCAAAGGCGTAAGTTATGTGCTCCAGTCGGTTGGCAGGTTTAGGAGAAGGCAAGTCGCCAATCTCTTCTCTCCGGGCCTCAGAATCGCTTAGAATCGACGTACTCTCACTTTTATGCTCAGCCAGACCGAAGTGAGACGTAACTCCCTGATAAGCGGGTGTAGTTCAATGGTAGAACTGCAGCTTCCCAAGCTGCTAACGTGGGTTCGATTCCCATCACCCGCTCCATCCTTACCCTGCCTTGAGCAGGCGGGTGGCCGGTTTTTCGGTCAGGGTCCCTGAACACATCCCAAGTCCTCAAAAGCCTTGGTCGACGTGTACTCAACGTGCGGCAGGTAAGCCCCCATGGCGGCGATTTCATCGCCGGGGATGCGGGTATCCTGCACGGCGTGTTTGAAGCCGACGTCGGGCAACATGTTGCGGATCTGGAACCATCCAAAGTCCGGGTCCTTGAATCCGTCCCCGGCGACTGACCACTCTATCCACGCAACCCCGCATTCGGACCGTGCGTTGGCCGGCCGGTCAGCCGTCCGGCTGGTCACCACCGTGTAGCGACGCTGGGCGTCGGTCGGAATTTCTTCATCGAACACGCAGCCCATCACCCTGGTGGTCTTCACCGACTCGTTCATGCACATCGATACGTAGCGCACTTCCCCGGTACCCATGACCGGCTGGTGATCGCGCGTCGCAGGTGCAGTAGGTAAGGTACCGCGAATGACCGCGACCTTGCCGAACGAACGGTGCAGGGCAGTGCGGACGTAATTGTTGTGGATGTTAGGGAAGAAGCCCCCGCCAACGCGCTGCGGGCTATTCTCTGCCCCGGCAGCCTCGTCACCCGTCCACAGCTGTAAAAGGTACCGGCGGTTGTACTGAGCACGCCACTCGGTCGAACGCCTGTTCTGGTCCTGAGTGGGTTCAAAGCTCGCGGGAAACGCCGCGGGGTTCACGACCGTTCGTGCCGCCTGGTAAAGGGGAGCGCCCGGCTGCCCGGGGGGTGGGTAGACCGTGACCTGTGCTCCGTCTTGGAGCCGTTCGGGGTAGCGCAATGCCGAATAGCGCTCATCGTCGATTAGCAGCGCTGACGGGTCCGGCAGTCGCGTAACCGCAGGATTGCCCGTGCGGGCCTGGTAGTCCCGCGATTGCGCGTCAACGGCATCGCAAGCAGCCTGACCTGTCAGTACTGAGCCGTCGGCCAGCGTCAGCTTTGGCCGGGGCAGTCCGACATTGCCGGTCAGGTTGAGGCCCGTGTCGGGAACATAGACACGATAGACGAGTAACTCGAGACCCAGAGTCTCTCCTTCATCGACGGTTTCCCTGGCATGGGGCACCTGCCCCTTCGTCGGGTCAGGTTTTGTATAGAGGATGTTGCGCTGCGGTTCATTGTTGCGTGGGTCGCGAATGGTGAAGCCCGGGTTTGCGTCAGGGGAGATGGCGACCGCAAAAGCGCGCTGCCCCTCACGCGTATTTCGTGCTGCGCCGGGCCTGAAAGGATTTCCCGAACCCGGCATCGGTACCATCTGGTAGTCAGCGATGCCGTCCACCGGCTGGCCAAGGCGATCGTAGCTGATCAGCGACATGTACCTCGCATACGGGTAGGTGCCCTCAAGTTCAAGGACAGAACCTGGAGGGCGGCGATAGTAAGCGGCCCAGTAAGTTGCCCCTGCGTCGGGATAGGCAATGTTGTACTCGGGGTCATCACCGACCGCGCCAAAATTCCAGAAACAGGTGCTGAAGGAACCGCCGACAAAACTGCGCGCAGCAGGGTCCGCGGATGCCACTGCCGGAACGCCCGAAGTGGCTAGCAGGGCGCCGGTGAGGATCGGGGTCAGGATGTTCAAGTCGATGTTCTCCTACTCAGTCAGCGCGTCAGCGATCTCCTGCCTGAGCCCGTTGTCCTCGGGACGAGTGGTCGGCGGATAGCGGCCCAGCAGGCGCCCGTCCCGGCCGATCAGGAATTTCTCAAAGTTCCACTCGATGTCCCCGGGGAAGCCGCGGGCGGGATCGGTGAGCCATTGGTAGATCGCATGCCGGCCTGGTCCGTTGACCTCGAGCTTGGCCGACATCGGAAAAGTCACGCCGTAAGTAGTCGAGCAGAACCTGCGAATTTCCTCCTCCGAGCCTGGCTCCTGGGCTCCGAACTGGTTGCAGGGAAAGCCGACCACGCTAAAGCCGTGCTCCTGAAGTTCATCATGCAGTTGTTCAAGACCCGCGTACTGCGGGGTCAGCCCGCAGCGGCTGGCGACGTTCACCACCAGCAATACCCTGCCGCGAAGCGGCCCGAGCAGGTTGGAGCTGCCCTCGATGGCTTGAACCGTCAAGTCGAAAAAGTCGCTCACCATCATGCCTCCCTTGCCTGCCCCTGCAGCAACGGTCAGGCGGCCGACGTCGGCTTAGGTCCGAAAATGATTATCAGCCAGGCGCTCAGCACGAATGGCAGTGAAAGCAACGTCACCTGCAGTTCCAGCAGACCGTAGGACAGGATGACCGACACGGCGATGCCCAACAGTATCCCGCCCGGCCTGGTTCCACGGGCGTGCAAGGCGGAAGCCAGTATCAGCGCGTTGTAACCCAGCAAGCCGTCAGCGAATTGGGAATCGGGCAGGCCCAGGCCGAGTGCAATGAGCCAGCTGCCGATGGCTGCGACCAGCACCCAAAGCGCCGCACCCCGGGAGTGCACGAGCACGGCCAGAATCACGGCCAGGCCGACCCACTGCTCGGTTGAAAACAGGACCTGCGCTGAATTGGCGCCGGGCGCGGTCAGGAAGCCGGTATTTGCAGCCAGCGCAGGCGCTTCCATGATGCCGACGAATCCGGTACAGAATGGCAAGGCAATCCAGGTCATGGCGATGTAAGGAACCGTATAGACCGGTAGCGGCAATATGCTTCGCAGGACAACCAGCAGCCATACGGTCAGGGCCCCGACACCCGTGGCGATCAGCACTAGCAAAGGGCTGAATTCCAGGAACGACCCGAGTGCGAGTCCGGCGAGCGCCGCATTGAAGATTGCAGTGCCGTCCGAGAAGAAGGCCTGACTCCTCAAAAACCACCAGCCAGCACACCAGGCGCCTATTGCCGCCCCAAGGCTCACGCCAAAAGCCGTTGGGGCAGAGAGCAGGGCGGCCAGCGCGAACAGTCCACCGGTGGCAGCCGAGGGCTGAAACAGGATCTGTCCATAACCGCGCAGCAACGGCAACAGTCCGTCGTCCAGCAGGGGTCGTGCCGGCACTGCCCTCACCGCCCAGACAACGCGGCGCGCGCCGCATTTCGGCCCGGCACGCCGCTGATCCCGCCACCGCCATGGGTGCCGCTGCCGCCGAGGAACAGGCCGTCGATCGGCGTGCGGTGATCCGACCAGCCAGGCAGCGGTCGCATGAACATCAGCTGGTCCAGGATCAGCTGGCCGTGGTTCAGGTCGCCCTCGGTCAGGGACCAGTGCTCCTCCAGGTCCACGGGGGTAATGGATTGAACCGATTGGAGGCTGTCGGAAAGTCGGGGCGCATATTTCGAGAGCGTCTCGATGGCGCGTGTCTCCAGCGCGGCACGGGCATCGCCCCAGCCTTCGTGGCGCAGTGCGAACGGCGCAAACTGGAAGTGGATGGACACGACCGCACCCGAAGTGGTCACTTCCAGATAGGGGCTCGCGGAGATCTCACCGTACTTTGCCGCATCGTAGGCCTGCTCTAGGTAGCGAAGCGTGGGAGCCACGACCAGCGTGCCCTCGGGCAGTCCATGGTTGCCATCGGTGAGCAGATGGACCTTGGCCACCGAGCCCCTCATCCGAATGGACTGCACGCCCCAGACATAGTCGGTAGGCAGCTCCGGTGCACCCACCAGGCCCAGCAGCGTGCGCCGGGGATCGGCGGAGGAGAGCACCCGCGTCGCGTGGATCTCCGTCCCGTCTTTGAGCAGCACGCCTTTGACCTGCTGGCGTTCGACCAGGACGCGGGCCACGGGCGCAGACGTGCGCAATTCTCCACCCGCGGCCTGCAAGGCAGTTACGAGGGCCTGGGTGATGGCGGCGCCGTCGGGGCTGGCGTGGGCCAGGCCGCCACGGTTCAGCCAGTTGTGGATCAGCGTATAGCCGGTACCCGCCGAGTACGGGCCCAGCGTGACGCCATGGATGGCCAGCGCGCCGAGCGCGGCCCGCAGGGGCTCGGCCTCGAACCATTCGTCGGCCAGTTCGCGGGCCGACATCGACAGGCTGCGGATCACGCGGAACATGTCCCGACGTCCGAGCCGCCGCAGTTTCAATAGCAGCGAAGCGAGTGGCAAGGCCTTGCCCAGGATTTCCCGGCGCTCGGGCCTTGGCATGGGCGTGGCATACGCCGCGTTCAACAGACTGCAGGCGGCGTCCATGAAGGCCAGAAACTCAGGCCAGCGCGCGGCATCCCGTGCGGAGTGCCTGCGAATGGCCTCGAGGGTATCGGTATCACCCCGACGAGTGGAGAGACGCAAGTTCTCGCCCCCGGGGAGTAGCGCCGTGTAAGCAGCGTGGGGCACGTCATCAATCGCCAGGCCATGCCGTGCGAGGCCCAGTTCGCGGATGATTTCCGGCCGCAGCCGGCCGGCCGGATGCAGCGCGGGTGCGCCGAGGTCCTTGCCTGGCATCCGGTTCGCCAGCTGCCCGCCTGCCTCACTGGCCGCTTCCAGCACCAGCACCTTGCGGCCCGCCCGGGCGAGGTAGATGGCGGCCACCAGGCCGTTGTGTCCTCCGCCAACGATGAGGGTGTCAGGCTGGGACATGGCTACTTCCAGTCCTTGAGGATTTCCTGGGCAGCCAGCTTGCCGGCCGCGCCCATCACGCCACCGCCCGGGTGGGCGCCCGAGGCGCCGAAGTAATACCCCTTGAGTGGCGTCCTGAAGTCGGCCCACTGCGGTGCGGGACGCAGGAAGAACAACTGGTGCAGCAGCAGTTCGCCGTGGAAGATGTTGCCGCCGGTGATGCCCGCGATGCGCTCGATGTCCTTGGGCGTGATCACCTGCTTGCCCACGATCGCCCGGCGGATGTTCGGCGCGTAGCGCTCGATGGTGCTGATCACCGCCTCGCCGAATGCGTCGCGTGCCGTATCGTCCCAGCCACCCTCGCGGTCATAGGGCGCGTATTGCACGAAGCAGGACATCACGTGATGGCCGGGCGGGGCCATGTCGCGGTCGATCATGGAGGGGATGACCATGTCGATATAGGGGTTGCTCGAGACCTGGCCGTACTTGGCCTGATCGTAGGCCCGCTCGATATAGTCGATGCTGGGGCTGATCGAGATCGCACCGCGATGCATGGGACCCTCGCCAGGCAGGCAGGTGAAGTCCGGTAGCTCCGACAGCGCAATGTTCACCTTGCCCGACGAGCCGCGCACCCTGAACGACTCCACTGCCGTCACCAGTTCGCCGGGCAGCTCATTGCGCTCCACGAACTGCAGGAAGGTCCGCTTGGGGTCGGCGGCGGACATCACCACGCGGGCGTGGAACTCATCGCCGTTTTCGAGAGCCACTCCGACAGCGCGGCCGCTTTTGACGATGACCTTGGACACTGGAGCCGATGTCTTGATCTCCACCCCGAGGGCGCGTGCCGAACTGGCGATGGCCGCCGACACGCCGCCGGTGCCGTTCTTGGCGAAGCCCCAGGCCCGGAAGGCGCCGTCGATCTCACCCATGTAATGGTGCAGCAGCACATAGGCGGTGCCTGGCGAGCGCGGACCGAGAAAGGTGCCGATGATGCCGCTGGCCGACTTGGTGCCCTTCAGGGGATCGAAGTCGAACCACTCGTCCAGCAGGTCGGCGGCGGATTGCGTCAGCAGCTTGGAGATGCGGCAGATCTCGGTCGGGCTCAGGCTGGCGCCGTACTGGCCGAGCTTCAGGAGCCCGCGCAGGTCGCGCCAGCTGAGCGAGGACGGATCCGGGGGCACCAGGCTGATGATGGGCTTGATGGCCTTGGCGGCGCGCGCCATCACCCTCGAGTATTCGTCGGCTGCCTCGGCATCGCGCGGGGAGTGGCGATACAGCTCTCGCCGGGTCAGGTCGTGATCCTCCCAGCTGGCCAGATAGTCGCCGTCGCCGAAGGGGGTGACGGTGGAGGGCAGGGGCAGGATCTTCAGCCCATGCTTCGGCAGCTCGAGGTCGCGGATGATTTCCGGCCGGAGCAGGCTGACCACGTAGGAGAACTCGGTAAAGCGATAGCCGGGGAAGATCTCCTCTGTGACCGCGGCACCACCTACGATCTCGCGCCGCTCCAGCACCAGCGTCTTCTTGCCTGCGCGCGCCAGGTAGGCGGCGGCGATCAGGCCGTTGTGACCGCCGCCGATGATGATGGCATCGTAGAGGGCGCTGGCGGTCATGCGCGCTTCCATTCGGGATCGTAGAACGGCAGGTTCACCACCGTGGCCGCCGCGCGGCAGCGCTCATGCTGTACGGTCACCTCGAGTTCAATGCGGGTGCCAGGTTCATAGTGAGGTCGTTCCAGGTGAACCAGGGCGATGTATTTCTTGAGGAGCGGTGACCAGGTGCTGCTGGAGGCGTAACCCACCTGGCGGCCGTTCCGGTAGGCCGGCAGGCTCGCCCGGACCGTCATGGCGGGAATCTGCGGAGTCAGGCCCACCTGGCCATAGGCGTGTTCCAGCGCATCCCAGTCAACTTCGACGCCCACCATCTTCCATGCCGAACCCGCGGCGGCCTCGCGCTCCAGCGCGCGCCGGCCCATGAAGAAGCCGGGCTTGTCGAGTGCGATGGTCCAGCCGAGCCCCATCTCGTAGGGCGAGGATTTCTGGGCATCGATCCACGCGTGGGTCGCTGCGGTGTAGTCGACATCCAGCATGAACAGGCCGGCCTCGACGCGGGCCATATCCATGGCCAGGATTCCGCAGGGTGTGATGCCGTAGTCGCTGCCACCCTCGATGAAAGCATCCCAGACCTGCAGGGCATCTTCCGCCTCGAGCCAGATCTCGTAGCCGAGGTCGCCCGTGTAACCGGTCCGGGAGATCGTCACCGGCTTTCCGGCAATGGAGTTTTCCGCCATGCGGAAGAAGCGGATGCCGTCCACCGGCGCACCGCAAACACGATTGAGTACCTGCCGCGACTTGGGTCCCTGCAGCGACAGGGCCGCGACCTGGTCGGTGCGCTCGGTGATCCGCACGTCCATCCCGACCGCGTTCATGTGCAGCCAGCGAAGCGAGGGTTCTGCCGAGGTGAGCCGATAGGACTGCTCGGCGAGGCGCGTGATGGTGCCGTCGTCCAGCAGCTTGCCTTCCTCATCGCACCAGCCCGTGTAATACACCTGCCCGATCGCGAGCTTGGCGAGATTGCGGGGCGTCAGCTTGTCCAGCAGGCGCGCGGCATCGGGCCCCTCGATGAGGTACTTCATCAGGGGCGACACGTCGATCAGGGCTGCGTGGTTGCGGATGGCCCAATACTCGCGTTCCAGCGTGAGGTCGTAGGAGCCCACCGCGATGTGCCCCGCCCAGCGCCGCCAGTTCTGCGGCAGGCACA
>JAURLT010000054.1 GCA_030831085.1 Gammaproteobacteria bacterium
AGGAACTGCAGCATGATGGAGCTGCGGGTGGCGCCCAGGGCCTTGCGGATGCCGATCTCGCGCGTTCTCTCGGTCACCGTCACCAGCATGATGTTCATGATGCCGATGCCGCCCACCACCAGGCTGACGCCAGCGATGCCGGCCAGCAGGAAGGAAAATACCTCGGTGGCCTCGGCGCGGGCATTGAAGAAGGTCTTGCGATCGAAGATGGCAAAGTCGTTGTCCCGGCCGGGCAGGATGCCGTGGGCCCGCCGCAGTACGCGCTCGATATCCACCGTGGCCTGTTCGATGGTCGAGCCCGGGGCCACCTCGACGCTGATCGACTGCAGGGTGTCCTCGCCGGTCAGGCGAAAACGGGCCGTCTGCAGCGGCATCCACAGGTCGTCGTCGGGATTGCTCATGCCCACCGCGCCCTTGGCCTCGAACACGCCTATGACCTCGAACGGCACCGAGCGGATCGACAGCGTCTGACCCACCAGCAGGTCGGGTTGGGTGTCCATCATGCCGGGCACCTCGGCGCCAACCACCACCACCCGTCGGCGGGCGGCGTCGTCCGCCGCGCTGAACATCCGCCCCGCCGCGAGGGTGAAGCCCTGGACCTCGCCGAAGTTCGGCGTAGTCCCGGTGACGCTGACATTCAGGTTGCGGTTGCCCGACTTGACCTGTTCACGGATGGACATCTCCGGCACGACCGCCACCAGGTGAGTGGCCTCCTCGGCGAGGTGCGTAGCGTCGTCGATGGTCAGCGTGTTCTGCTGGCGCGATACGCCCCGCATGAACCACATGCCGGAGTTGATGGTCAGCAGGTTGGCTCCCAGCGCCTCCAGTTGCTCATCGATGGCCCGCTGGGCTCCGGACCCCAGGGCCACCATGGTAATCACCGCGGCCACGCCAATGATCACGCCGAGCATGGTCAGCACCGCGCGAAACAGGTTGGCCCGGATCGACTCCAGCGCCACCCGCATGACCTCAAACAGCGACATCAGCGCTGATTCCTCTGCCCGATGCCCGGGACGCCGCCGCCCATGCGACGGTTGATGAACGACTGCAGCTGCTGCTGGACCTCGAGCAGGTGCGAGCTGGGCAGCAGGAGGACCTGCTCGCCCTCATCCAGACCGTCGACGATCTCCGCCCGGTCGAGGTCGGTGATGCCCGTGGTCACCCGTACAGGCACGGTCGCGCCGTCCCGCTCGACCACCACCCAGAAGCTGGAGCCGAACTGATAGCCACCCCGTGACGGACCGCCCTGCCCCATCCCCTGAAAGACCTTGCGCATCAGGGCGCGCTCGTCGGCAGACAGCTCCCCGCCGGAGCGACGCTTGTCCATCAGGGCCCGCACCTCGGCGGCGCTGACGCCCTCGGGCAGCTCGACGCTGCGCCCGCCAAGCACCAGCGTCTCTCGCGCCGGCGTGACCGGTGCAGCCTCGCCTGTTGCCGGCTGCTGGGCATCCAGCTGGGTCCTGAGGTCCGCTTCCTCGATGCCGAGGATCCCGGCTGTCGAGGCGAGATCCCGATCGGTGCGCAGTGCCGGCACCGGCAGGGTCAGCACATCTGACTTGCTGGCCACGGTGATGGTGACTTCCGCGTTCATCCCCGGCTTCAGCAGACCCTGGCGGTTGTCGATGGACACCAGCACCCCGAACAGGGTGACGTTCTGCTCAACAACCGCCTGCGGCTCGACCTTGAGCACCTCACCCTCGAAAGGCTGGTTGGGAAAGGCGGCCACGGTCACCTTGACCGGCAGCCCGGCGCCGATCTTGCCAATGTCGGTCTCGTCGACCAGCACCCGCACCTGGACGCGCGCGAGATCTGCCATCTTGAGGAGTAAGGTGCCGCCGCCCACGTCCTGGGTGGGCGAGGAGATGACCTGGCCGGTCTCTACCTTCTTTTCGATGATGGTACCGGCAATCGGGGCGCGGATCTCGGTGTCGTTGAGCGCGATCCGGGCATTCTCCACGCTGACCTGGCCTGCGACGACCTGGGCCTGGGCAGAGGCCAGCTCGAGTGCCGCTTTTTCGTAATCGGGCTTGGACAGGATGCCCTGCTCGAGCAGGGTCTCCGCGCGCTCCTGCTGTGCAGTGGCAATGGCCAGGCGCGCACGCGCTGCCTTGAGGTCGGCCTCGGATTGATCCAGCCGATTGCGCGCGGTGCGCGGGTCGATCCGCACCAACAATGCCGCCTGTTCTACCCGGTCGCCCGTCTCGGCGCTGATAGCGAGGACTTCACCCGAAGCCTTGGACTTCAGCTCGACGGTGGTGACCGGCTCGATCGTGCCCGCCGCCTCGACGGCCACAGTGATGGAGCGCCGCTCGACGGCCACCTTCTCATACAGCGGCGCACTGGCCTCTTCCTCTCCGCTGCAGGCCGCCAGGACCGTCAACAGGGCCGCGATGGGCAACGCACGGGAAGAAAGCAATGTCCATGAGAGCATGGCATGACTCCGGGGGAATAATTTCTGGTTTGCTTCAGGGCTTGAGTGGAAGACCCGCCGCGCTGCGCCCTGAGCTGGACTAACCCGTTTAAAAAATTGACGGATAACCCGACCGCAGCGCGACGGGTTTGCTAACAATGCCCGCGCCCGATAACAGTTGCAAGCCCCCCGGCATGGACGGCAGCGCGCACCGGGGTCACACTTGAGGCATGCAAAGCTCGGGAGGACACGATGACCATCCACGGTAGATGCCTGTGCGGCTCGGTCGCTTTCACGATAGACGCTCCGCTGACGGACATGGTGCATTGCCACTGCTCCATGTGCCGCAAGGCGCACGGCGCGCACTTCGTCACCTGGGCCGCCGCGCCATTGGCAGGGTTCCACTGGACTGGTGATACTTCACTGATCCAGAGGGTGGGCTCCACCAGTGATGAAGCTCGCTGTTTTTGTCGGGTTTGCGGTTCTTCGCTGCCGATCGAAAGGCCGTCCATCGGCCTGGTCGAAATACCGGTCGGGCTCCTCGATGAGGACCCGGGTGTCAGGCCTGTCATGCACATTTTCACGGCCAGCAAAGCCCAGGAGTACGTGATACCCGACGCCCTGCCCCAGCATGAGGAGTTTCAACCCGGCTCCAGCGGGCAAGTTGTCGAACGCCCGCCCCGCCATGCAGATGCCGGCAAGGTAGCGGGCAGCTGCCTGTGCGGCGCCATGGCCTGGCAGGTAGAGGGCTTGCCGTTGATGATGCTCAACTGCCACTGCTCGCGCTGCCGGCACGCACGAGGCGCGGCCCATGCCACCAACGCCTTCTACAAGCTCGGGCAGTTCAGTTGGGTCCAGGGCGCCGAACTCGGCGCCCATTACAAGCTGCCGGAAGCCGAGTTCTTCACCCAGGACTTCTGCACCCGTTGCGGCAGTCCTGCGCCCAGGGTGATGGAGAAATTCAACAGGGTAATGCTCCCGGCCGGCAGCTTCGATGACAACCCGGGCGCCAGGGCCAGTGCCCACATCTTCGCCAGCTCCCGGGCGCCCTGGTTCGAGATCAGCGACAACCTGCCCCAGCACGAGGGCATGATTCCGCGCTGACGCCCATGACCCAAGGCAGCCTGCTCACCGTCGGCACCGACCGCCCGCATCTGAACAAGTATGCGTGGCTGGCCATTGCCGCAGCCCTGGCCACCATCCTCCTGAAGACCGGAGCCTGGTGGGTCACCGGTTCCGTCGGCCTGCTCTCGGATGCGCTGGAGTCCATCGTCAACCTGGCCGGGGCGATGATGGCGCTCGCCATGCTGACGCTGGCCGCACGTCCGCCGGATGAAACCCACACCTACGGCCACGGCAAGGCGGAATACTTCTCCAGCGGCCTGGAGGGCGGCCTGATCGTGGTGGCTGCGCTGGCCATCGGCTGGGCAGCGATCGAGCGCCTGCTGCAGCCCCAACCGTTGGAACAGGTGGGAGCTGGCCTCGCGGTCGCGGTGGTGGCCTCGCTGATCAACCTGGGCGTGTCGTTGATACTCCGCAAGGCCGCCAGGCAGCACGATTCCATCACGCTGGCCGCCAGCGCCAGTCACCTGATGACCGACGTCTGGACCTCCGTCGGGGTGGTCGCGGGTGTCGCGCTGGTAGGGGTCACGGGCTGGCTGTGGCTGGATCCATTGCTGGCGCTTGGCGTGGCCGTGAACATCATCGTGACCGGCTACCTGATCATGCGCGACTCGGCCCACGGGCTGATGGATCGTTCGCTGCCTGACGAGGCATTGCAGCGCATCGAGGCGGTGCTCACCTCTTACCGCAGCGAGCAGGTGGAGTTTCATGCGCTGCGCACGCGGGCAGCGGGCGCCCGCCGCTTTGCCTCCCTGCACGTGCTGGTGCCGGGTGCGTGGACCGTACAGCAGGGGCACGACCTGCTGGAACGCATCGAGGCCGACCTGCGCTTGGCACTGCCCGGACTGTCCGTGCTGACGCACCTCGAGCCCCTCGAGGATCCCGCGGCGCGTGACGACCACGACATCAGCCTCTACTAGGGCCATGGGTTGCTAGAATCCTTCCATGTCTGCCTCCCCGGCCGAATGGCTTGACCTGCATCCCCACCCCTCCGGTCAGAGCGGCAGCATGCGCCGCGTTGCAGCCTCGGCAAGCCAGGCCTCAGACGGCTCGCTGACCCTGGCCTATCGACTCGAGTGGAAGGCAGGGTTCCTGCGCTTGCCAGTCGTGCCCACCGCCGGGCGCCACCACAACCTCTGGCACCACACCTGCGTGGAGGCCTTCATGCAGGCGCCCGGGGAGGCCGGCTACCACGAATTCAACTTCTCCCCTGCTGGCGCCTGGGCCGCCTACCGCTTCAGCGCCTTCCGTGAGGGCATGCAAGACCTGCCGCTGTCCCGGCCACCGGTGCAGCGCATCGATCAGGGCCCGGAGCATCTTCTGGTGGAATGCAACCTGCCTCCGGATGGACTGCCCGGCGAGGCATTCCGGATGGGCCTGACAGCCATCCTCGAGGATCGCGACGGCGGCCTGCATTTCTGGGCCCTCAGTCATCCGGCTGCCCGCCCCGAGTTCCATGACCAGCGCGGTTTCGTGTTGCACCTGCCGCACCCGGTGGCGGACCCGTGAGCGCCGGCCCCGAGTTCGGCATTGACCGACTGCTGGCAGAGCCTGCCCTGCGCAGGGAGTTGGCAGGTCGCCGCGTCGCGCTCTTGGCCCATCCTGCCTCCGTCACCGCCTCGCTGACCCATTCGCTCGATGCTCTGCATGCGACCGGTGATCTCAGGCTTACCGCCGCGCTCGGCCCGCAGCACGGCCTGCGCGGTGAAAAACAGGACAACATGATCGAATCGCCGGACTTCATGGATCCGGCCCTGGGTATCCCGGTATTCAGCCTTTACGGCGAGGTCCGCCGCCCCACCGACGCCATGCTGGACAGCTTCGACGTACTGCTGGTCGACCTGCAGGACCTCGGTTGCCGGATCTACACCTTTGCCACCACGCTCTGTTACGTGCTGGAGGCCGCCGCCGCCTCGGGCAAGACCGTCTGGGTGCTGGATCGTCCGAACCCGGCCGGGCGTCCGGTAGAGGGACTGACCCTGCGACCCGGCTGGGAGAGCTTCGTCGGTGCCGGGCCGATGCCGATGCGCCATGGGCTCACCCTCGGCGAACTGGCCGCCTGGTTCGTCGCGGAGCAACGGCTGGACGTGGACTGGTCGGTGGTGGCCATGCACGGCTGGCAGCCGGCAAACGGCCCCGGCCACGGCTGGCCGACGGGTGAGCGCAGTTGGGTCAATCCCAGTCCCAACGCCGCGAGCCTGTCGATGGCGCGAGCCTATGCGGGATCAGTGATGCTCGAGGGCACCACGCTCTCCGAGGGCCGCGGCACGACGCGGCCGCTGGAAGTGCTGGGCGCGCCCGACCTCGACGTTCATGCCTTGCTTTCCTGCATGGAGGGCCTCGCACCGGACTGGCTGGCGGGTTGTACGCTGCGTCCGTGCTGGTTCGAGCCCACCTTTCACAAGCATGCCGGACAACTCTGTGCGGGTTTTCAGGTCCACGTCGACCATCCCGCCTACCGTCACGAGCTCTTTCGGCCCTGGCGCCTGTTCGCGCTGGCCTTCAAGGCGCTCAGGCAGCTTCGTCCGGACTACCCGTTGTGGCGTGATTTTGCCTACGAGTACGTCACTGACCGGCCCGCTATCGACGTCATTAACGGCAGCCAGCTATTGAGGGAATGGGTCGACGACCCGTCCGCGGCACCGGGCGACCTCGACGCGCTCGCCGCAAGGGATGAACACCTGTGGCAGCAACGGCGTGAGGCGTGGCTGCTGTACAGATGAAGGGCGGTCACTGGAGCAAGCCATCAAAGGAGGTCGGACCATGACAGGAAAAAACCGTGAAATCGACAGGGCCAAGCGGGCCCTGATCGCCAGCGCCGGAGCACTTGGCCTGGCCGGCGCGCTGCCAGCCGCTCGCAGTGAGCAAATTGCCTCCGCCCAGTCCTCAACGGTTTCCGTGGCCCAAAAGGGGCGCTACGAAATGGTCGCGCTTCGGCAGGAGTCCATCAACGTCACTGCGATTCAGTCCCGCGTGCGCGCCGTGGACGTGCGCAACCTCAAGCCGACACTCAAGGCCAATCTTGACCATGTCCTGCGCGTGATCGATATCGCCCAGGGCACGCCTGAGGAATGGGGCGGCGAGCGGCTGTGGGGATCGAAGCAGGACCTGATCTGCCTGCATGAATTCCCGATCCAGGGGTTCCAGCCTTGGAACCGCACCGACCTGCACAAGGTGGCCTTCGATCTACCCGGGCCTGAGAGCGAGGCGGTCGGAGCCAAGGCCCGGGAGCACGGCTGTTACATTGCCTTTGGATGCTATGCACGGGTGGAGGGCTGGCCGCGCCATGTGGTGAACATGTCGGTCATCATGGGCCCGGACGGAGGCATCGTGGACACCCAGTGGAAGGCGCGCAATATCCTGGGGCTGTTCGGCGACAGCGCGCTGATCGGCACCACGGTCTACGACGTGCTGGATCGTTACGTGGAGATGTATGGCTGGGACCGGGTGCTTCCCATCGCGCGCACCGACATAGGCAACCTTGCCATGACGGCGGTGGGCATGGAGCCACTGCTGTATCAGTGCCTGGCGCTGAAGGGCGCGGAAATCCTGATCATGACCGTTACCGGAGGCAGCAATGCCGAATCCGTTCAGTCAACCGCGCGGTACAATCGCCTGTACTCGATCGGTGTCGGCAACTCTGTTTCCCCGGGCAATCTGGGTTTTCTGGAATCTGCGGGCGGCAAGGACGCAGGCACGGTGATCGCAGGCCCGGACGGCAGCCTGCTTGCGGAGACTGACAACCATCATGAGGACACCGCCAGCACCCGCATCCCCATCGGCGATTTTCGTCGCACCCGCCGCTTTCCGGAGGTGCCCATGGCGTTGTTCCGGAGTGTGATGAATCAGTACGAACCGCGCTTTGGACCCAACAACTTCCTCGGTGAACTGCCAGAGACTTATAAGGACGCGGGCGCGCTGGTTAAGTCTCGACTCCAGCGGGCGGGCGGTTAACCGGATCTTTTGTCGCAAAAAAGCGACACTTTTCCGCGAAACAGTAGTGCGAAAGCACCAAATTCCGGGCTAATATCTTAGAAACCACTTGAGGGGGCCTCATGAAACCTGTGAATAAACTTGTGTGTCTGGCTGTTGCGTCGGCGCTGTCGTCGACCGCAATCGCCCAGGAATCCCAGTTGGATGAGATCGTTATTACCGCAACGAAGCGGGAACAGACCCTGCAGGAAGCGCCGGTGGCGGTCACCGTGACCAGCGCCGAGACCATCGAGCAGGCTCGCATCACCGATCTTTCCGACCTGCAAAGCATCATTCCATCCCTCAGGATCACAACCCTCCAGAACTCCACCCAGGTCAATTTAGTCATCCGAGGCTTTGGCAACGGCGCCAACAATCCGGGCGTCGAACCCTCGGTAGGCCTGTTCATTGATGGCGTCTACCGCTCGCGCAGCGCCGCCTCCATCGGTGACCTGTTCGACCTGGAGCGCATTGAGGTGCTGCGGGGCCCGCAGAGCACCCTGTTTGGACAGAACGCGTCGGCCGGCGTGATCAGCGTGTTGACGGCAAAACCCTCGTACGAGTGGGGCGGCGCGGTAGAGGCCACTTTCGGTAATGACGACTACGTCGGGGTCCGCGCCAAGATCACGGGTCCGCTTAGCGACACTCTCGCCTTCAGCCTGACCGGCAACCACTTCACGCGCGACGGCTATTTCGACCTGGTCAATCTCGGCACCAGCATCAACGATCGAGACCGTTGGGACGTCCGCGCGCAGTTGTTGTGGGAGCCCAGCGAGAACCTGTCCTTCAGGCTGATCGCCGACAAGGGCGAGATCGACGAACTGTGCTGCGCGGTGGTTAACCTGGTGGCCGGGCCCACCACAGCCATCATCAACTTGCTGGGTGGCCAGATCGAGCCCAACGCGCCCTCGGCCTATCGGGGTTATCAGGACTTTGCCCCGCGCAACCTCGTTGATAACCGGGGCGTTTCACTGCAGGCAGATTGGAACCTGGGCAACTGGTCCATCACCTCCATCACCGCCCAGCGCAAGGTCGACTCCTTCTTCGACACCGACATCGACTTCACAAGCGCGGACCTCGGTATGCAGGCGAATGATACGAGGCTCGACACCTTCACCCAGGAATTCCGCCTTTCCTATGATTCGGGTGGTCGTGTCCGCGGTCTGATAGGTGCCTATTTCCTCGAGGAGGACGTGGAATACGATACTGCGGTCTCGTGGGGCGCCGACTTCCGCGGCTATGCCACGGGGCTGGTCGCTGCCTCCACCGGCTGCTTCGTTGGCGCACCGAGCTGCAACCCCAACGCCTTCGGCGCCACCGAGGCGGCCCTTGGCCTCCCGAGTGGAATACTGCTGGCCGCTGGCCAGTTCAATGCCCAGTTCGCCACTCAGGACGCCAGCACCTCCAGCTTCTTCGGCCAGCTGGATTTTGACTTGTCAGATCGCCTGACCGCCACCCTGGGCGTGTCGCACACCCAGTCCGACAAGCGGGTCGGCATCGAGGACTTCGGCAACGAATTGTTCGGACAGCTGAACCTCGTTGACATCGGGTTTGCCGGCGCCTTTGCGGCGCTGACCGGAGGCCTGCCCCCGACGCCCGCCAACCTCGGTGCCTACCCGATACAAGCGGCGACTGCAGATTTCATCAGCGTGACAGCCTGCTCGGCCACCAATCCGCCGCCTGCCTGCAACTCGTTGCTCGGGCTTTATCCGTTCCAGTTCCTCGCACCGGTGGTTCCCTTCGATAACGGCAAGACCAACGACAGCGACACCACCTACACACTGCGCCTGAGCTTTGAGGCCACCGACAACATCAACGTCTACGCGGGCGTTTCCACCGGCTTCAAGGCCACCTCGTGGAACCTCTCGCGCGACAGCAGACCCGTACTCGATCCGGCCAACCCGCCACGATCACCGCTCGGCGGCTACGCCAATCCGTACTACCCGCGGTATGGCACCCGTTTCGCCGGTCCGGAAGAAGCCACCGTGTACGAAGTGGGCATGAAGGCCCGCTGGGACACCGTGGCCCTCAACATTGCGGTCTTCGATCAGGAGATCAAGGGCTTCCAGAACAACCTGTTCGTCGGCACGGCGTTCAGCCTCGCCAATGCGGGCAAGCAGTCGACCGAGGGCGTCGAGGTGGAACTGCTCTGGGCCCCGATTCCCCAACTGGACATCAACGTAGCCGGCACTTTCCTGGATCCGGTTTACGACAGTTTCACGAACGCCCAGGGCCCGGCCGGCCCGGCGGACCTCAGTGGCTCCAAGCCTGCTGGCATCCATGGAACCAGCCTGTCGGTAGGCTTCACGCTGAAGTGGCAGGCCATGGGACTGGACGGCTTCCTGCGGGCGGACTACCTGTATGAGGACGAGGTACAGGTCACGGAGAACGTGCCGAGATCGGTGGCCACGCGGGAGGTGGGCACCCTGAATGCCAGCCTTGGTGCTGCCGTCAACGGCTGGTCGTTCTTGCTCTGGGGCCGCAACCTGACCGACGACAATTACCTGGTCAGTTCCTTCCCCTCGGTCGCGCAGGCAGGCAGCCTGTCCGGCTATCCCAACCAGCCCCGCACCTTCGGTTTGACCATTCGTAAGGACTTCTAGGTTTTCCGGGCGCGGCACGGAAAGGGCTGCCCTCTTGGGCAGCCCTTTTTCTTGGTGGAGTTGTGACGGATGTTGCCAGTCATCTCGCTCGAAACGCCGCGGCTCCTGCTACGCGAGCCGAGGGCCAGTGACCTCGATGCCGTGGCAGCCTCCCTCGCCGACCCGGAGGTGATGGCACACCTCGGTGGCGTGCAGTCTCGTCCGCAGGCGTGGCGCACTTATGCCGGGCAGATCGGCGGCTGGGTGCTGCGGGGCTACGGCATGTTTTCCGTCTTCGAAAAGGCCAGCGGGCAGTGGATCGGCCGGATCGGCCCCAACCATCCTGAGGGGTGGCCGGGCCAGGAAATCGGCTGGGCCGTGACCCGTGCAGCACAGGGGCGCGGCCTGGCCTTCGAGGCAACAGTGGCCTGCATGGACTTTGCCTTCGAGGAACTCGGCTGGCCCGAGGTGATCCACTGCATCGAGGACGCCAACGAGCGTTCTGTAGCGTTAGCCAGGCGACTGGGTTCAGAGGGGCTACGCGAGGCCGCCCTGCCCCCGCCCTTGTCCCACGTGACCGTCAGGGTCTGGGGACAGGGACGAGAGGCGTGGCGCGCAAGGCGCAGTGCGCTGGTGGACTGGAGCCCTCGCCACAGTACCGGCGTCTAGCGCTTCACCTCGACCGCATCATCCAGCACCAGAGTGATCACCCGCCCTGCCGGGACCTCGGCCTCAGTGCCGGTGTTCTTGGCGGCCGCGGCGCCTGCCGCAGCACCGAGCAGCCCGCCGACCACGGCACCCTTGTCGTCCTCGACCTGCTTGCCAATGACCGCACCGGCCACCGCGCCGCCGGCAATCTTGGCGGCGTCCCGGCCACCCTCGCTCTTGCCGGTTTCGGTGAAGCGCGCCGACATCGCCACGGCCCGGTCTGCATCCGGGGCGAGGGTATCGAAGGCCACAGTGATGCTCGGCGTGGCACCAATGCGCTTGCTGCCAGAAGTCCGTTCGGTCACCGTACCCGACACCGTGCTGCCGGTGGGAATGGCGCGCTCGCCATTGATCATGACGTCGGCGACGACCCGGGCCTCGATCCGGTCACCTCGCCGGTTGTCCTTGCTGGAGAGCGGCGACAGCAACTCCACGGACAAGCGAGTGCCTGCCGGCACGACCAACGGCGATGGGGGTGCAGCCGGCCTCGCCGCGGCCGGCGCGGGCTGGCTGGCGGCTGGCCTTGCGACAGGCGCTGGCGCAGCTGCCGGCTTTGGAGCCGGAGCTGCCGCGATAGCAGCCCTGGGTGCCGGAGCCGGGGGCTTGGCAGGCGGCTGCTCACGCTCGGCAAGTTCCGCCTCACGGCGGGCCAGCTCGGCCTCGCGCTCCTGCAGCTCGAGTTCGGCTTCCCGACGAGCCAGTTCCGCCTCGCGGGCGGCGAGGTCAGCTTCTGGGTTCTTGGGCTCCTCCGCGGGCGTACAGGCCGATAGCCACAGCAGGGCCACCAAGGCATAGGGCATCAGGCGAGGGTTCTGCATGGGACTCTCCGCATTACACGACAGACAGCGTTCATGGTACGGCTTGGACACGGCGTCGGCCGTCACAGTTCCGGTAAACCCGTCACAGTTTGGTTCCGCCCGCCCGGGGGTTGGCCCGGCCATGCGGGTTGGATAGGATCTGCGCACTTCAGCGACAGGCCATTGAGCATGATCAATCCACAGTTCATTGTTTATTTCGTGGCGAGCGTCCTCCTCGCAGCCGGCGCAGCACGGGCAGAAGCGCCCCATGCCGGGGCCACTTCGGGTCTCGATTACCCCCCCAGCCCGCGCAGTCCGCAGCTTGACACCTATCACGGTACCGAGATCGCAGACCCCTACCGATGGATGGAAGCCCTGGGTAGCGAGGAGGTCAGGGAGTGGGTGGCCGCCCAGAATAGCGTGGCCCGGCCGTTCCTGGAAGCTCACCCGCTGCGGCTGAGGCTGATCGAGCGACTCACCGCCCTGTGGAACTATGACCAGTACTCGGTGCCGGTCCGGAAAGGTGAGCGCTACTTCTTTACCGAAAAGCGCGGACTCCAGAACCAGGCGGTCCTGTACTGGTCCGAGTCGCCGACCGCCGAACCGCGCGTGCTGTTCGATCCGAACCAGCTGGTGAGCGACGCCACCATCGCCCTGGCCCAATACTCCATCAGTCCTCAAGGTACTTACGTCGCCTATGCCCTCTCGGACGGCGGCACGGACTGGAAGACCTGGAGGATTCGCGAGGTTGCGAGCGGCCAGGACCTTGCCGAGGTGCTCGGCCTGACCAAGTTCACCGGCGTGGCCTGGCTGCCGGACGAGTCCGCGTTCTACTACTCGCGTTACCCACGGAAAGCCGACGGCACCGGCGACGACCAGCAGCAGGTGAGGGTTCACCTGCACCGCCTGGGCACCGACCAGGAAGCCGACGCGCTGGTGTTCGAAATCACTGATCATCCGCGCCGCAATCCCGGAGCCTCGGTCTCGGATGACGGTCGGTGGCTGGTGTACACCATCTTTGATGGGTACGAGCGCAACGCCATCTACGTGCAGCGCCTCGATGTCGAGGACGCCCCTGTGCTTCGGCTGCTGGACGAATGGGACGGTCTTTACGATTTCCTGGGTAACGATGGCGACCTGCTGTACTTCCAGACCACCCAGGGAGCGCCCCGCGGGCGCGTGGTGGCCATCGATCCTGCTGATGCCTCGCCTGCGAGCTGGCAGGTCCTCATCGGTGAGCAGGCAGAGCGCCTGGAATCGGCCAGCCTGGTGGGGGGACACTTCGTGGCCCAGTATCTCAAGGACGCCCATTCGGTGGTCCGCGTTCACCGTAAAGACGGCTCGCTGCGCAACGAGGTCAGGCTGCCAGGCGCCGGCAGCGCTGATGGCTTCCCCCAGAACCTGACGGGTAGCGAGACGTTCTTTGCTTACACCGACTACCTGACGCCCAGGGCGCTCTACCGCTACGACGTGGCCGGCGATACCGTCACGCCCTACCGCTTGCCCAGCGTAGCCTTCGATCCCTCCCCCTACGTCACCGAGCAGGTGTTCTATACCTCCCGGGACGGCACACGGGTGCCCATGTTCATCACGCGCCGCAAGGATTTCCGGGGTGATGGCGATAATCCCGTCCTGCTCTACGGCTACGGCGGTTTCGACATTTCGCTCACACCCGCCTACAGCGCGTCGGTGGCAGGCTGGCTGGAACTGGGAGGCGCCTATGCGGTGGCCAACCTGCGTGGCGGCGGAGAGTACGGCGCGGCCTGGCACATGGCGGGCACCAAGACCCGGAAGCAGAACGTCTTCGACGATTTCATCGCTGCGGCCGAGTGGCTGATCGACCAAAAATACACCCGCCCCGAGCGCCTCGCGATCATGGGCCGCAGCAATGGTGGACTGCTGGTCGGCGCTACGCTGACCCAGCGTCCGGAACTGTTCGGAGCAGCCCTGCCGGGAGTGGGTGTGCTGGACATGCTGCGCTACCACACCGCCAGTGCCAACGCCTATCAGTGGTCGAGCGATTTCGGGACCGTCGAGGACCCACAACAGTTCAAGGCACTCATGGCGTACTCACCCGTGCACAACACGCGCAAGGGCGCATGCTATCCGCCGACCCTGGTGACGACCGCCGAACTGGATGACCGTGTCGTCCCGTGGCACAGCTACAAGTTCGCTGCAGCGCTGCAAAGAGACCAGGGTTGCGACAACCCGGTGCTGATCAGGGTCGAAACGCGGGCCGGACACGGGGCGGGCAAGCCGACCTGGATGCAGGTCGAGGACTGGGCCGACCAGTGGTCCTTCGTGGCACGGCACCTGGGCATGACCGAGGCATCCTCATCATCAGGCCGGTAACAGGAACGCAGACGTTTCGCGAGGCAGCCGAGGCCGCGGCCCGAGTGCGCGCCCAGGGCGTCACACTGGGGCCGGCCCTGAGGCAGTTGACCGCCCAGTTCAGGGCAAACAGGCCGCAAGCGGTGATCACGCTGGCCCGGGGCAGTTCCGACCACGCGGCCACCTTCGGCCGGCACCTTATCGAAACGAGGCTCGGCATTGTTACCGGCTCGGCAGAGCCTTCGGTGCGCTCGGTCTATGGGGCCTCGCCGGACATGACCCACATGGTCTGCATCGCAATTTCCCAATCGGGACGCAGTCCGGATCTGATCGCCAGCGCTGCGGCAGCGCGGCGTGCCGGGGCGCTGGTCATTGCGCTCGTCAACGACCCGGCTTCGCCATTGGCAGCCGGAGCCGACTTAGTGCTGGACCTCGGCGCGGGAAGCGAGTCGGCAGTGGCAGCCACCAAGTCATTCATCTGCACCCTGACGGCCTTGGCGAGGCTAGTGGCGTGCTGGGCAGACGACGACGATCTCGGCAACGCGCTGGACGCGCTACCCACTACCCTGTCCAGCTCCGTCCAACTCGATTTCCAGCAGGGGGTTGCGGTCCTGCGTGAGGCTGCCCACCTTTACGTGATCGGCCGCGGTCCCGGCCTGTCCGTAGCACAGGAAGCGGCCCTGAAGCTGAAGGAAACCTGCCGCCTGCATGCCGAGGCCGTCAGCGCCGCTGAAATCCTGCATGGGCCCATTGCCATTGCGGAGCCGGGCTTTCCAGTACTCGCATTTTGCCAGGACGATGACAGCAGGCCAGGCCTTGCGCGCGCGGTAGATACCCTGCTGGAGAAGGGGGCGAGGGTTTTGCAGATCGGCGGCTCGCCGCTGGGTGCGACCGCGCATCTGCCACTGCCGGCAACCACGGCTTCGCTCCAGCCGATCGTTGCCATCCAGGCCTTCTATTGGATGGCGCTACAGACTGCCATCGCGCGCGGCATCGATCCGGACCGACCAGCCGGCCTGCAGAAGGTGACCCAAACGACCTAGCGCGGCTCAATGCCGCAGGCGAATTCCAGCAGAAGTTCACCGAGGGTGCCGGGTTCCACGACCTGCCAGTTGGTGAGGTTGGCGGTCGAGGTGCCCGCGGAGTCCACCAGGTTGGGCTGCCGGTAGAACACCGTCACGAGGTTGGCCTTGCGACGACCGGCGCAATCCCACTGGTCCTGGCTGGCGATGCTCCGGTGCGGATTGGGAAGCTCTTGCAGGTCGCGATATTCGATCCGGGTCCACGAGGTGACTACGTCATCCTGTCGTGACGACTCACGCCGAGTGGCGAAATAGACCTCAGCCGGATAGGTGCGCAGCCATTCCCAGTCAAGCTTGCCCCTAAGATCGAGCTGCTTGACCCACTCGTTACCCATACCCTGCATGGGCACCTCGTTGACTTGGCCGGCAGCCTCGCCCGTGAAGGCGAGAAAGGCCGAGAGAACGACGGGCGACAGGGTCATGAATTTCGGCATCACGGCTGCTTCGGCTGTCCTTCGGTACGACGCAGGCCTTCCCCCACGCCCTCCATGCGCATACGTATTGCCGATACCTCCAGCTTGCGACGAACGGCCTCGGCCCAGACGTAGGTGGCGCGGCTGAGGGCCAGGTCATTCTCAATGCGGGTGAAGCGCTTGGCCCGCTCCTCGTCGGGATCGACCCAATGATCCATCAGGCGACCGACCAATTCGCCAGACCCGGCGTCCACCAGCTCGGCCACCAGCGTCCATTCGCCGGCTGAGCGGGCGTACTGCTCGAGCCTGCCCGGATACTGGAAGTCGGGCGCATTCAGTCGCATGTCTACCAGCGCCAGCTTGATGCGCAACACGCCCCCGGCTGGCTCGGTGACAACGGGATACTTCTTGCCCTGCTGGATTTCATGCACGAACTTGTCGTACACGGTTTCTGCGAGGTCGGACTGCATCTTCTCGATTTC
>JAURLT010000055.1 GCA_030831085.1 Gammaproteobacteria bacterium
ATTGCGCAAGTAATGATGACGTCACGATTCATCTGAGTCTCCCTTTTTTACGATACGCGCCAGCGCGTCAGCAGCCATCACGCCCCGCCCTTTCGCCAGGACCATCAGCGGGTTCACATCCAGTTCCAGTAGTTCCTCGCCCCGCGTTTCTGCGAGGCCGGCGATGGCCAATATCGCTGCTACCGCAGCGTCCACGTCAGCAGGTGGCATGCCGCGGTACCCCTGCAGCAACTTCCACACCCTGAGCCGGCATATGGCCGACCTGACCTCCGCCTCTGAGGTCGGCAAAAGCAACGAAACGCTGTCTGCCACCAGTTCCACCAACACGCCGCCTGAGGCGATAACCAGCGCCAACCCGAATTGCGGATCGCGGTGCAGGCCTACCAGCAACTCCGCAACGGGCCGCTCAACCATCGCCTCGACAAGAAACTGACCGCAGCCCAGTCGGGTAACCAGGTCATCAAGGGCTTTTTGCAGTTGCTCATCGTTGCCCAGAGCCAACCACACGGCTCGCTGTTCGGACTTGTGCGCAAACCCAGCCCCACAGGCCTTGAGGGCCACCGGAAACCCTACTTCACGTGCTGCGGCAGGCACATCCCCGGCGCTGACCCGGCGTCCCCTGGGTACGGCCACAGCTGCGGATGCCAGAAGCTGCTTGGACTGCCACTCGTCGAGCAACACAGACGAATGAACGGCATCCACACTTGCGCCCTTCAGCCCCGGGAGCAGGACAGCGTCTGCCTGCTGGATCCTCTGGCCGTAGCAGGCGGCCGCCGAGGCGGCGGTCAATGCTTCGCCGAGCCCCTGCATGGGTGCTACGCCGCGTTCACGCAAGCCTCGCCGAAGGATGTCCGGCATTAGCTCGCTGATGGTACAAACCACGGCGGCCGGCATGCCTGTTCTCTCATGCGCGGAAACAAATGCCTCGACGGCATCGAACCATTCAGAGACCTCCGGGGATTCGACCGTCGGGTGATCGTCAACCAGCATTGCCAGGTCATGCTCACCACCCAGTGAACTCGAAAAGCAGCGCTCAAGTGCCTGCTGGTCGCCCCAGATGGACGTGTTGTAGTCGAAGGGATTTGACACCGTCACGTAGCCGGGAAACTGGGCTTCGAGCTCGCTGACCTGAGCGGCCGAAAATTGCGGCGTGTCCAGGCCGTGCGCGGCCGTCAGGTCGGCCATGATCGCTGCCTCGCCTCCCGAGCAGGACAGGGACACGACACGCCTGCCACGCAACGGACCAACAATGTCGAGGAATTTCAGGGTCTCCAGCAAGGCTGGAAGTGAATCGACACGCAATACCCCCAGACGACTGAACAGCGCATCGTGCAGGACATCCGAACCGGTTAGGGAGCTTGTGTGACTGCTGGCACGCTCGGCAGACGCCGCCGTCCTGCCTACTTTGAGTACGACGATCGGCACTCTTTGCCGCAGGGCGCGTAGCGCGACCTGGCAGAACGCAGCAGCATCATCGAGGCCCTCCAGGTACATGCCGATTGCCCGAACCCGCGGGTCATTGAGCAAGGCGTCGATGTAATCCGCCGGACCGAGAATGGCCTGGTTGCCAGTGGTAATGACATGAGTGAACCGCACCTCCCGCTGGTTCATGGAGAGGTTCATGGCAATGTTGCCACTCTGCGAAATAACTGCCACTCCGTGACCATCACCGCTGCCGGAGTCGCCAAACAGATAGGGCCACAGTGCGCAGCCATCGGCATAGTTCACGTAACCAAAACAGTTGGGGCCGATGACGGGCATCCTGCCGGCGGCCTCGACCAATCTCTGCTGCAGGTTGCCGCCTTTCTCGCCTACCTCGTCAAATCCAGCGGCGTAACACACGCAACCACCGGCACCCATCGCCGACAGGCTACCCACTACTTCTACCGTGGCCTCCCGATTGACGCCCACGAAGGCGGCATCCGGTACCTCCGGCAGATTCGCGACGTCGCGAACCGTGACCAGGCCCTCGATGCGTTCACGGCTTGGATGAACTGCGTAGATGCGGCCCTGGAAACCCGCTGCGCGGCAGCGCCGGATAGCCATTGCCGCGATATCCCCGCCGACAAAGGCAATGCTGGACGGCGCGAGCAGCCTGTCCAGGGAAGGGGATAAAGCGGCGGAACCCGCCGCCTCGTCAGCGATCGCGGAAACGCGCTTCACGTTTGTCGACAAATGCACTGACGCCCTCTCGAGCGTCCTCTGAACCGAGCATCCGCTCGTAGGCCGGGAAGGACCCGCTACGCATGACCTCGTAGGCGCGGCGGGGTGCCATACCCTCGATGCCGTTGGTCACTTCCTTGAGTGCCTCGACCGCCTTCGGTGCGGAGCCAGCAATCTGTGCGGCCCACTTGCGTGCATGCGGCATGAGTTCGGCGGCTGGCACCACTGCATTGACCAGCCCGAAAGCCGCGGCCTCCTGGGCGCTGAGCCAGCGTCCAAGGTAGAGCATTTCCATGGCGATGTTTCTCGGCAACCTGCGCGGCAGACGTTGCAGTGCGCCCGCATCGGGCACCAGGCCCAGCGGAAGCTCCGGGAGCCGGAACTGCACATGATCGGCGGCCAGCAGCAGGTCACAGCTCAGCGCAATCTCGAAACCTCCGCCAATGGTCTTGCCGTTCAGGGCGGCAATGACCGGCTTGTTCAGGCCCCAGAATTCCGTGAGTCCGGCAAATCCGCCCTCGCCGTAATCGTCATCCCACCAGCGGTCGAGGGCCATTTCGCCCTTGTCGAGAGCCTTGAGATCCCATCCCGCGGAAAACACCTTGTCACCGCCCCCGGTGATGATGCCCACGCGTAATTCCGGATCGTCCCGCAGCATGGCAAAAGCCTGGCCGAGGGCCTTGCTGGTCGGGATGTCGATGGCATTGACGGGCGGCCGGTCAATGGTCACTTCGAGAACGGGCCCGTCCCGTTCCACCCTCACGCCGTCACTCATGTGTTTCCCTCCCCGTCCCGGCTACGGGACAGTAACGCCAGCAATTCGACCAGGTAGTGGTCACGTTCGGCCGTCATCTCCGCAAGGCTCCGCCCCGCTGACATTCGCTCGCAGCCACGCACCAGTTGATCACGAAGGGTGTCAGTCAACTCTGGCGCCTCGAGCCTTGTCCAGGGCCACTTCAGGGAAGGCCCGAACTGCTCCAGCACGTAAGCCATACCGCCCTCACCGCCGGCAAGGTGATAAATCATGGAGGGACCCAGGATGGCCCAGCGCAGCCCTGGTCCGAACCGGATCGCGTCGTCAATCTGTTCCGGAGTTGCCTCGCCGGCATCGATCATATGCAGCATTTCCCGCCACAGCGCCTCCTGCAGGCGTGTGGCAATGAAGCCTGGCACCTCGCGCTCCATCCGGACGACCTTCTTGCCGAAAGCGACATAAAAACGCTCTGCCCAGTCCACGGCATCGCTGTCCGTTTGCTGACCGCCCACCACCTCGACCAGGGGAATGAGGTAAGGCGGATTCCACGGATGGCCCACCACGGTACGGCCTGGAAATCTGCATCCTGTCTGCATGTCGGTCATACGCAGCCCGGAGGTACTTGAGAGGATGACCGTGTCCTGCGCGGCAGCAGCATCAATGCGTGCCAGCATGGCGACCTTTGACTCGAGATTCTCCGGCGTACTTTCCTGGATGACATGGCTGCGGCTGGCAACAGCCTCGATGCTGTCGAGGAACTCAATGTTGTTCAGTGATGCCCCGGGCTTGAGGCCCAGGCGCTCCAGCTGTGGCCATGCAGTCTTTGCCATGGCCGCAAATCTTTCTGCAGCACGCGGATGGGGGTCGGCAGCAAGGACTTTCAGCCCCTGTGCCAGGAAATGAAGCGCCCAGCCACCTCCGATGACGCCGCAGCCGACGATACCGACGGTTGTGACTGCTTCTGGTGCAGGGCGAGTCATCGCTCCAATTGCCTCAGGATTGCTCGGGAAATGATGTGCCGCTGGATCTCACTGGTACCGTCCCAGATGCGTTCCAGTCTCGCATCCCTCCAAAAGCGCTCAATCGGCAAGGAGTTCATCAGCCCCATGCCACCAAAGATCTGCACGGCGTGGTCAGTGGCACGCCCGAGCATCTCGGTAGCAAACAATTTGGCGCTCGCCGCGTCCTCGTCGCTCATGATGCCCCGATCGTGCTTCCAGGCCCCGCGCAGGGTGAGCATCTCGGCGGCCGCCAGCTCCGTGTACATATCCGCCAGCTTGAAAGAGGTGCCCTGGAACTTGCCGATGGCCTGACCGAACTGCTTGCGGCTCGCCGCCCAGCCCGCCGACAACTCCAGCACGCGACGGGCGCGACCAACCGCCAGGGCACCGACCGACAACCTGCCCGGGGAAAGCCACTTGTTGGCAAGTTCGAATCCCTCACCGGGACGGCCGAGCATGCTACTAGCTGGTACCCGGCAATCCTCGAAGAACAGTTCAGCGTGGTCGTAACCCCGGTGCGAGGTACACACGGGACCCTTGCGCCACGAAAAACCCGGCATGCCCTTGTCCACCAGGAAAGCGCTGACCTCATTGCGCTTTCCACGTGGGGTGTCGAGGACGTCGGTGACCGCGAACAGGATCACGTAATCGGCACGCACCCCAAAGCTGATGAAGTGCTTGGCGCCATTGATCACATAGTCGGCACCTTTGCGCACCGCACGGGTACTCATGGCGCCGAGGTCGGAACCGGCACCGGGCTCGCTGAAGGCAATGCAGTCCAGCCGCTCACCCCTGACCGTGGGCTTCAGGTACTGCTCGATCTGTTCAGCCGTGCCGGCCTGAAGGATGTTGCACGGTCGGTGCACGATGTAGTGGAGTGCATAGGAAACCCAGCCAAACTCCAGTTCCATCAGCGTAAAGTCGAGAGCACCCAACCCTCCGCCGCCGTAGTCCGCCGAGATGTTCGCGGCATAAAACCCCGCGTCGATTGCCCGCTGCTTGACCTGTGCGTACAGGTCGTCCGGGATCCAGTCTTCGCGTTCGACTACATCCTCGTGCGGCAAAAGCTCCTTGCGCACGAACGCGCGTGCGCTGTCGATCAGGAGTTGCTGCTCCTCGGAGGGAGAAAAATCGATCATGCACTCTCCTTGGACAGGTCTTGTGCGGTGGGCGCCGTGCGAGCTGCGTGGGCCTCGAGAAATGGCTTGAGCACGCCGAGCACTGCGGATGGATTCTCGGCCAGCGCCATATGGCGAAGTCCTGACAGGATGGCACAGGTCGCGCCGGGGATGGCGTTGGCCATCCGCTCCGCCATGGCAGGTGAGTTGCCGTAATCCTCATCGCCGGTAAGCACCAGAGACGGGCACTGAATCTGCCCGAGGCGGGGGCTCAGTCGCTGATCTGCCTCGCATAGCACCCCATAGGCTGCAGCAAAGGACCGGGGATCGGTTGCAGCCACCCAGTGACCAACCTCGTCGAGTACCTCTGGGTGCATGGCTCCGAAAGCCGGGGTGAACCAGCGCTGGAGCGCAGCCGGCACTAGCGGTGCGGGCCCCTGGGCGATCGAGGCGAGCATGCGCTGCTCGATCGCGGCGCGTTCCTCGGGCGTTCTCCCGCACGCAGAATGCAGCACCGCGAGCGCGCCAACCCGCTGCGGGTGAGCCAGCGTGTAGGCCTGGGCCACGTGTCCGCCAAGGGAAAATCCAGCCAGCAGGAAGCGCGCGAAACCAACTGTGTCCACGAGTTCATTGAGTTGGGCAATGAAGTCTTCGAGGAAGAGCCCCTGCTCCACGTTACGGGCGGGGGTCTGTCCATGACCGGGAAAATCATAGGCCAATACGGTAAAGCTTCTCTCGAGACTGGGGCGAACCCAGCGCCAGGTTTTCCGGTTCAGGCCGAGGCCATGGATCAGGACAAGCGGCGGTCCGGAACCGGACAGCTCCCATCGGGTGCCGAAGCCCTGGGTGGGGGGCATGAGTGTCAGGCCAGCGCAGCCTGTCTTGAGGCCGGGCCTGCAAACGCGGGCATCACCTCATCGATGAACAAACGCAGTGAGCGTTTCTGGTGCTCGAGCGGCAAACCGTACGCCGAGTTGAAACAGAAGTGGTCGACGCCGGCAGCCTCGTAGCGCTTGAGCCTGTCGATGGCCTGGTCCGGCGTGCCGAGGATCACGTTCTCCATCAGGCTTTCGCGAGAGTACTCAGCCTGGTTGGTGAGCAGCGCCGGGTCAACCTCGATGGGAAATCCGTTCGCCACTGGCGCCAGGTTGCGGAACAGGTTTTCGAACTGCCGACCCTGCCGCTGGATCGCCGCAAGGAAGGGCTCCTCGCCCCCCTTGCGCGCATAGATGCCCACGTGCCGCATGGTCATGAACTTCGGACGGGACACGCCCGGGGCGGCTGCCAGCGCCGACTCGAAACGCCGCAGGTACTCCTCGAGCTCGCTGAAGGGCCGAGTGAGCGGCCAGGTCATGATGTTGTGACCCTCGCGCACCGCCGCGTTGAAGGTTCCGGGATCCCGGGCCGCCACCCAGATCGGCGGGTGCGGTTTCTGAAGCGGCTTGGGGCAGGAGGTGGCGGCGGGAAATGACCAGTATTCCCCCTCGTGCGCGTAGTCGCCCTGCCACAGCGCCTTCAGGGCGGGAATCATCTCGAGCATCATGGGCACACCGAGGTTCTGGGGCATGCCGCGCATCATGCGGTCGAATTCCCGTTGGTAAGCACCGCGGCCGATCCCGAACTCCAGGCGGCCTCCCGACAGGAGGTCGAACAGGGCCGCCTCGCCCGCCAACTTGATCGGGTGCCAGTACGGGGCGACCGCCACCGCAGTTCCGAGCCGGATACGGCTCGTGTGGGCAGCCCAGTGAGCCAGCAACTGGAATGGACCGGGCGCGATGGTCATCTCCAGTGCGTGGTGCTCGGCGGCCCAGGCAATGGCAAACCCTCCCTCGTCGGCCATCTCCACCATTTCAGTCACGTGCTGCACGACCTCCCGCATGTCCAGGCTGTCGTCCATTCGTTCGAGATTGATGACCAGATCGAATTTCATGGCGATATCACACCGGATTAGGGTCTTCTTGTAAACTGCACGGCAAGTTCTCAATCCGGAACCTGGAGTTCATGGAAGGATTGCGTCATCGACTCCCGGGCGTCACCTCCCTGCTGGCCTTTGAATCGGCAGCCAGACACAGCAGTTTCAGCCGTGCTGCCGAGGAACTGGGCGTCACCCGGGAGGCCGTCAGCAAACAGATCAGGGGCCTCGAGAAGGAACTTGAAGTTGCTCTTTTCGACCGGGTTCACCGGGGATTGCGGCTGACGCCCAACGGCGCAGAACTCTATCGACTGGTCCGGCGCGGCTTGCTCGACATCGCCGATGGCGTCTCGAGGATTCGCTCCGGGCACCCCGCCCGGCGTTTCACCATTTCCGCCACTCACGCCATCGCCTCCTACTGGCTGGTAACGCCTCTTCGGCGTTTCAGGTCGCTGTTTCGTGACCTGGAGGTTCAGGTCGTTGTGTCAGACGACCTGTTGGACCTGACCCGCGAGCGCATCGACATCAGCCTTCGCTATGGCGAGGGCCGCTGGCCGGAGATCGAGGCCACCCCCCTCTGCGGTGGAGACTCGTTCCCGGTCTGCGCGCCGAGTTATCTTGAAGAGGTCGGCCCCATCGAGCGTGCGAGTGACCTGCTTGGACACACACTGCTGGTGCTCGACGGCCCGTACCACGGCTCGGAAAACTGGTGGTGGTGGCTCGAGCGTGCGGGTATCCGCTCGCCGCAGCCTGCACGAACGCTTCACTTCAACACCTACAATGTGCTGATCCAGTCCGCACTCGAGGGGCAGGGCCTGGCCCTCGGTTTCGGCGGGGTGATCGACGAGATGCTCCTTCAGGGTCGCTTGGTGCGCCCTCTGACCAACAGCTATTCGCGGGGCCGCGGCGTGTACCTGGTGCGCCCGGAGGGCGCTGCCCACCGGCCCGAGACCGAGGCCTTCATGGAAATCGCCCAGCAGCACGTGCGCCAACAGTCCGATGCACTCGCCGCACGGGCTCAGACAGGGCGGTAGGCGATCACTTCCACCTCGATCCGAACGTCTACCAGCAAGTCACTGACGACTGCCGAGCGGGTCGGTGGCTCGACCGGGAAAAACCGGCCGTAGACCTGGTTGAACCCCGGAAAGTCGGCACGATCCCGCAGCCAGACCATGGCCTTCACCACGTCCCCCAACTCACAGCCCGCCTCGGCCAGCACCTCACGGATCCGCTCAAGCACCAGCTCGGTCTGCTCCTCGACGCTACCGGTGGTTACCACCTCGCCATCGCGCATGGGCACCTGACCGGTCACGAACACGAAGTCCCCAGCGCGAATGGCCCGCGAGAGGGAGAGTTGCCGACCTCCGATTACCAGGGGTCCGCCGATGACCTGCTTGCGGCTCATTCACTGCCTCCCGCCTGGCCAGCAGCATCGATCTCGTCAAAAACCGCCTTGGCATTGCGGACGGCCTCCACGCCGGCCGGCACCCCACAGTAGATGGTCACCTGTAGCAAGGCCTCGATTATTTCCTCACGGCTCAAGCCGTTGTTCAGCGCACCCCGTACGTGCAGCCGGAACTCCTGGCCGCGATTCAGCGCCGCCAGCATGCCCAGGTTCAGGAGGCTCCGATCCCGGCGCGACAGTCCTTCGCGGGTCCAGATTTCTCCCCAACAGTACTCGGTCACCAGTTCCTGTAACGGCCAGGTCAGTGCCGTGGCGCCATCGAGTGCGGATTGCACGTAATCCGCTCCGACCACCTCGCGGCGCACCGCCAGGCCCGCCTCAAACCGCTGACTGTGCTTGCGTTCATGACGATTACTTGCCAACTTACACCTCCCGTGAATGGCAGGGTCACTCCATGAACAACACTAGCAGATATCAAATGTTCATCGACGGCGCGTGGTGTGATGCCTCGGGAGGCAGGTCCTTCGAGACGATCAACCCCGCCACTGGCCAGCCCTGGGCCAGCGTGCCGGATGCCACCGCGGAAGACGTCGATCGGACCGTGGCCGCTGCACGCAGGGCCTTCACAGAAGGACCCTGGGCATCCACCAACGCAACCGCACGGGGCAAGTTCCTGCGCCGCATCGGCGACCTGCTGGCCGGGAAATCCGAGGCTCTTGGCAGCATCGAGACCACGGATACAGGCAAGATGCTCAAGGAGACCCGCTGGCAGGCCGGCTACATTGCCGAATACTTCCATTTCTATGCCGGGCTGGCTGACAAGTTGCATGGCGAGACCCTGCCCATCGACAAGCCTGACATGATGGTGATGACTACCCGGGAGCCACTGGGAGTCGTGGCCGCCGTGGTGCCATGGAATTCGCAGCTGTTCCTGACCGCGGTCAAGATGGCTCCGGCACTTGCAGCAGGCAATACGGTCATCCTGAAGGCTTCTGAACATGCGCCGGCGGCCATGCTCGAATTCGGCCACATCATCGAAGAAGCAGGACTTCCGCCGGGCGTGGTCAACATCATCAGCGGTCTTGCGGAGCCATGCGGAAGGGCGCTGACGTCGCACCCGGGCATCGACCGGATCAGCTTTACAGGCGGCCCGGAGACCGCCCGCCACATCATCCGCAACTCGGCGGAGAACCTCGCCGAGGTATCACTCGAACTAGGTGGCAAGTCGCCGGTTCTGGTTTTCGAAGATGCTGACCTGGAGAGCGCGGTCAACGGGGTGGTCGCGGGTATTTTCGGCGCCAGCGGACAGAGTTGCGTTGCCGGCTCCCGCCTGCTCCTGCATGAATCCATTGCCGATCAGTTCCTGGAGAAGCTGGTGGGCATCGCCAGCCAGATCAGGATCGGCGACCCAATGGCGGAAGACACCCAGATGGGCCCACTCGCGACACGGGGCCAGCTGGCACGTATCGAGCGCGAAGTGGCCGGGGCCGTTGCCCAGGGCGCCAAGCTCCTCTGCGGCGGTCGACAGCCACCCGGACTGGGCGAGGGCTGGTACTACGAACCGACGGTCATCGATTGCTCGTCACCCGACAACACCATCCTGGATACTGAACTATTCGGCCCGGTACTGAGCGTGCTGCGTTTCCGGACTGAAGCTGAAGCCGTCGAGCTGGCGAACCGATCCAGCTACGGGCTGGCCTCGGGCGTGTTTTCCAGGGATGGCGCCCGTACGCTACGCCTGAGCAAGGCGCTACGCGCCGGCATCGTATGGGTCAACACTTACCGCATGGTGTCACCTATCGCGGAGTTCGGCGGATTCCGCCATAGTGGCTATGGCAGGGAGAGTGGAGCCCAGGCGATTTACGACTACACCCGAACCAAGACGATCTGGCTGAACACGTCCAGCACCCCGATCGCCAACCCATTTGTCATGCGCTGATGCACCAAGTGGAGCACTCGACCGACTCGCCATCCACCCCACGGGTGGACCGCGCCATGTTCGCAATCGTGATATCGGCCATCGTCCTGATCTGCGCGCCACTCGGCCTAGCGCCAGAGCGATCAGCGGAGGTCGTGAGCTGGCTGTACACGGGGATCACCCGACACTTTGGTGTGCTGTACCAATTGGCCTGCTCTGCCCTGATCATCTTCCTGATAGCACTTGGCATGAGTCGCTACGGCAAGATCCGGCTTGGTGGCGAGGAAGCGCGGCCCGCTTTTTCCAACTTCTCGTGGGCGGGCATGCTGTTCTGTGCCGGGACGGGCGCGACGCTGCTGGTCTGGGCCGGTACCGAGTGGGTCTATTACTACCAGTCCCCGCCCTTTGGTATTGAGCCGCGCTCATCCGCCGCGATCGAATGGGCGTCCGCCTACGGTCCGTTTCACTGGGGCGTGACGGCCTGGTTCATCTACGCGTTGCCCACCATCGCCATTGCTTATCACTTCTACCAGCGACAGGTCCCGCACCTGTGCGCCAGTACTGGCTGCCATACCATACTCGGCGCACGAGGCAACCGGAGCCTGCTGGGGCGAAGCATCGATACCATCGCCATGCTTGCGCTGCTCGGCGGCACTGGCACATCGCTCGGCATGATCGGACCGATGATTTCAACGGTATGCGCCGAAATCCTTGGGGTGCCGAACTCCTTTGCCCTGCAGATGGCAGTGCTTGCCTTCTGCGTCGCGATGTTTTCCTTCAGCGTGTTTCTCGGGCTTGAAAAAGGCATAAAACGGCTTAGCGACCTGAACGTGCTGGCTGCGCTCCTGATGTTGCTCTACATCCTGCTGGTCGGGCCCACCCTGTTCATCCTGAAGATGAGCACTGACACGCTGGGCTTCATGGCCAGCAATTTTGTGCGCATGATGACGTGGACGGATCCAGTCGAGGCCACGGGCTTTGTCGAGAGCTGGACCATCTTTTATTGGGCGTGGTGGATTGCCTATGCGCCTGTCATCGGGGTCTTTGTCACCCGCATTTCCCGCGGACGGACCCTGCGTCAGGTGATCTTTTCAATGGTGCTGTTTGGATCCACCGGATGCTGGCTGTTCTATTTCGTGCTGGGCAACTACGGTTTGTTCCTGGAATTACAGGGACAGTTGCCGGTGGTGGAAATCATGGCCACCCAAGACAAGAACGTGGCGCTGACCCGCATGCTGTTGCACCTTCCATTGGGCATGGCGGTACTGACCCTATTCGCACTGGTAAGCGTGGTATCAGTTGCCACCACCTATGATTCCGCTTCCTACACGCTGGCCTCGACCGTCACCGCCGAGTTGCGCGCTGATGACAACCCTGGACGCTGGCACCGTGTGTTCTGGGCGCTGGCTTCGGGCGTGCTGCCACTTTTCATGATCTTCGTAGGGGGCATGGACATTATCAGGCTGGGGGTTCTCGCTGCTTCCTTCCCGGTCATTTTCGTCGGCATGCTGATGAGCATGGCCTTGCTGCGGTCCCTGCGTCAGGACCATGCCCGCTCATGAGTGAATTCCTCGACCCGCTTGAGCTGAGAAGGGCGCTTGGCTGCTTCGCGACCGGGGTGACCGTCATCACAACAAAACTGGATGACGGCACCCTGCTCGGCTTCACGGCCAACTCCTTTTCCTCGGTTTCGCTCGAGCCGCCGCTGGTAACGGTCTGCATTGCGGCTTCAGCCGCCGGCATCGAGGGATGGCGCCAGACCACTCGGTTCGCCGTGAACATACTGTCCGACGAGCAGCAGGAGATCTCCAGCCACTTTGCACGCAGAGGAATCGACAAGTTTGCCGATACAACCTGGCAGCCATCACGGTTGGGCAATCCGCTGCTGGAAAACACAGTCGCCTGGTTCGACTGCCGGATGCATCAGGTGATCCCCATGGGTGACCATGACATCCTGGTTGGACGGATAGAGTTCTTCGACCACACGACCCGCTCGCCACTGGGATTCGTGGGGGGCGCCTACCTGCATTTTGGACTGCTGCGACAGGCGCTGGATGCCATGCCCAACCGTCGCGACCTGCGTGTGAGCGCGGTCGTCGAGATCGACGGAAAGCTGCTGCTCCGGCGGACCGCAGCCGGGTATGCAGTGCCCTCTGCTTTTCGGCTGGGCGGCCGGGAGGACGGCAGCGGGCTACTGGGCGAGTTGGCCGCCGCCGGCTATGACGCGGGGCTTCCCTACCTGTTTGCAGTCTACGAGGATGGCCCGATCCAGCATATTGTGCATCGAGGCCAGGCCACGCGGATTCATCCACGGCAACCCAACGATGAGTTGCTGGAGTTGCCACTGGATGGGCTCCCGCTGGAATCGATGGCGAGCCGGGCGGAGAGGGTCATGCTCGAGCGTTTCCTCGAGGAACGCAAGTCAAACGTCTCGGGGATCTATGTAGGCGACGCCGACACGGGAACGCTGCTCACCCTGGCGGGCGGTAGCGGCTGACGAGGATCAGGCCAGGCTCACGGCACCTGGCCAGCTGCCCGACCTGATCTGGGACGGCACCGACTCCAGCCAGAGTTCGCGCATGGCGACACAGGCCGCCGACATCGGGCGTCTCCTTGCCGTCACGATGGCAAGCTGCCTGCTGATGGCTGGTGAGTTCAACGGCCGCGCAAACAGCTCTCCTCGGTCCAGCTGGGCGCCCACCGTCGCCAGCGGCAGGACGGTGTGTGCAAGTCCTCGCCTTACCAGGTCCAGTTGCAGGGCCAGCGAGTTCACCTCGATCACGGCATCCAGGCGAGCACCGACCCCACGAACCGCTCCCTCGACGAGGCGGCGAAGCGCATGATCCGGTCCTGGTAGCGCCATGCGCTCGCTCAACGCAGTGCGGAGCGGGATGGGTCGGGATCCTGCAAGCGGGCTGTCCCGGGACCCGATCAGGTGCATGGTTTCCTCAAGCAGCAGGCGGCTGTCCATGCCGCGCAAGCGCCCCGGAAGATAGGTAATCGCCAGGTCGATCGAGCCTCTTCCCAGCATGTCGATCAGGTTGCCACTCAAGGACTCCTCGACGCGCACACGCACGGCAGGATAGACGGACCAGAATTGCTTCAGGAACCAGCCGGCGATTCCGTGGGCCACGGTAGGAATGATGCCCAGGGCAAGCTCCCCCTCCACCCGACCCGCAGCGGCGCGCACCGACTGTTCGAGGGTTGCCGCCCGGCGCAGCAGGTCGGCAGCCTGTCCGAGCAGCGCTTCACCCGACGCGGTAGCAACCACGCCTCTCCTGTGGCGGATCAGAAGCTTGCAACCCAGGCTCTCCTCAAGCAGTCGCAATTCCCGGCTCAGCGCTGGCTGGGGCAGGTCAAGGCGCAGCGCCGCGGCACTGATGCTGCCGGCCTCGACGACCGCGAGAAAGTTACGGAGGCGTCTCAGCTCCAGGTTGGCCACTTTTAGGTATCCATAAAATACATGTTAAGTATAAAAAACATACCATAGATCAATATCTGAAACCGTCATAAGATCAGGGCCATGAATCAAGATGACTCTTCCCACGCCGGGGGTGATTTTCCGGAAATTCGCCAGGAGGTAGCCCGGCTGTGCAGCCGCTATCCCGGGGAGTACTGGCGCCGCCTGGATGCCGAACGCGCCTACCCAACCGAGTTTGTTCGTGACCTGACTGAGTCGGGCTACCTGTCGTTGCTGATCCCAGAGGCTTACGGGGGCTCCGGGTTACCCCTTGCCGCAGCCTGCGCGGTTCTGGAGGAGATCCACCGCGCGGGGTGCAACGGCGGCGCCTGTCATGCGCAGATGTACACCATGGGCACCCTCCTGCGTCACGGCAGCGAAGTCCAGAAAGAGAATCTGCTGCCCGCCATTGCACGTGGCGAAGTCAGGCTACAGGCCTTCGGGGTGACCGAGCCAACCAGCGGAACCGACACCACCAGGATTCGCACGCGCGCGGTGCGTGACGGCGATCATTACGTGGTGAATGGCGCCAAGATCTGGATCTCTCGCACCGAGCACTCCGACTTCATGATCCTGCTGGTCCGCACCACGTCCCGCGAGGACTGCGCGCGGCGCACCGATGGCATGAGCGTGCTGCTGGTGGATATCCGTGAGGCACTGGGCAATGGGCTCAGCATCAAGCCGATCCGGACCATGATGAACCATGCCACCACGGCCCTGTTCTTCGACAACCTCAGGGTCCCGGTCGCCAACCTGATTGGCGAGGAAGGCCGGGGGTTTCGCTACATCATGGACGGCATGAACGCCGAACGCATCCTGATAGCGTCAGAATGCATAGGTGATGCCCGTTTCTTTGTGGACAAGGCTTCGCGTTATGCAATTGAGCGGGAGGTATTTGGCAGGCCCATTGGCCAGAACCAGGGCGTCCAGTTTCCCATCGCCCGCGCCTACATTCAGACCGAAGCGGCCGCGGCAATCGTGCGTGACGCCGCCGCAATGTACGATGCCGGCCTGCCCTGTGGCTCCAAGGCCAACATGGCCAAGATGCTGGCCGCCGAGGCCTCCTGGGCTGCCGGCGATACATGCATACAAACCCACGGGGGCTACGGTTTCGCCGAGGAATATGACGTTGAGCGCAAATTCCGCGAGACTCGGTTGTATCAGGTAGCGCCCATATCGACCAACCTGATCCTCTCCCACATCGCGACCCACGAACTGGGAATGCCAAAATCCTTCTGATGCAGGACTCTGGAGACATCCGGGTCGTCCAGACCGAACAGGACCTGCTTTCCGCCGGGGCGGCGACCCGCATGGCCGCCCTGCTGAACTGGCCCGACCAACCAGGGCCGGGCGATGCGATTCCGGCGCCCTGGCTGTGGATGCTGTTTCAACCCTCTCCCACAGCTTCCCGGACCGGCAGCGATGGGCACCCGAGGACCGGCGGATTCCTGCCAGATACCGGGCTGCCCAGGCGCATGTGGGCTGCAAGTCGGGTGCAGCAGGCGGGAGTATTCCGCGTCGGTGAGCAACTGACCAGACGGAGCCTTGTTGAGCGGGTGGAGCAGAAGTCGGGACGGAGCGGGAGGCTCTGCTTCGTCACCGTTCGGCACGAACTCGAATCCCTGGCGGGTGCCACCCTGGAGGAAGTGCAGACGCTGGTCTACCGGGAAGCGCCCACTGGGGCCCAACAGAGGCCCACCGCCGAGGAGCGCAGTGCGCTTGGTGAAATGGACTGGGAAGAACCCTGGGAAGTGGACCCGGTAACCTTGTTCCGGTACTCGGCCCTGACCTACAACTCCCACCGGATTCACTACGACCTGCCCTACGCAACCGGCGTGGAAGGCTATCCCGGACTTGTCGTCCATGGCCCCTTGATGGCAACGGTCCTGTTCGACGCACACCGACGCCACCATCCCGGTGCCGAGCAAAACAGCTGGGACTTTCGCGCAATGCGCCCGGTCTTCGCTGGGCGGCCCTTGACCCTGTGCTGCATTCAGGGGGATAACGGCAGTACGCTGCGGGTGCTCGACGAGGATCGACAGCCGGCTTTCGAACTCAATATCCGCCCTGACCCAAGCCACGCATGACCGGAGGAAGACCCATGCTCCCTGAATTGAGAAAAGTCGTCACTTTTGACGAAGACATCCTGCGGGAAGGTGAGCGTGCTGCCGAACCGCCCCTGCGGATCATCGGCGTCGCAGCAGTGGTCAGGAACCCCTGGGCAGGAAAAGGCTACGTGGAGGATCTACAACCTGAGATCCAGCGCATGGCGCCGGTGCTCGGCAAGTTGCTGACCGATCGACTGATTGGGCTGGCCGGCTCCGGAGACGCCATCGAGGCTTATGGCAAGGCGGCTGTAGCGGGCACGGATTGCGAGATTGAACATGCCTCAGCGCTGATCCATACCCTTCGTTACGGTAACTTCTATCGGGAAGCAGTTGGCGCCAAGTCGTACCTTGGCTTCACCAATACCCGAGGCCCTGCGAATTCGCCGATCTACGTACCACTGATGGACAAGCACGACACGGGGCGACGATCCCACTACCTGACGGTGCAATTCTCGATCTACGACGCGCCCGCCGCGGACGAACTGGTGGTGGCCCTCGGCGCCGCAACGGGAGGACGCCCGCATCACCGCATTGGGGATCGCTACTCGGACCTCAAGCTGCTCGGTCGTGAGGTAGAGAACCCAGCCGGAATCTAGGCGACAGTGGTAACTCCGTCGCTCAGAAGGTCTGGGTCTTGCGCCACTTCACGCAGGAGCCATCGGCGAAAAGTGTTGATTTTCGGATTGTTGGCATGCTCCGCACGACACGCGAGATACCACTTGTTGGGATTTGGCACCCTGACCCCGGGAAACACCTCGATGAGCTGCCCCGTAGCAAGCTCACGGCTGACGTAAGGCTGCTGGCCTAGCGCGATGCCGATACCCTGCCGCGCTGCCGTCAGCGCCAGATCGTAGCTGTCGAACTGCAGGCCGACCTCCGGGTTGACGTTGGTGACTCCCATGGCCTCAAGCCACACCCACCAGTCCCGTTCGGAGGGATAGACCTGCAGCAGGTTATGCTTGCCAAGGTCCGCAGGTCGCTTCAGGGAACTGGACTCCTCGAGGAAGCCGGGGCTGCAGACCGGAAACATCTCTGCTCTGAACAGGAAATCGTAATGGACGGAACGGTCCGTGGGATGGCCTACCATGATGCAGGCGTCGACCTCGTCCCTGGAGAAATCGACCTGCTCCTGTGAAGTGTTGAGCCGAACCTGGACTTCTGGATGACGCTTCTGGAAGTCAGCCAGGCGATGGATCAGCCAGCGGATGGTGAAGGTGGAGTAAACCTGGAGCGTGATGGCCGAAGTATTGAGCGGGGTGAGTATCAGGTCGGTACCCTCGACGATTCGATCGAAGGCATCACGGATGATCGGGTAATACACCCGCCCGGAACGGGTCAGCTCTACGGCACGCGTGCGGCGCACGAAAAGGGCGATGCCCAGATGCTCCTCCAGCAACTTGACCTGGTGACTGATGGCCGACTGCGAGACGTTCATTTCCTCGGCTGCCTCCTTGAAGCTACCTAGACGGGCAGCAGCCTCGAAGGATCGCAATGCGTTCAGCGGGGGTACCTTGCGTCTGGCCATCGGATGATTCAGCGCCGGTCAGGTTGGTCGAACAAGAAAGTCACTGCTTGCGCTTCCGGGCCTGTCGCTCACCGACTGCCACCAGCCGTTCCTCGGGAGTGCGGCCACGCGGCAGGGCAAAGCGATCCTCGAACAGCGGCTTTTTGCCCCCCTTCCGATACCAGCCAACCACCATGGGTATACCGGCGAGCCGGAACAGGCCAAGCTGTGGGCAACGCCGGTGAGTCTCGGCTGCGAGCGCACGCACCCGCTCGGTTCGCTCACGCGTATCGACGATGAGATCAAAGTTGAGTTGTTCGTACTTCGGCTGCAGGTGCAGGTCGAAGAAAAACCCGCGGATGTCGATCAGCGAGCGCAGCTTGGTCGACAGGCCTGCCATGCGGAACTTCTGGTCCCTCGCGACCACCGCGATGGTGATGGAGGTACAGCCCGCCAGGGCCGCCAGCTGGGCATGCACCGGCGTCCATCCCCGTGAGCGGCCACTCAGCTCCGGTGGATCGCCGATATCGAAGCCTTCTGGCTCGTCGAACATGATCGAGGGCTGGCCCTCGAAGAAGCCCTCGACGCGCATGTGCTCGAAGGACACGGTGGTGACATCTGAAACGCCGATGTAATCGGGATAGGTCTGCTTCTCGAGCATGCTTGGCCTCCGTCGGTCGATGGTCAGGTTCGGTTAGGGCGGCGCCTTCCCAGGCGGCAGCGTCAACACCGATGCGGCGCGGCGCGAGGTGAACAGAGGATAGTAGAGTTGGGCATACCACTGCTCGGCGCCGTGCAGCCGGTCGTCTGCCAGGCCGTAGGCGGGTGGATAACGCCGGGTGATGACCGCCGTTCCGAACAGGATGTCCCAGAAAAAAAGCAGGTTGCCGTAGTTGCCGGTGTAGTGCCCGATTCCATCATCCTGCGACAGGGCGTGATGGGCATGGTGCGTCGCCGGGGTAGAAATGATCCTCTCTACCAGCCACATGGCCGGGCGGGTCCAGCGCCACTGATAAAGCTGTTCATCCCAACGCAGGCTGCAGTGCGCACCCATGATGACCGTCAGCTTCACCAGGGTATAGCCAAGATATATCCAGCCGAAGCCCAGGTAGATGGCAGCACCCCCGACCCACAGCCCGGGCATCAGGAGATAGAACGGCAGGCTGTTGCGATACTGCACTCTTACGCTCATGTAAGCCGCCGAGTGGTGCGCACGGTGCAGGGGCCACAACCGGCTGGTATGACACAGCCGGTGCCACCAGTAATGGGTCATGTCGTCACCCACCAGCAGGGCACCCAGCAATGCCCACCATGGCCAGTCGGCTGCGGCACCCTTCCAACCGGGGATTCCCCAGGCGCAAAGAGACCAGGCCGCGGCGAAGACAACTGCCACAATGAAGGGAAACGACAGCAACGAGGCGAGGTCCACCCGGTCGTCCTGTGGGCCAGCCTCCCGTGGCCGAAACCCGCCCGTCACGACCTCGGCAGCCATGAAGGCCAGCAGGATAGCCGTGCCGAATGGCGCCTGAAGGTCAATCGGGTCCATGCCCCAAGCCTAAAGACTTAACCGGTGACTGACCAGACCCCGGGTTCAGTTGCGATAGTCGAGCGGCGGGGGACGGTCACCCAGCAGTGAGGTATAGCGGTAGTCCGGGCCCCGAGCGGCCAGGAACTCGGCCCGGGCCTGCTCCCGCAGTTGTGGATCCCGGTACAGTTCCACCGCCGCCAGGGCCATCACCTTGGCCGCCAGCTGAGCGCCCTTGACGCCCAATGAAGTTCCACTGGCCGCGACGGCCTGCCAGGAGTGGCCCGGCGTACCCGGCACCCAGGTAGCCGTACGCAGCCCCACCGTGGGCACGGCGAATGACACGTCACCGACGTCGGTGGAACCGTAGCCGAGGGACTTCTCGTAATCCTCGATCTCGCGCTCGCTGCCCAGCGCCCGTCGCGGGCTGTCGAAGCTCTGGTACAGGCGCTCAGCATAGGCCTGCTCGGCCTCGTCATACTCGATGCCACCCACCTCGCGGAACTTGGCGTCCATCATTCGCGCCAGCGTCTCGTTGATCAGCAACGGATTGTTGCCGTGGATGACCTCCCACTCGACCTGGGTACCGGTCCCCAGGGCCGCACCGCGGGCCGCATCCTCCAGGCGCTCCCAGATGGCCTGCACGCCCACTGCCGAGGGATGCCTGACGTAATAGAAGACTTCGGCAAAATCGGGCACCACGTTGGGTGCATTACCGCCCTTGGTGATGACGTAATGAATGCGTGATTGCTGGGGCACGTGCTCGCGCATCATGTTGGCCATCATGTTCATGGCCTCGACACCGTCGAGCGCCGAGCGTGCCCGATCAGGTGCCCCGGCGGCATGTGCCGAGATGCCGCGAAAGCGGAACTTGGCAGAACGATTGGCCAGGCTGGTGCGGGCCTCGGCCGTGTTGCTGTCGGAGGGATGCCAGTGGATGGCGATGTCGACGTCATCAAACAGACCCTCGCGAACCATGTAGACCTTGCCACTGCCGCCCTCTTCCGCAGGCGTCCCATATAAACGGATGCGTCCTTCCGTGCCGCTCTCCTGCAGCCAATGACGGATGGCGATCGCCGCTCCCAGCGAGCCGGCCCCGAAGAGGTTGTGACCACAGGCGTGACCAGCAGGCTTGCCGATCAGCTCCGCACGCTCCGGCGCGTCGGACTGGGTGATACCCGGCAGGGCGTCGAACTCGGCCAGCAAGGCGATGACGGCCCCCCCGCTGCCCCACTCCGCGACGAAAGCCGTGGGAATGCCGGCCACCCCGGCTTCCACCCGGAAGCCCTCGGCCCTCAGTTCGTCCTGCAGCAGGCCGGAGGAACGTTCCTCCTGGTAGCCCACCTCGGCCCATTCCCAGATGCTGCGGGCGACCCGCTGGGTTCGCGCCCGATCGGCGTCGATCCCCGCCAGCAGGCTGGCGGTATCGGCCACTGCAGCCAGCGGTAAAAGCAGGCAGGTCAGGGCCAGCAGGCGACTCGGCGTCCTCATCAGCGTCTCCTTCACTTGCGGGATGCCCCGAATTCTGTCAGAACAGCGGCGTTCATAATACTGGAGCGTTCCATGACTACACCCAGACTGGGGCCCATGCGCCAGATCGCATGGCTCGTTAACGATCTCGACGCGGCCATGGACCGCTGGCTACAGCAGCAGGGCGTCGGCCCGTTTTTCGTGCTGCGCAACTGCCCGGTGGAGAACGTGCTCTACCGCGGCACCCCAACCGGCCTGCACATGGACGCGGCCCTGGTCCAGGTCGGCGGCGTACAGGTGGAGCTCATCCAACAACACGACGACCTGCCATCCTGCTACCGCGACATGTATGCACCGGGTCAGGAAGGCTTCCACCATTTCTGCTACATCGTGGACGACTATCAATCCTGTGTGGAGCACTTCGCCCGCAAGCAAATGCCCATTGCCCTGGAGGGTGATTTCGGCGCCGTCCGCTTCTGCTACGTGGATACCAGGGCCGGCACCGGGTGCATGACCGAGCTGGTCAGCGCCCATCCGGATATTGAGGCTTTCTTCGGCATGGTCGCGGACGCCGCCCGTGACTGGGACGGACGCGACCCGATTCGTGTGATCTAAAAATCTTCGGACATTTCCGGGAGCACCTTGCATGCGCAACCTACCTGTCGCCCTCTGGCTGGCCATTTCCATGGCTGCCCTGCCGGCCTTCGCAGACGAAGGCATGTGGACCTACGACAACTTCCCCAGCCAGAAGGTGAAGGACGCCTACGGGATCGACATCGACCAGGCCTGGCTGGACCAGGTCCGTCAATCGACCGTGCGCCTATCAGGCTGTACCGCGTCCTTCGTCTCGCCGGACGGCCTGATCCTGACCAACCATCACTGCGTCTCGTCCTGCCTGGCGGAAAACTCCTCCAAGGAAAGCAGCCTGCTGGACGACGGCTTCCTGGCCGCCAGCCGAGAGCAGGAACTGCGCTGTTCCACCCAGCTGGCCGATGTCCTGGTCGGCATGGATGAGGTCACCTCCCAGATTGCCGCCGCCACGGAAGGCCTCGACGACGTAGCCGCCAACGAGGCTCGTAAGCGCACCCTTACCGGCCTGGAAAAGGCCTGCGAGGAATCGAGCGGGCTGAAGTGCCAGTCGGTAACGCTGTACGACGGCGGACAGTACTTCCTCTACCGCTACAAGCGCTACACCGACGTCCGCCTGGCCTTCGCGCCGGAGGCAGGCATCGCGGCCTTTGGTGGTGATCCGGATAACTTCCAGTTTCCCCGCTGGTGCCTGGACATGAGCCTGCTGCGCGCCTACGAGGAGGGCGCGCCCGCCAAGGTGGACCACCACCTCAAGGTGAACTTCGAGGGCCCGCAGGCTGGCGAGTTTGTGCTGGTCTCCGGGCATCCGGGGTCCACCGACCGGCTGCTGACGGTGTCCCAGCTGGAGCGGCTGCGCAGCGTCGACCTGCCGCCCTCCCTGCTACGCGCCAGCGAACTGCGCGGCCGGTATATCCAGTTCGCGAAGGGCAGCGAGTCCAACCAGCGCATCAGTGCAGATCCCCTGTTTGGCCTCGAAAACGGCCTCAAGGTGCGTCGCAAGCTACTGGATGCCCTGCTGGATGAGAACCTGATGCGGGAAAAGCGCGAGCGCGAGGCCACCCTGCGTCGCGATGCCACCGCCCAGCCCTCGCTCGAGGGGCTTGGCGATCCCTGGCAGGAGATTGCCGAAGCCAACCGTCGCTACGCGGACATGGCCAACGAGTACAGCTTTCTGGAGGGCGGGGCCGGCTTCAGCAGCCGGCTGTTCCGCTATGCCCGCACCCTGGTGCGGGGCGCGGCCGAGCGCGGCAAGCCCGATGGTGAGCGTCTACGAGAGTTCACTGATACCGGCTTACCCCGACTGAGGCAGCAGATGGCCGCTCCAGTGCCGGTTTACCCGGAGCTTGAAACACTCACGTTGTCCTTCAGCCTGGAGCGGATGCGTGAATGGCTTGGACCGGACTACCCGGTGGTACGTGAACTGCTGGCGACCGACTC
>JAURLT010000010.1 GCA_030831085.1 Gammaproteobacteria bacterium
CCCACGGATCGCGGCAGGCCTCGGCTTTCACTCGACCCTCTGCACGGAGTTGACCTGGCGCGAGGATCGCCTCGAGTCCCGGCTGGCCACTCCGAACCGCCGCGGCGAGGAAAAGCTTTCCTGCCTGCGCAACCTGCGGGCCCAGCACCCTGAGGCGCGCATCGCCGCCTACGGCAATGCGGCCTCGGACCTGGCACATCTGGTGGAGGCCGACACCGGCTGCCTGGTCAACGCGCCGGTTACGCTGCAGGCCCAGGCGAGGGCACTGAACCTCGCCTACCAGGACTGGCGCTGAGTCAGGACCACGCCCAGCCCAACCAGCCGAGCGCAACCATGGCCACCTGCATGCCGGCAATCCAGCCGGCGAAGCGGACTCCACCGGCGCTGACCGACACCACGACCTTCATGACGCCGTTGACGGTGTAGGCAAGCATGACCGCTGTGCGGGCGTCGGGCAGGGATAGCCGCCCCGCCTCCAGCATGGCGCCTGCCGAGGCACCCGCCGCCTGGGTATCCGCAAGGCCGGCCAGGGCCACGCCCCAGAGTGCGCCCGCCGAACCGTAGCCCTTCTCCAGCAGCGCGGCGATGAGCATCACCAGGGAGAAGGTGGCCGTAAAGATCAGCGCCTGCCGGAGGTCGAAGGGACGCCCCAAATGCATCTCGCCATGCGGCGCCCGGCCTGCGGCGATCATCACCCCGGCACCGACCGCACTGGCTGCGGCGGCGGACAGCCCCATGGCAAGCCCCAGGCTCGACATCAACGCCGGGCTCACCAAGGCCAGCACCATCAACATGTAGAGCGGAGTGGCGACAGAAGACAGGGCCGCCCCCGCCAACGCCGCTCGGGTCAGCGCCGGGTCCTGGGAAGCACGCCCCGCCATCGCGCCATGGGTTGCGGTACTGGAAACGAAGCCACCCGCGAAACCCGACAAAGCGAGGCCGTGAATCGGCCCGAGCGTGCGCAGGGCCACGTAGCCCACCGCATTGATCGACATGACGAGGACCGCAAGGCTCCAGATCACCCGGGGATTGAGCGTGCCGGTGGGGTCAATGGTCCGATCGGGCACTAGCGGTAGCACCACCAGCGCTGCGGCAGCCAGCACCAGCGCGTCGTGAATCTCCTGACCGCTCAGCTTGTCGGTCGCAAGTTGGTGCAGCCTGGTGCGCGCAGCGAGGATGACCGCAGTCACCACCCCGAGTCCCGCAGCGAGCGCCGGCTGCCCGATGGCGAGCATTCCGAGCAAGGTGGTAAGCACCAGGGCGACCTCGGTGGTGAGACCCGGATCGCGGCTCGAACTGCGCAGGTAACTGGCCACCGCCAGTGCGGCGGCCGCAGCCAGGACGACCGGCACGGTCCAGGCCTCATCGAGCAGCCGGGCAGCCGCGCCGGCCATGGCGAACAGCGCGAAGGTCCGGACGCCGCCCGGGCCCCGCTCGGGTCCGGACCCCTTGCTGCGCTCCCGCTCGATACCAATCAGCAGTCCGATCCCGAGCGCTGCAGCGAACCCGAGGACATTTTCGCTGTCGTATTGCATACGATTAGCCTAGCAGAGGCCAGGCCGCCTGCCCGGTCAAGGAGCATCCCGTGAGCAAGTCCCCCCTCCCGTCAGAGCTGACCCCGGAGTCCACCTGGCTGAGCCGGCGTCAGCTACTGGCCGGAATCGCCGGCGGAGGCCTGACGCTTGGCGCATCCTGGCCCGCATCCGCAGCCGATCAGCCCACGGGCAAGCGACTGACCTTCGGCGCCGCACCTCGCTACTCCACCACCGAACAGGCCAACACCTGGGAGGAAGTCACCACCTATAACAATTTCTACGAGTTCGGCACGGACAAGGCCGATCCCGCCCGCCGCGCCGGCAGCCTGCGCGTCTCGCCCTGGGAGGTGCGCATCGGCGGGGAGGCAGAGGTCACGGGCAACTTTGCCCTCGAGGACGTGCTGAAAGGTCAGGCCCTTGAGGAACGTATTTACCGCCTGCGCTGCGTCGAGGCCTGGTCGATGGTGATTCCGTGGGTCGGCTTTCCACTTGCCAGCCTGATCAAGCGCTTCAAGCCCACCTCGCGAGCCAAGTACGTCCGCTTCACCACCCTTGCCGACCCGGCGCAAATGCCGGGGCTACGCAGCCCCGTGCTGGACTGGCCTTATGTCGAGGGTCTGCGCATGGATGAGGCCATGCATCCGTTGACCCTGATGGCGGTGGGGCTCTACGGCCGGGCCCTGCCCAACCAGAACGGCGCACCCCTACGGCTGGTGGTGCCGTGGAAATACGGCTTCAAGAGCATCAAGTCCATCGTGGCCATCGACTTCACCGAGCGCCGGCCAAAGACCAGCTGGGAACTCGCAGCGCCAAGAGAATATGGCTTTTTCGCCAATGTGAACCCGGACGTGGATCATCCACGCTGGAGTCAGGCCCGCGAGCGCCGCATCGGCGCCGGCTCGTTCTGGTCCCGACAGGCCACCCTGCCCTTCAACGGTTATGCCAACGAGGTGGCTGGCTTGTATCGCGGCATGGACCTCAAGCGCTACTTCTGATGTCGGCGGTCCCGACGGCGGCCATCCGCTGGTTGAAGCCGGCTACCCTGCTGCTCTGCCTGATGCCGGCAGCCTGGATCATCGCCGGTGTAGCAGGGGCTCCCTGGGCACCGCTCAGCCCCAACCCGGTGGAGGACATCCTGCACCGACTGGGCGAATGGAGCCTCAATTTCCTGGTGGCAACCCTGGCGATCTCGCCGGCCAGCGAGCTCACTGGCCGACGCGAGTGGCTGGCGATCCGGCGAATGCTTGGACTGACGGCCTTCTCCTATGCCGTCGGTCACTTCATCTGGTACGTCGGGATAGACCAGGGCCTCGAATTGGCTGCGCTGGCTCGCGACGTGGTCAAGCGGCCCTATATCACCGCGGGATTCGCCGCCCTGCTGCTGCTGCTGCCGCTGGCCATCACCTCTACGAGAAGTTGGATGCGCCGGCTGGGCAGGCGCTGGCAAAGGCTTCACCGCCTGGCCTATGTGGCGGCAGGACTCGGCGTGCTGCATTACCTGTGGCTGGTGAAGGCAGACCTGACTACCCCACTGGCTTATGCCCTGGCTCTCGGACTACTGCTGATCTGGCGGATTCCCGCGATCAGGCGTCTCGCTCGGAACGGACCACCAGCAGGATAGCGGCGATGACCAGTGCCCCTCCGGCCAGGGTCGCGGCGCCGGGCACTTCCTGCAGAAGGAGCCAGGCGAACAGCGATGCCACCACAGGCTCTCCGGTCAGCGCGATGGCCACGACCGCAGGTGGCAGAACCCGCAAGGACCAGTTGTAACCGCCGTGACCGATGACCTGGGAAACCACGGCGAGTCCGGCGAACATCCACCAGGTCTGCCCGTCGAAACCCGACCATTGAATCTTGCCGACCAGTACGGCGACCCACAGCACCACGGCGGCACTGCACCAGGCTAGCGAGACGAAGGTCAGGTAACCGAGGCTGCGCTGGGCCTCCCGCGCCAGGAGCAGGTAGCCTGCCATCGACACCGCGCCGGCCAGGGCGAGCAGGTTACCGAGCAGGGTCCCCGCATCGTCGAGCGACGGCCAGCCCAGGATTAGCGCGCCCAGGGCCGCCAGGCCAACGCCGGCCAGGGTTCCGCCGGCAGGTCGTTTGCCGGCTAGCCAGAGGAGGGCCACCAAAAAGACCGGCGCGGTGTTGACCAGCAGCACGCTGTTGGCCACGGTGGTGAACTGCAGCGAACTGATCCAGGTGGCAAAATGCAGTGCCAGCAGGCCACCCGCCGACACCGCCGCACACAGTGGCCGCAGGCCCGGATGGCGCGGCGCGGCGACCAGACACGCCGGCAACGTGACCAGCACTGCTGCCAGGGTCATCCGCCAGACCGCAATGGCGAGGGGCTCGGCATCGGCCAGCCGGACAAAGATCGAGCCGAAAGAAACGCCCACCAAAGCAAGTGACAGCACCAGCGCCGCCGTTGCCCGGGAACTGAAGCCGTTCATGCCTCAGCCGACGGAGACCGCCCCGCCCGCGACCCTCCGCGTGGGCAGGCAGGCATCTAACCGCTCGTGCAGCGCCAGCAGCAGTTCCTCGGTAGTTTCCCAGCCCATGCAGGCATCCGTGACGGAGACGCCATATTGCAACTGCCCCAGGTCTGCGGGGATAGGCTGGCTGCCAGGCTGGAGATGGCTCTCCAGCATCAGCCCAACGATCGAGCCGTTACCCCCGATGATCTGCTCGGCGCACTCCTGCGCGACCTGCGGTTGCCGACCTGGATCCTTGCCGGAATTGCCATGACTGCAATCGACCACGATATTGCAGGGCAGGCCCGCCTGGCGAAGGGCGCTCTCGCACTCTGCCACGCTGGCTGAATCGTAGTTGGTCCCGCCGCCGCCACCCCGCAGCACCACGTGGCCGTGGGGATTGCCGCGCGTCCGAAAGACCGCGGACTGGCCCTGCTGGGTGATCCCAAGGAAATGATGCGGCCTGCGCACCGACTCCAGGGCGTTGATGGCGACGGTCAGCGTACCGTCTGTACCGTTCTTGAAGCCAACCGGGGTAGACAGGCCCGAAGCCATTTCACGGTGAGTTTGCGACTCGGTGGTGCGTGCGCCGATCGCGGTCCAACTGACCAGCTCGTGAAGGTACTGCGGCATGATGGGATCGAGCGCCTCGGTGGCGGTGGGCAGCCCGGCCTCGGCCAGTTCCAGCAGCAAGCCACGTGCCATACGAATGCCCTTCTCGATATGGAAGGAATCGTCCATGTCCGGATCGTTGATCAGGCCCTTCCAGCCAACAGTCGTACGCGGCTTTTCGAAGTAAACCCGCATCACGAGGTAGAGGCTGGATTCCACTCGTTCGGCGAGTCGGCGTAGCCGGGAAGCATACTCCCGGGCTGCTGCCAGGTCATGGATCGAGCAGGGGCCGACCACCACGAAGAGTCGCGGGTCGCGCCCGTCCAGAATGTCGCAGATCACCTGACGCGCCGAGGCCACGAACTCACCCGCTGCAGCGCTGGTCGGCAGTTCGCGCTTGATGTCTGCTGGGGTCGGCAGCACCTCGCTGGACAGGACGTTGACGTTATACAGCCGATCGCTCATCAGTCCTCCGAACGTCAGCCCTGGGCCCAGCCCGGCACCCGTTCCCAGGCGCGCCGCGACAGTTCACGATCCAGGCGTTTCCAATCCGGCTCAAGCCGGCCGACCAGCGCCCAGAAACGGCGGCCGTGGTTCATGTGTACCGTGTGCGCCAACTCATGCAGCATCAGGTACTTCACCACCTCGGGCGGATGAAATAACAGGCAGGCGTTCAAGCTGATGGTGCCCGAACGGGAGCAGCTGCCCCAGCGTGTCTTCTGGCGCCGGACCTGGACGCGGCGGAAGCCCAGCCCGTGGGACTGGGATAACTCCAACAGCTGCGGGACGAAATGGGCGTGAGCCGTCCTCAGCAGCCAGCGGTTAAGCTGATGCCGTGCCAGCAGCGGTCGCTGCCCGTCGTAGCCGAGCTGCAGCAGGTCACCCGCCTCCCTCAACACCGCCCTGCCCGGCCGATCCCGGTATTCCACGACCAGTCTGCGACCGATTGCCGGCAGGTCGACAGTGGTCGGCAAGGCCTGCCGGTCGGGCACGGGAATGCGGGCAAACTCATCGACCTTGCGCGCAATCCACTCACGATGACGGGCCACGAAGCCCTCGACGAAACGTGCAGCAGTGCCCTCGGGTACCACGATCTCGACACCGCCGCCAGGGTAGACACGGATGGCCATGCGGCGGGACCGCTTGGACACCCGGAGATTCCAGCCCCCGGTCAGCCCACCCGGTTCAAGGGACAGCGCGAGCTGGCCCGAGGTCATTTCAGAAGCCCGCAGCAAGCCTGGCACCCTCCTCTATGGCCCTTTTTGCGTCGAGCTCTGCAGCCAGCAATGCTCCGCCAATCACATGCACACTGGCACCGAGCTGACTGAGCTCGGTGGCCAGGCCGTCGCACTTCTCCTGCCCAGCGCAGATCACCACGTGATCGACCTCCAGCACCCGAGGCCCCGAGGGCGTCGACAGGTGCAGCCCGGCCTCGTCGATACGCTGATACTCGATACCAGTCAGCATCTGCACACCACGTCGCTTCAGGGTGGTCCTGTGGATCCAGCCCGTGGTCTTGCCGAGCCCGCGCCCGGGCGGCGTCGCCTTGCGCTGAAGCAGATACACGCGCCGCTCCGAGGGAAGTCCATCTCCGGCATCGGGCAACAGGCCACCACGATGCTCACCGTGCACGTCGATTCCCCATTGCTCGTGGAAGGACGCTCCCGACTGAGCGGGATGGGCGAGGTACTCGGCCACGTCGAAACCGATGCCACCGGCGCCAATGATGGCGACGCGCGACCCCGCCACGGCCCGACCGGTCAGCACGTCAACATAGGACAACACCTCGGGGCGACTCACTCCCTCTATGGTGGGGATACGCGGTTCGACGCCGGTGGCCACCACGATTTCGTCGAAAGCCTCGCCCACGAGTTCCTCAGCCGTAGCCCGTTGGCCGAACCGCGCTTCGACGCCGGTGAGTTCGATCTGGCGGGCGAAATACCGGAGGGTCTCGGCGAACTCCTCCTTGCCGGGCACGCGCTGGGCCAGCCGGAACTGTCCGCCGATTTCAGCAGCTGCCTCGAACAGGGTCACCGCGTGCCCGCGTTGTGCCGCCACCGTGGCACAGGACAGGCCGGCGGGGCCCGCTCCGACCACCGCAATCCTCCGGCGTGCCGGCGCAGGCAGGTAGCGTAACTCGGTCTCACGGGCCGCCCTGGGATTCACCAGGCAGGAGGCGCTCTTGCTTTCGAAGACATGATCAAGACAAGCCTGATTGCAGGCGATGCAGGTGTTGATTTCGTCGACCCGGTTCTCGGCGGCCTTGCGCACGAACTCGGCATCCGCCAGCAAGGGTCTGGCCATGGAGACCAGGTCGGCATCACCCCTTGAGAGTACCGCCTCGGCAACGCCGGGGTCGTTGATGCGGTTGGAGGTGATCAGGGGCAGGTTCACATGCCCGCGCAATTGACGGGTAACCCAGGTGAAGGCCGCTCGCGGCACCATGGCCGCAATGGTGGGAATGCGCGCCTCATGCCAGCCGATGCCGGTATTGATCAGCGTAGCTCCGGCTGCCTCGATCTCCTGGCCAAGCAGGCGGACTTCCTCGGGGCTGCTGCCACCTTCGATAAGGTCGAGCATGGAGAGCCGGAAAACCAGGATGAAATCCGGACCCACCGCCTCACGACTGCGGCGCACGATCTCCACTGCCAGCCTGATCCGGTTGGCGTACGCACCGCCCCACTCGTCGTCCCGCCGGTTGGTCCGGGCAGCGATGAACTCGTTGATGAAGTAACCCTCCGAGCCCATGATCTCTACGCCGTCATAACCAGCGCGGCGCGCCAGTTCAGCGCAGCGCGCGAAGGCCGATACCTGCCGCATGATCCCGAAACGGGTGAGCGAGCGCGGCGTAAAGGGCGAGATCGGCGCCTTGATCCGCGAGGGCGCCACGGCGAAAGGATGGTAGGCGTAACGCCCGGCATGCAGGACCTGCATGCAGACCAGCCCACCGGCCTCATGCACGGCTTCCGTGATTAACCGATGCCTGCCGACCTCACGACCGTTGGTCAACTTGCCGGCGAATGGCTTGGTCCACCCGGCCATGTTGGGCGCTATACCTCCGGTAATGATCAGCCCCACCTGCCCGCGGGCGCGTTCAGCAAAATACTCGGCAAGCTTGGGGAAATCCTCGGGCCTGTCCTCCAGTCCCGTGTGCATCGAGCCCATCACGACGCGGTTGGGCAGGGTCACGAAGCCCAGGTCAAGTGGGGCGAGTAGATGGGGGTAAAGGGAAGCCGACATGGGTTCCAATGATACGACAGGCCGGCACGGTGATTTACACTGAGATGATGGACGCAACACCGTTGGTTGACATAGGCATCAACCTTGCTCACGACAGTTACGATCACGATCGTGAGGCGGTCATCAAAGCCGCCATCGATGCGGGCGTCAGCCACATGGTCATCACCGGCAGCAGCCTCGCGAGTATCGAGTCGGCAATCGCCATCTGCGAGTCCATGCCAGCCCGGTTGCGGACCACCGCCGGCATCCACCCCCACCACGCGAGCGAGGTCGACCCACCTACCTTGGCCGCGCTGGACCAACTGCTGCGGCATCCCCTGGTCGCTGCGGCAGGCGAGTGCGGGCTGGACTACTACCGCGACTTCTCGCCGAGGCCAGACCAACGGCGTGCGTTCGAGCGCCAGGTGCAACTGGCCATTGACCACGCCAAGCCCCTGTTCCTGCACCAGCGTGACGCCCATCGCGACTTCATGGACCTGCTGGTGCCGGCGCTCCCGGAACTGCCCGGCGCGGTCCTGCACTGCTTCACCGGCGGGCCGGCCGAACTCGAGGAATGCCTGCAGGCAGGCTTGCTGATCGGGATCACTGGCTGGGTCTGCGACGAGCGCCGGGGCCAGTCACTGCGTGAGGCCATCCCCCAATTGCCCTTGGAACGGCTGATGGTGGAGACCGATGGCCCTTACTTGCTACCTCGGGACTTGCCGATCAAACCCAGCTCAAGACGTAATGAACCCAAGTACTTACACCATATTGTTAATGCTATTTCAATTTTAATGAAACAACCGGCCGAGACCGTGGCCGCGGCGAGCACGGCCAACGCCCTGCGCTTTTTTAATTTCTAGAGACGCCGAAGCTTCTTGCGCACGCCCATGGGATTGGGCGTAGTGGCCGCGACCAGGCGCTCCCAGGCAGGCCGGAGTGCAGACAACTCGGGCACCTGTTCCTTGCGGTTGACGAACCCAAGCTCCTTGACCAGCTCGTCAAGCGGCATGACGAGATCGGGGCGGCCGCGGGGAAACTGGGCCCGGGTAGTCACCACCCGCCCGTCGACCGGTATCTCGGGGCAGATTTGCCGCACGCTTTGCACGCGATCGTAGAGCCCGCCCAAGGGGTTACGGAGTGACGACCGATAGGAGCCGTCCATGACCGCCCACTCCTCCATCCGCTCGGCCGCGAAGACCACCCCTTCCAGGTCCCGGAAGTCCACCACCAGGATGCCGAAACGCGTCAACAGCAGGTAATCCACGTGCAGGCTGCCATCGATCCCGTCGGGCAACAGCACGTCCGCGAGGTGCTCATTGGCGCAGCGCAGGAGCCGCTTGCGGGCACGGGCACCCTGCGTGGCCCTACCCCAGGCTCGCCCGCCAAGATAGCCGAGTCCACCCAGGCCAGCGACCAGGACAACACCCAGCAGGAGCGGTATCCATGACTGCTGCACGTCAGGCTCCCAGCAGCGCAGCACGCAGGGCTGCAGGCCTGGCAGCGAGGCGGCTGGACTCCGCGGGACGGTGCAACAACTCGGCGAGGGCTGGCGGCAGGTCGACGGTTGCGCCAATCAGCGGTTCCACGACCTGTTCGAACTTGGCCGGATGGGCAGTGGCCACCACCACCCACTGCCCGTCAGCGGTGCCGGATTCGACCCAGCGCGCGTGCAGCTCGGCAGCCGTAGCCGTGTGCGGACACCAGGTCACGCCCAGCTCGCGGTGGTCGGCGACGATCCGCCGGCGGATGTCCGGGTCGAGCACCGACTCCGCCGTAAGTTCCTGCCTGAGCAGGTTTTCATCCTGATACAACCAGCGGATCCGCTCCATGTTGCTGGGATTCCCGACGTCCATGGCAGAGGCAAGGGTAGCCACACTGGGCCGAGGTTGCCACCCCTTGCCCGCGATGTAGTCAGGCACCGTCAGGTTGGCATTGTGGGCAAGCACGACCCGCCCCACCGGCAGGCCCATGGCCCTGGCCCAGAGGCAGGCGCAGGCGTTGCCGAGGTTGCCGGAGGGAATGATGAAATCAGCCTTGCGGCCACTTTCACGCCAAAGCTGCAGGCTGGTCAGGGCGTAGTACGCGCACTGCGGCAGCAGGCGCCCGATGTTGATGCTGTTGGCAGACGACAGTGGCCTCCTGGCCTGCAGCTCACGATCACTCAGTGCGGCCTTGACCATGGCCTGGCAATCGTCGAATTCCCCGGCAACCCGATACGCCGCGACGTTGCCACCCCAGCAGCACAGCTGATGGGCCTGACGCGGCGACACCCGGCCATCAGGAAACAGGATGACTACGGAGACTCCCGGTCGGCCGTGAAAAGCGGCAGCCACCGCCCCTCCGGTATCGCCGGACGTGGCGACCAGGATGGTGACTCCGGCCGGGGACTGCGGCTGCCGCACCATGCAGGCCGCCAGGAAACGGGCCCCGAAATCCTTGAACGCGGCGGTTGGCCCGTGGAACAACTCCAGCGCATGAAAGGCATGACCGTTGCGCGCGAGGGGCAGCAGGACAACTGGGAAGTTGAAGGCCTCCCTGCAGATTTCGCTGAGGTTCGGTGCCAGGGGTTCGCCCGCAAAGAAAGGTTGCAACAGCCGTGCGGCGATCGACGGCAGGTCGTCGAGGCCGGCAAAGTCCTCCGGGACGAAACTTGGAAGCTCACGCGGCACGTACAGGCCGCCATCCGGCGCCAGCCCCTCACGCAGGGCCTGGCCGAGGGAGACGCGCAAGGTCTGGTCTCGTGTACTGACGCAATCCATCAGGTGTCGACGATCCGCGCGCCCTGCTCGTCGATCGCGGAAATCCAGTGGTCGCAGGCCAGGTTGTGATCCGAAAAGGCCTCGACCATGGCAGCGCGAATGCCCTGGGCATAGGCTTCCTCGCACCATGCGAATACGGTCGGACCCGCCCCGGAAATGGAGCAGCCCAGTGCCCGGTTGACCATGGCGGCCTGCTTGACGGCCTTGAAGCCGGGGATCAACTGCGAGCGCTGTGGTTCAATGATGACGTCCTCAAAGGCGTCGCGGATCATGTCGAGGTCGTTGCTGTAGCAGCCGCTCAGGAAGCCGGCCAGGTTCGCGGTTTGCCAGACCAGGTCCGACAGGTCGATGCTTTTCTTGAGGATCCGCCGCGCCTCGCGGGTGGACAGGAACATGTGTGGGTGGACCAGTACACAACGGATGCCCGGAGGCACGGGTATCTGCTTGGTTCTCGGGTGGTCGATTCCCACGGTCAGCACCAGGCCACCAAACAGCGAAGGCGCGATATTGTCGACGTGCACCGAACCGCTGGCCACCGCCTCGCCCTGCATGGCGAACTTGAGCAGCGACAGCTTGTCCAGGGGCTCATCGAGCAGGGCATTAGCCGCTACCACCGCAGCCACTGCAGAGGCCGCCGAACCGCCAAGACCCGAGCCCAGGGGAATGCCCTTCTGGATCTCGATCTCGATCCCAAACGGCAGGCCGAGTGCCCTCGACATCGACACCAAGGCCATACCCGCCGTGTTCTTTTCAGGCTCCAGGGGCAAGGCAGCGGGGCTGCCGGTGATCGAGGCGATCCGCACACCGGGCGTCTCCGTGCGCCGCGCCGTCACCCTGTCGCCCACCGCGCTGACCGTGTGGCCGAGGATGTCGAAGCCGATACCCACGTTGCCAACCGTGGCCGGCGCGAAGGCCGTCACCGGCGGAGTCGGGCGACTCACAGCCGGGCTCCGAGGTAGGCGGCCAGGCGCAGCAGGTCGCCGAACACCCCGCCGGCAGTGACGGCCGGACCGGCCCCGGGCCCCTGGACGATCAGCGCGTTGTCGGCATAGCGGGCAGTGACGAAGCGGACGATGTTGTCGGTCAGGGCGAGGTGCGCGAAGGGATGCTCCCTGCTGAGCCTCTGGATGCCGACCGTTGCCTGACCATCGGCCGTCAGGCGCCCCACGTAACGCAGCACCTCACCCGCCGCAGCAGCTTCGGCCTGCAGGCGGGCCATGGGCCCATCGATCTCGTCGAGTCTCGCCATGAATTCTGCAGCTGAACAGTCACGCAGGGCTTCGGGCACGAGGCTCTCAACCTGGACGTCTGCCATCTCCAAGTGCAGGCCTATTTCCCGTCCGAGGATGATGAGCTTGCGGGCAACGTCCGTGCCGGAGAGGTCATCACGCGGGTCAGGCTCGGTGAAACCGAGGTTCTTGGCCTCGTGCACGATCGACGAGAACGCCTGGCTGCCGTCGAATACGTTGAACAGATAAGCAAGGGTCCCGGAAAAAATGCCCTCGATGAGTCGCACCTCATCACCGGTGTCCCGCAGGTCTCGCAGGGTGGTGACGATCGGCAGACCGGCGCCAACCGTTGCCTCATAGAGGAAATGGGCGCCAGACTGTCGCCTGGCCTCGCGGAGCTGACGGTAGTAAGCCAGGCTGCCACTGTTGGCCTTCTTGTTCGGCGTCACCACATGGACACCCCGGGCTAACCAGCCGGCATAGTGGCTCGCGACATCGTCGTCCGCAGTGCAGTCGATAATGACGCTGTGCGGCAGGTGCTCGGTAACGACATGCGACTCGAAGGCCCGGAGGTCGGTCGGTTGACCGTCCTTCAGCAGGTCGCGCCAGCGCCCCAGATCGACGCCAGGATCGGCCAGCAGCATGCTGCGCGAACCCGCAATGGCCCGGATCCTCAGGTCGACGTTGAAGTCCTGCTTGAGCCGCGCCACCTGTGAGGAAAGCTGGTCGAGCAGCACGGAACCGACCGTGCCTGGCCCCAGCACTCCGATCGACAGCGTATTGGGCGAAAGATAGAAGGCAGCATGCACCGCACGCAGCGCGCGGGTCACGTCCTCGCCGCCGATGACCGCCGAGATGTTGCGCTCCGAGGCACCCTGGGCGATCGCCTTGACGTTGACCCCTGCCCAGCCGAGCGCATCGAACACCATGGCGGCTACACCGTGCTTGCCGGCCATGCCGTCGCCGACGACGGCTATGATCGCGCAGCCGGAACTGACCTCCACGCTCTGGATCTGGTTCTCACGCAGTTCAGCACTGAAGGCCCGTCGCAGGACCCGGTCCGCAAGGGCCGCCTGGGTCTCAGGGATCGCGAAACAGATGGAGTGTTCGGAACTGCCCTGGGAAATCAGGATGACCGAGATGTCCTCGTCACGCAGCGCACCGAACAGGCGCTGTGCCGTGCCGGGCACGCCGATCATGCCGGCACCCTCGACGTTAACCAGCGCTACCGCGTCGATGCTGGTGATGCCCTTGACCGTCTCTGCGCCCTCGGACCGCTCGCAAATCACCGTGCCCGGACCCTCGGGTGAGAAGGTGTTGCGGATGCGAATGGGAATGCGCCGCTCGACGGCGGGAGCCATGGTCTGCGGATGGATCACCTTGGCGCCAAAATAGGCGAGCTCCATGGCTTCGTTGTAGGACAGGGCTTCGATCAGGCGCGCTTCGGGCACGCGCCGGGGGTCAGCCGAGAGCACACCATCCACGTCGGTCCAGATCACGATCTCGCCGGCACCGAGCAGGGCACCAAAGATGGAGGCCGAGTAGTCGCTGCCGTTACGGCCGAGGGTTGTTTGCAGGCCCTGTGCATCGACCGCGATAAAACCGGTGATCACCGCCACGCCGTCCCGGGCGAACTCGCTACGAGCAGCCACGCGCTCCCGGCTGCGCTCCCACTGCACGCCGGGGCCGAGCGGCCCCCACTCGACCACCAGGCACTCGCGGGCATCGACCCAGCTGACGTGGGCGCTCTTGGCGCGAGACTGCAGGAAGGCCGTGAACAGGCGGGTGGACCAGATCTCGCCGAAGCCGGCGATCAGGTCCCTGACCCGTTCGCCAGCAGAGCGGATCAGGGAAACGGTCTGCAGGATGCCGCGGATGTCCTCCAGGTCCTGGCCGAACCCGGCCAGAAACGTCTGGGAGCCCTTTGCACCCAGCAGTTCCTCGGCCATGCCGGCGTGCCGGCCCGCAAGCTCATCGAGGGCCGCATCGTAGGCCGCTCGATCCCTGCGCTCTGCAGCCGCCACCATGCCCAGCAGCCGATCGGTGACCCCACGCGCCGCCGACAACACCACGGCGAGGCGCGGGGCCGGGTCTGACTCCACGATGTGAGCGACACGCCGGAAGCAGTCGGCGTCTGCGACGCTCGAGCCGCCGAATTTGTGCACTTTCCAGGCCGTCGGGGTCATGGGGAACTCAATGTGGAGGAGGCTGAAAAAACTTCGCGAATCTACCGTCAGGATTGCGCTAAATCAAGCAAAACAACTACTTGGAATCAGTTTCTGCGGCCTCAGCGCCTCCGTTCATGCCAGGCCCGGAGCAGTGTGCTGCCTCCCGGCAGGCGCAGCAATTTGAGCAGCGCAAGGGCAACGGAACGCGAAAACGGCCGCAACTGGAACGGCCTGGACAGGGGCTCCAGCAGGACCGTGGCTTGGGTGATGAGCTGGTAGCCACTGACGCGGCCGCTGAAGTGTCCCTCGCTGGACTGCAACTGGCAGTCATCCGTTCCGCGAAGATAGACCACAAGGTGGCTGAGTCGCGCCGGAGGCAGCGGGCCTGACCAGTTCTCGAGCAGGCAGTCCCGTTCCGCCGCACGCAGACGCAGCACGCGCCCACCCGCGGCGCTCGCGAGCTCGCAGTCCTCAGCCTCGAAAATCCGCTCCACTGCGCTCAATCCGGCAGCGCGAGGGTGGCGGAACGGACGGTTCTGACCTCGCCTTCTACGTCCGTCCACGCCAGCACCAGCCCGTCTCCACCGCTGACCATCTGCGGAAAGCCCGAGGGCCGCCCTGCCGCCGTGCGGCCCACCTCCATCACCGGCCCGAATTCGCCCCCGGCGCTTACTCGCACCAGCCGCAGGCTGGCCTGCTGTTCCACCTGCTCCAGCCAGCTGAGCACGGCGTCGCGCTCGCTGACGGCCACCACGTCCACCCGCCCCAGGGCGGCAAGCGCCGGCACCTCGATGGCCTCCTCGAAGTGCTCGCCGCCGTCCATCGACCAGGCGATCCTCACCCGGGGCCGGTCCTCGGCCCCCGTAAACCAGGCCACCACGACTGATTCACCCATACTGTCGATGGCCGGACCATTGACCGGGCAGCCCCCGATCTCCCAGCCGTCCACACCCACCAGCGACGGCTCCGTCCACGCGGTCCCATCATGGCGGGCCACGGCAATGTCACGAATTTCCCCCCGGCTGCGATCGCGATACACCACCACCGGTCCTTGCCTGGTCACGGTGACGTCGGTCTGGCAACAGTCACAGGTCAGCTCATCGAGTACCGATTCGCGGTCGCGCGACCCGTCCGCGGCAACGCGCGCCGTCCTGAGGGTCATCCCGCCCGCGTCCTGTGCACCATGCGAGTGCCCGCCGCCGCCGGTCTCGCGCCCATCAAGCCAGACCACCCCCGTGCCGCCGTCCCAGGGAAACAGAGTGACGAAACCATGCTCGGTGGGTGTGCCATCGTCGTGCGGCGAACCGATCACTTGCCAGTTGGCGCCCGGCGCAAGGGACATCGCCATGACAACATCGTAGGCATAGCCGCCTTCTGGCCGGCGCTGCAGCCAATGCGCAGCCCACGGACCCCGGTCGGCGGGCAGCACGGAGGGAAAGTCGGCCCAGTTGACGAACCAGTCAGCGCCTCGGGCCACCTCTACCGGTTCACCCCAGCCGGCCTTCGCAAGACGGCTGACCAGCAACCGGGTCGCGCCTTCGGTGGGCTCGAGCCAGCTGAGGACGACCAACCCCGACTCGGTACGGGCGAGATGCGGCTGAGCGCTCCCGGTCCCGGCCGCAAGCGCCAGAGGCCTCGGCACAGTCGGCCTGGATGACTCTCCGCAGGCGGCCAGCGCCAGCCCCACTAAGGCAACCATCCCCAGGCTACGCATCCTTATCCTCCTCAGGCCAGGTCAGCGCGATTCCCCGCTCAGTCAGCAACTGCTCCACATCCAGTTGGCTATCGACATCCAGGACGTAGCCGGCCTGGTCTGTATCGAGCCAGCATGGCTCTCCATGCTGATCGAGCCACTCGCGGCAAGCAACTCCGGGCGGCGCTGCCAGGACTTCCACCCTGGCGCGGTCAGGCAGGATAACGGGATTGCCGCGCCGACCGCCTACGCGAGGAATGACCGGTAGTTTCCCACCCAGCCGCCGCCATTGGTCAATCAATCGCCGAGCATCGGCCACCTCCAGCGCAGGCTGGTCGGCAAGAGCCACCACGAAACCTGCGAGGCCCTCGGGCAGGGCTGCCAGACCCCGACGAACGGAGGCTCGCTTGCCGGTGGCATAGTCCGGGGCAAGGATGACCTCTGCCGCCAGATCCTGGACCTCGGGCGCCAGTTCCTCCGACCGATGGCCGAGCACGACCACCAGGGGACTCACACCGGCCTCGAGCAGGATGAGGGCATTGCGCCGGAGAAGTGAGACGCCATCGCGCCGCAGCAGGGCCTTGGGGCGACCGCCAAGGCGCTTCGCCTCGCCTGCCGCCAGCAGCACACCGCCGATTGCCACGCCAGAACCTCGCCACCCGTCTGGGAGATGGTGGGCCGTGATGGGATCGAACCATCGACCAACCGGTTAAAAGCCGGATGCTCTACCGCTGAGCTAACGGCCCGACGCAAAAAAGGAGCGCGGATGATAACCGATCCGGCCCCGGGTCGGCAGCCCCGGGGTCGGCGTCAAAAATACCGGGTCGGGTCAACCACGCCAGCCGCGGCAAAGCCCTCGCGGCGCAAGCGGCAACTGTCGCAGAGCCCGCAGGCCCGCCCGGCGTCATCGGCCTGATAGCAGGATACTGTCTGCGCGAAATCAACGCCGAGCGCTTGCCCGCGACGAATGATGTCGGCCTTGCTCAGCTGGATCAAGGGCGCGTGCACACTGAAGCGCCCACCCTCCACGCCGGCCCGCGTGGCGAGGTTGGCGAGACCCTCAAAGGCCTCGATGAAAGCTGGTCGGCAATCGGGATAGCCGGAGTAATCGACGGCATTGACCCCAATGAAGAGGTCCTCCGCATCCAGCACCTCTGCCCAACCCAGGGCCAGGGCCAGGAAGACCGTGTTCCGCGCAGGCACGTAGGTGACAGGGATGCCGGCAGACGATTGGGTGGGCACCTCTATAGCCGGGTCCGTCAGGGCCGAGCCACCCAGGACATCAATGCCAATCCTGATCACCTTGTGGGCCACTACACCCAGCGAAGTCGCCACCCGCGCCGCCGCCGCCAATTCAGCCCGGTGACGCTGACCGTAGTCGAAACTCAGGGCATGACAGGCGTAACCCTGCTCGCGCGCGATCGCCAGCACGGTCGCCGAATCAAGGCCTCCCGAGACGAGCACCACCGCCGGCCTGCCGCTCATCGCCCGGCCTCCCCGCCCCACAGGAGCTTATGGAGCTGCACCTGCATGCGTACGGGCAGGCGGTCCTCAACGATCCAATCGGCCAGCTGCGTCGCGGGCAGATCCTCCGCGCTGGGAGAAAACCAGACCGTGCAGCGCTCGTGCAGCGCTTGATCGAGGACGCGCTGCCTTGACCAGTCATAGTCGAACCGGTCACGCAGGACAAATTTCAGCTGGTCCCGCTCGGTGAGCAGCTCGAGGTTCTCGGCACGATTTCGCTGTGACTCTCCCGAGCCCGGCGGCTTCACGTCGACCACTCGCGAAACCCTGGGATCGACAGCTGCAATGTCGAGGGCACCGCTGGTCTCCAGCGACACCTCGAAGCCCGTGTCGCACAAGGCGGCGAGCAAGTCGAGGCAGCTGGCTTGGGCCAGCGGCTCTCCCCCGGTAACGCAGACGTGCCGCACCCCGCTGGCCTGCGCAAGCCCAATAAGGTCGTCAATCCCCTGCCATGCTCCGCCGCTGAAGGCGTAAGCCGTATCGCACCAGGTACAACGCAGGGGGCAGCCGGTCAGGCGGATGAAGAACGTCGGCCAGCCGCTCGCCAGGGCTTCACCTTGCAGCGAGGTGAACGTCTCGGTGACCTTGAGTCTTTTCACCGGCCCTCGGCACGCATTCGCTCGAGTCGCCGGGCTGCCTCGGCGGCGGCCGGCGTGTCCGGGTGGAGTTGACTCACCTCGGTCAGGGTGCGCCGCGCCTCAAGGTCGCGCTTGAGTTCGTACTGACAGAATCCCGCCTTCAGCAGCGCATCCGGGGCTTTTTGCGCAGAAGTGTTGGCTGCCACCTGGAGAAAGATGGTCAGGGCGCCAGCGAAGTCCCGCTCGGCGTAGTGGACCTCGCCCAGCCAATAACGGGCATTCCCGGCCAGTTCGTGGTCGGGATACCGGGATATAAAGCCATCCAGGGTAGCCCTGGCCTCTGGATATTGGCCCGCCTTGAGTTCATCGAGTGCGCGTCGATACTCACTGTCCGGATCACTGCCGAGGCCAGGCGCGATGGCCGCCTGACGTGTCCGGTTCTCCAGTTCTGCCAACCGCCCGTCCAGGTCCACGTACTGACTGCGCTGGCTGGACGACTGCCTGCCAAGTTGCTGGCGCAACTCCTCGACCTGGCCACGCAGGTTGCGAAGCTCGGCAGACAGGGTGTCCACCTGCCGGGACAATTCCAGCAGCGCGCGAGTGTCATCCTTTTGCGCAGCAGCCTCGAGCCGCTGCAGGCGTTCCTCCAGTTCGGCACGGCTGGGGGCCGCCGCTGCAGGGAGGGCCAGCATGGCGACCCACAGGAACAGGGCTGCTGGCAGTTCAGGCCGACGCTTCACTGGCGGCCGATGATTTCGACCCGACGATTGCGCGCGTGGGCTTCCTCGGTGCCGCCTTCCATCGCAAGCCGCTCCTCGCCGAGGCTCACGGTCTGCACCTGGGATTCGGCTACCCCAAGCAGCAGCAGCGCACGACGCACGGCCTGCGCTCGCCGTTCGCCCAAGGCGATGTTGTACTCGCGCGAGCCCCGTTCGTCGGTGTGGCCCTCGAGCCGGACCGCAAGCGCACGATTGGCCGTCAGGCGCCTGGCCTCTGCGGCGATCAGCTCCGCGTACTGGCTGCCAACGGTGCTGCTGTCGTACTCGAAATACACGATGCGGCTATCGCCAACCGCAGCGCCAGCATCGGACTCCGCACCCGCAGCGTCGGTATCCGGCAGGCTGGAGGCCTCGCCCGCACCGCCCCAGGTCGCCGCACCGGTGGACGCCCCGGCTTGCTCCTGAGCAGGCGCGTCCTCACCGGCGCGATCGCGATCCCGGCGAGAGTCACGGTCGCTCGAACAGGCGCCGAGCGCCAACAGCAGAAAGCCCGCCAACAAGCTGCGATGAAGGGTGTTCATGTCACGACTCCGTTTGGATGCCCTATGTTACTACTTGAGCAGCGGCGACCACGCAGGTTCCCTGAGGTCGCCACCGCCGATTGCCAGGCGCTGTCGAACCGCGCCGTCCGAGGAGACGGTCTCCAGCACTCCGCGACGGCCGTCCCTTGCCGCGTAGATGAGCGTGGCCCCGTTGGGCCCGATGCTCGGTGATTCGTCCTCGCTGCCGGGCGTGAGGAGGATTCGACCGCCGCGCTCAAGGTCGAACCAGCCGATCCGATACTTCCCCCCCTCAAGGGTGACCGTTGCCAGATGCCGCCCGTCGGGCGAGATCCTGGGGCGGGCATTGTATGCCCCCTCGAAGGTGACCCGTTCCGCCGTGCCCCCGCTGACAGGCACCCGATAGACCTGGGGACGCCCGCCCCGATCCGAGGTGAAATAGACCACCCGTCCATCGGGGCTGAAGGACGGTTCAGTGTCGATGGCAGTGGAGTCGGTCAGGCGGACCAAGTCCTGGTCCGCCAGGTTGAGTAGGTACACGTCGACGTTACCGTCACGCCGGGAGAGTGCCACCGCGAGTCGCTTGCCGTCCGGCGAGAACACCGGCGAGCCGTTGATGCCGCTGCGTGCCGAGACCCGGGCGCGTTGCCCGGTGGCCAGGTCCTGGACGTAGATGGCCGACAGGCCAGACTCGAAGGACACATAGGCAAGGCGTGCGCCGTCAGGCGACCAGGCCGGGGACATGATCGGCATGGGCGAGCGCAGCACCACCCGTGGGTCATGCCCGTCGGAATCGGCCACCTCGAGCCGGTAACGCGCTGCGCGACCGCTGCCCTCTGCCACCACATAGGCCACGCGGCTGGCAAAGGCGCCGCCTATCCCGAGCAGGCGCTGGTGAACCGCATCAGCAATACGGTGCGCGGCCCAGCGCCAGCGCGTGCCCTGCACCGGCAGGACCTCACCCAGCGCGCGCTGCCCATTGAGCACGTTGACCAGCTCGTAGCGCACTTCCCGACCACCACCGGGCAGCGCATTCCAGCGACCGACCAGCACGTAGTCTACCTTGAGCATGCGCCAGTCCGCCGCATCCACCTCCGAGGCCTGCGCGGGCGTCTCGATCATCGCGCTGCGCGGCAAGGCCCGGAAGCGCCCGCTGCGCTCGAGATCGGCGGTGACCACCTCGGCAATGGCGCCCCCCGCGCCGGCGGCCTCGGCAAAGGGCACGATGGCGATGGCAATGGGATCAGCGACGCCGCGGGTTACCTGGACCTGAAGTTGCGCCTGGGCCGGAAGCGCGCAGATCAGTAGCACCCAGGCCAACAGGCCGCCACCTACGAACTCACGCACTGAATCACTCCTCGGGAGCAAAGGTCACCTCCAGGTTGCGCTCGAACAGCCCGGGATCGGACGGCAGGGGCAAGGGCGAGGCACGCAACACGGCGCTGACGATCGACTGGCGCACGGCCTCGTCCCCGTTACAGGCGCCGAGGTTGACGTCCACCACCTCACCGCCGGGAATCTGGCGCACCCGGATCAGGCAGCGCAAGCCCGGGCGCGCCGAGGCCGGCCTGACCCAGCTGGACTCGATGCGCGCCTGAATGGCCGACTGGTAGCGGTTGCGCTCGCCCGCGGAAATGGCAGCAGCACGGCGCTGATCAGCCTCCAGCCTGGCCGCCAGCTCAGCCTGGGCGCGACGGGCCTCCTCGGCGCGGCGCTCAGCGGCCTGTTTCTCGGTCGCACGCTGCTCTGCCGCTCGCTTGTCGGCAGCCAGTTGTTCAGCCGCCCGCCGCTCCGCGGCTTTCTGGTCAGCAGCCCTCTTCTCAGCCGCCTTTTGCTCCACCGCCCGCCGCTCAGCGGCCCGTTTGTCGGCAGCCTGCTTGTCCTTCGTGGCCCGCTCCTCACGGGCACGCTCTGCAGCTGCACGCTCGGCCACCTCACGGTCTGTCGCCCGTGCTTGTGCCTCTAGTTCGGCTGCTGTCCGGCGCGCCTCGGCAGCGGCGACTGCCCGACGCCGGTCTTCCAGACTGCGCCGCTCAGCCGCCGCCTGCAAAACCACGGCATCGAGGTTGACCGCCTCGATCGGTAATGTCGGCGTGGCCTGGGAGGAGGCATAGCGCATGTTCAGCCCGAGCGCCGCTACCAGCACCAGGTGCATCAGCAGCGAACTCCCCATGGGGCCGATCCTGAACGGGAGCTTCATCGCGCAGTCAGTTCGTCCAGGGCCTGCCCGGCCGCGGGGTCGGTCAGAAAGCCGATGCGCTGGGCACCGCCACGCTGGAGCATGGCCATGCCCGCCACCACGCGCCCGTAGGGCACCGTGGTGTCGGCCTTCACCAGTACTGCAATCCCGGGATCGCGTTCGAGCACGGCCGTGGCCCTGCGCTCTGCCTCGGCGTCGTCCAGAGGAGCGTCCTCATTACTGCCCAGGTTCAGGTAGAAACGACCCTCCCGGTCTACCGACAGCACCAGCGGCTCCTTGTCCAGCAGTTCTGCCACGTCGATGGGCGTCGCCTCGACGTCTGGCAGTTCCACCTGCACACCCTGGGTCAACAGCGGCGCGGTCACCATGAAGATGATCAGCAGCACCAGCATGACGTCGATGTAGGGTACTACGTTGATTTCCCCCATCAGACGCCGCCGACGAATACCGGGGGTATTCACCGGACTTCACCGCTCGAATGGTGCGCCAGGACGGCAGTGAACTCCTCCATGAAGGTCTGCTGACGAAGTTCCAGCCGACCCACGCGGTCGGCGAAGCGGTTGAAGGCCACCACCGCCGGGATGGCCGCAAACAGGCCCATCGCGGTTGCGATCAGGGCCTCGGATATTCCCGGGGCCACCATGGCGAGCGTGGCCTGCTGGACGGCCCCCAGTCCCTGGAATGCGCCCATGATGCCCCACACCGTGCCGAACAAGCCGACATAAGGGCTCGTCGAACCGATGGTGGCCAAGGTCGCGAGGCTCTCATCCAGCCGGTCCAGCTCCTTCATCTGCTCGACCTGCATGGCCCGGCGTGCGCCTTCCATCAGCACGCCGGCAGGCAGATCGTGACGCGCACGCCCGCGCCGGAATTCCTCGAAGCCGGCGACGAAGATGGCCTCCATGCCGGTCACCGCATCTCGTCGCGGCTCCAGTTGGCGATACAACTTCGAGAGATCGCCACCAGACCAGAACTGGTTCTCGAAGCGATCCGCCTCGCTGCGGGCGCGCTCGATCAGTGCCCGCTTGCGGAAGATGATGGTCCAGGACAGGACCGATGCGCCCAGCAGTGCCAGCATCACCAGCTGGACGACCAGGCTGGCGTCAGCCACCAGTGCGAGCAAGCTCTGTTCCTCAGCCATCGAGTAGCGCCTCCCTCATGCCGGCCGGCAGGGATCGCGGCCGCAGGTTATCGGCATCCAGGCTGGCCGCCCGCACGGTGGCCTCTACCAGCAACTGTCGGTCGGGCAAGCGACGCACCTCCTGCGCGAAACTGATCGACGCCTTGCGGCACTCCTGAACCCTGGCCGTCACTTCCAGCAGGTCACCGTAGCGGGCCGGTGAGCGATAAGCCACGCCCACTTCGACCACCGCAAACTGGATCCGTTCCTCGGCCAGTAACCTACCCTGCTCGAAGCCCTTGGCCCGCAGCCACTCGGTTCTCGCACGCTCAAGGAAACGCAGATAGTTGGCGTAGTAGACGATGCCGCCCGCATCGGTATCTTCCCAGTACACCCTGACCTGCCAGGCAAACCCTGCGTCTGAAGACATGACGTCAGTCGCGGAACAGCGGCAGGTTGGAGCTGGCGGGGTCGGCGGCAGGTGGCTCGAGGCCGAAGTGCAGGTAGGCGTGTCGGGTAGCAACCCGACCGCGAGCTGTACGCATGAGGAACCCCTGCTGGATCAGGAAGGGCTCGATGACATCCTCCAGCGTGCCCCGCTCCTCGCCGATAGCCGCCGCCAGGCTCTCGATACCCACGGGCCCTCCGGAAAACTTGTCCATGATGGTCGTGAGCAGCTTGCGGTCCAGCAGGTCGAAGCCCTGCCGATCCACCTCAAGAAGATCCAGCGCAGACTCAGCCACCGCGCCCGTGATCCGCCCGTCGGCCTTGACCTCAGCGAAATCCCGCACCCGGCGCAGCAGTCGGTTGGCGATGCGGGGGGTGCCGCGCGAGCGCTCGGCGATCTTCTCTGCCCCGGCCTCCTCGGCCTGCAAGCCCAGGATACCTGCCGATCGGGACACGATGCCGGCCAGATCGGCGACTGAGTAGAACTCCAGGCGTTGCACGATGCCGAAGCGGTCCCGGAGCGGCGAGGTCAGCAACCCAGCCCGGGTGGTTGCCCCGACCAGCGTGAAGGGCGGCAGGTCCAGCTTGATGGAGCGCGCCGCCGGACCCTCACCGATCAAGATATCCAGTTGGAAATCCTCCATCGCCGGATAGAGGATCTCCTCCACCACCGGGCTGAGCCGATGGATCTCGTCTACGAACAGCACGTCCTTCGGCTGCAAGCCAGTCAGGATGGCCGCGAGGTCTCCCGGTCGCTCCAGGACCGGACCCGAGGTCTGCTTGAGGCCCACACCCATCTCGGTGGCCACGATACTAGCCAGCGTGGTCTTGCCGAGGCCGGGAGGGCCGAAAATCAGCAGGTGATCGAGGGCTTCGCTGCGCCTGCGCGCCGCCTCGATGAAGATTTCCATCTGCTCCTTGACCGGCCGCTGGCCCACATAATCCGCCAGACGCCGGGGCCTGACCGCACGGTCAATAACCTCGTCGTCCCGACCTTGGGCAGCACCGACCAACCGGTCCTCGTCGATGGAACCCGCCATGCTCAGCGGCTCGCAGCGAGGCGCAGCGCCTCGCGAATCAGATCCTCGGTCCCGCAGCCTTCCTTGTTGACACCAGCCAGCAGGCGGGTGACCTCCGGAGGTTTGTAACCGAGAGCGACCAGCGCCGCAAAGGCTTCTGCGGCCGGCCCCACCGGGCTCGACACTCCGCCAGCCGGCGAGGCACCGGTGCCCAGACTGCGAATACGGTCGCGCATTTCGATCAGGAGCCGCTCCGCGGTCTTGCGACCGATGCCCGGCACCCGGACCAGCGCTTCGACGTCCTGGGCCTCGATACAGAGCAGGATGGCCTTCACGTTCATTCCCGACAGCAGGGCGAGACCGATCTTAGGCCCAACCCCGCTTACGCGCAGCAGGTCGCGGAACAGCTGCCGCTCCTCGGGACTGGAGAAGCCGTAAAGCAGGTGAGCGTCCTCGCGCACCACCAGGTGAGTGTGCAGGGTCACCAACTCCCCCACAGATGGCAGGGAATAAAACGTCGACATCGGCGCCTCGAGTTCGTAGCCGACGCCTCCCACGTCAAGGGCCAAGGCGGGCGGCTGCTTGCTGACCAGCCTGCCCTTCAGGAAGCCGATCATGCCAGCCTCCTCGACCCACCCAACACGCGGTGATGGGCATGGCACAGCGCGATCGCCAGCGCATCCGAGGCATCCAGCCCAATCCGGCCCTCGACCCTGACCAGGGCCTTGACCATGTGCTGGACCTGGCGCTTGTCCGCGGCGCCCGTGCCTACGACCGCCAGCTTCACTTCCCTGGGAGCGTACTCGTGGACCTCTATCCCGCGGGTGGCCACCGCACAGAGCGCGGCGCCTCTGGCATGCCCAAGCTTCAGCGCACTGTCTGGATTGGACTTCATGAACACCCTCTCGATCGCCACCTCATCTGGCTGATAGTCCTGCAGCAAGCGCCCCAATCCCTCGAAAATCGTGGTCAGACGCGAGGTCATGGCCCCACCGCCTGTGCGCAGACTGCCGCTGGCGACATAGGCCGCGCTGCTTCCGTCGAGATCGATCACGCCATAGCCGGTGACCAGGGATCCCGGATCGAGCCCGAGAACCCGGGCCCGACGCGTGACCGGAGTGGCTGCCTTGACCGGCATGGCCGTCAGCCGCAGCCCCCGCGAACGTCTGACTCCCATGGGCTGATGATACTAGAATTGCAGCATGATCAGACGGATTGACCACGCTGCGTGGTGCCTGGTGGCGAGCGCCATGCTGGCCGGTCCGGCCACCGCCATAGAGGCCGCCGAACCTGCACCCATACCCGGCGGCATGATCCCTACGGCGGCCTCCGACGCGCGGCTGGCGCTGGATGCCATGGGCGCACACCTCGAGGTCGGAGATCCCAAGCGGAACCAGGATGCACGGGTCATTGCCAGCGCCATTGACCGCCTGACTGCGCAGCGTGACCTCGCCCGCCTGGGTGAAGTGCCTGCTTTCCGTCTGGACGAACTCGCCAGCCAGGTGGCTTTCTACCGCCAACGAGTGGAGCGGATGCAGGGACAGCAGCTCCAGCGAGTCACCCGGCTGTCGGATGATGCCGCAGCCATCGCCGACATGACGGCGACCTGGCGACTGACCGTAGAAACCGCCCGTGCCGACAACCTGTCCCAGCCCCTTCAGGACGAGGCAGCTGCCGTCCTTAGACTGATCGCCGGCACGCGCCGGGAGCTGGATTCACCGCTCAAGGCGGCCCTGGCCCAACGCGAGGCCGCGGCCCGCCTCGACGCACGGCTTGGCGTGCTGGAGGTCACCATCGAGGACGCTGAGTCCCGGGTCCGGCAGCGCTATTTCGAATCGGAACTGCCACCCATCTGGCGGGGCATGTCCCTGTCTCTCCCCACCGTAATGGACCGCGAGGCGATGGCAGCCCAGGTGGAAGGCCAACTGGCCTACAGCCGGGATTACTTCCAGGCCAACCGCCAGCTCCTGCAACTCTGGGCGTTCTTTCTGGCCCTGCTTGCCGGGGCACTGGCCTGGGCCAGTCGCCGGCCGGCCTGGTCGCGAATCGACACCGGCCTCACGCCGGATGCCGGCCGACTGCTGCAGCACCCGCTGTCGGCGCTGGTACTCATCGCCCTCTCGGTGACCCTGCTGGTCATGGACCTCGCGCCCTCGCTGGTCAGGTCAGCAGCCAGTCTCGCCACCATGGGTCTGCTGCTCAGGGTGCTGCCCCGACGATTGGTGGCAAGACGCTACCTGCTGATCCTCGCGCTGGCAGTGGTATTCGTGATCGACCGCGGTCGCGCCTTGATCCCCTACGACTCCCCGCTGTTTCGGGCCAGCCAGTTGCTGGTCGCAGGCGGGCTGGCGCTAATCCTCTGGAAGGTCATCGCCTTGCGCCGCCGGTCCGCCTTGCAGCCCGACTCCTGGCTGGCCCTCCTGGCCCCGGTGGCCCCGACCGGGCTACTGCTGGTGATCGGGGCTACGGCCGCCAACCTGCTCGGCAACCTCTCGCTGGCCGACCTGCTGCTGGGAGGCACCACGCTCGCGACCTATGCCTCAGCCATCCTGTTTGCGACGGCTACGGTGCTCGATGACCTCGTGCTCCTCGTGGTGAATAGTCCTTCAGGACGTCGTCTGAAAATGATCGAACTGCATGGCTCGCAGGTCCGTCGCGTATTCCGCGGCGGCGTACACCTGCTGGCGGTCGCCTTCTGGGCTTACCTGACGCTGCAGGCGTTCACACTTTGGGACCCGGTCGAACAACTGTTCCGGCGACTGCTGACGGCCTCGCTGACCCTGGGCCAGCTGACGATTTCGATAGGCGACGTGGTCGCCTTTGTTCTCGGCGTCCTGCTGGCCACCTACTCAGCAAGGCTTACCCGCTTCCTGCTCCAGGAAGAGGTGCTGACCCGCTTGCGCTGGCCGCCAGGCGTCAGGAACACCACGGCCACCCTCGCCTACTACGCTGTCCTGTTCGTCGGTCTGCTGATGGCCATGGCCATCGCCGGTATCGAGCCGGGCCAGGTCGCGCTGGTGGTAGGCGCGCTTGGCGTGGGCATCGGCTTCGGGTTGCAAACTGTCGTCAACAATTTTGTTTCCGGCCTGATCCTCATGTTCGAGCGACCGATCCAGCCGGGCGACGTCATCGACGTGGACACCCTGCAGGGGCGGGTTGCCGAGATCGGCCTGCGTGCCACCCGCATCAGGACCTGGGAAGGCGCGGAAGTGGTGGTTCCGAACGGTGACCTGCTCAGCGGCAAGCTGGTCAACTGGACCCTATCGGACAGCGACCGACGGATCGAGATCGCGGTAGGCGTGGCCTACGGCAGCGACGTGCGTCAGGTCCAGCAGCTGCTGCTCGAGGTGGCACGCAGCCAGCCGACCGCACTGGCCCTGCCCGAACCCGTGGTAGTGATGACCGGCTTTGGTGACAGCTCGCTGGATTTCTCGATCAGGTTCTGGATCCGCGACGCGGACGCAGCGCCCGTAGCCAAGAGCGAGGCGTGCATGCGGATCATGGAAGTCTTGCGCGAGGCCGGTATCGAGATCCCGTTCCCGCAGCGCGACCTGCATCTCCGGAGCGTGCCAGACCGGCTGAAGACCTAGCGATTAAGGCAGTCGATGGCGCGCTTGTCAGCGGCCAGCGCCGCTTCGTGCAGCGCCTCGGACAGCGTGGGATGCGCGTGGATAGTCCGCTGCAGGTCCTCGCTGCTGGCCGAATACGCCATCGCCAGCACGGCCTCCGCGATCAACTCTCCCGCCATTGGTCCGATTACGTGTACGCCGAGGATCTGGTCATCTTCCGCCGCGGCGATCAGCTTGCAGAACCCGGCGGAGGCCTCCATGGCCCGCGCCCTGCCGCTGGCCATGAATGGAAAATTACCCACCTTGTACGCGCGGCCCGCAGCCTTGACCTGCTCCTCGGTCTGACCCACCCAGGCAATTTCCGGGGCGGTATAGATGACCGAGGGTATCAGCGAGTGGTCGATCTCGGCGTAGTGCCCCGCGATGTGGTCGGCCACCGCCAACCCCTCTTCCTTGCCCTTGTGAGCGAGCATGGGACCCTTCACGCAATCGCCGACCGCCCAGATACCTTCCACGCCGGTGCTGCAGCGCTCGTCAACCTCGATGCGCCCCCGCGGATCGAGGACGACCCCGGTGCCCTCGCCGAGCAAGCCTTCGGTGTAAGGACGACGACCGATGGCTACGATCAACCGGTCGACCGTCAGCGACTGCTCGCCCGAGCCATCGACGTAGGCGACCTCTACCCCCTGCTCGCCCACCGCGGCGGAAGAGACTTTGGCACCCATACGCAGATCGAGACCCAGCTTGCGGAAATGTTTCAGCGCCTCACGTGCCACCTGGCCATCGGCCATCGGCAGGAAATCAGGCATTGCCTCCAGCACCACCACCTCGGCACCCAGCCGACGCCAAACGCTGCCAAGTTCCAGGCCAATGACGCCCGCTCCGATGATGCCGAGACGCGCCGGGACAGAGTCGAACTCGAGGGCACCCCAGGAGTCGACCACGCGCTTGCCATCGAAAGGCACACCGGGCAGGGGCATGGGTTCGGAGCCAGAGGCCAGGATCACGTGGCGGGCTGACAATCGACGCGTCTCGCCCTCGTGAGACACGAACTCAACCTGGCGACCCGCCACTAGCTTGCCGCGCCCCTGCAAGGGCGTGACGCCCGCCGCCTTGAACAGGGCCAGGATGCCCTGCGTGCTCTGGCGGACAATGCCCGTCTTGCGCTTCTGCATGGCAGCAAGATCGAAACTGACGCCGGTGGTCTGAATGCCGTGACGGGCAAACTCGTGCTGGGCCCGGTGCAGTAACTCGGTGGACTCCAGCAGCGCCTTGGAGGGGATGCAGCCGGCGTTCAGGCAGGTGCCACCGAAGGCCGCACTCCCGTCGTAGTTCTTCCAGCCATCGATGCAGACAACTTTGAGGCCGTGTTGAGCAGCCCTGATGGCCGCCGGGTATCCAGCCGGTCCGCCACCGATCACTACGACGTCGAAGCTATCACTCATCTGCGTATCCTCAGACCTCGAGCAGCAGGCGCGCCGGATCCTCCAGCGCATTTTTCACCGCCACCAGGAACTGCACTGCCTCGCGGCCATCGATGATGCGGTGATCATAGGTCAACGCCACGTACATCATCGGGCGCACGACCACCTGCCCGTCCACCACCACCGGACGTTCCTGGATCTTGTGCATACCCAGAATGGCACTCTGCGGGGCATTGGCGATGGGAGTCGAAAGCAGCGAACCGAACACCCCGCCGTTGGTGATGGAGAAGGTGCCGCCGGTCAATTCCTCGAGCGTCAGGCTGCCGCTGCGGGCACGCCCTGCAAAATCGCCCACCGTTTTTTCGATCTCGGCAAAACCGAGACGGTCGGCATCGCGCAGGATGGGCACCACCAGCCCACGGTCCGTCGAGACTGCGACACCGATGTCGTAAAAGTCGTGGTAAACGATGTCGTTGCCGTCCACTGCTGCGTTAATGACCGGAAAGCGCTTGAGCCCCTCGATGCAGGCCTTGACAAAGAAGGACAGGAAACCGAGGCGCGCACCGTGGCGCTTCTCGAAAGCGTCCTTGTAGCGGGCGCGCAGCTCGCTGAGCGCGAGCATGTCCACCTCGTTGAACGTGGTCAGCAGGGCCTGGGTCGACTGGGCCTCGACCAGGCGCTCGGCAATCCTGGCCCGCAGCCGGGTCATCGGCACCCGCCTCGGGGTGCGCGCGGCAGATGGTTCCGCGGCTGGCGTCCGCGCTGCCGACGCCGCCTCGCGACCCGACAGGTGGCGCGCCACGTCACCCTTGGTGATGCGCCCGTCCTTACCCGAGCCCGGCACCTCGGCCGCGACGAGCTGGTTTTCCTCCAGCAGGCGCTTGGCTGCCGGCGATGGCTTGCCAACCCCCTCTGGCTTGTCGGCCGCAGGCTGAGGCGCCGCAGGGCTAGCCTGCGCGGCGGATGCCACCGCGGCCGCGCCCTCCTCGATCTCGGCCAGCAGGCTGCCGGCGGTCACCGTTACCCCCGCCCCGATGTGGATCTTCCCCAGCACGCCATCCACCGGACATGGCACTTCCAGCACCACCTTGTCGGTTTCCAGGTCGGCGAGGTTCTCGTCGCGACGCACCGCATCGCCCGGCTGCTTGTGCCAGGTGACGAGGGTCGCATCGGCAACCGATTCCGGGAGCTGAGGGACTTTGACTTCGACTGTCATGAGCTTTTCCTGATGGGTTGGACGGTCAGGTAAGAGGTGTCGCGATGGGTGGTCTCGGTGTTGGCGCCTCGCAGGGCTGCGCCCACCAGTTCAGCCTGCTCCTCGACGTGCAGCTTGTGGATACCCGCGGCCGGCGCCGCCGCGCCGGCCCGTCCGGCATACATCAGGGTGTGTCGCGAACCCAGACATTCCTGCAGGCGATGCCGGATCTGATACCACGCGCCCTGATTCTGTGGCTCTTCCTGGCACCAGACCACGTCACGCGCACCACGGTAACGCTCGAGCACCTCGGCGTAGCGTTCGGTCGGGAAGGGATACAGCTGTTCGACCCTGACCAGCGCCACGTCACCGAGCTTCTCGGTGCGACGCTGCTCGAGCAGGTCGTAATACACCTTGCCGCTGCAGAACACCACCCGCCGAACGCCCTCGAGGGGGATGTCGTCGACCTCGTCGATGATGGTCTGGAACCGGCCGTCGGCCAACTCGGCCAACTCCGAGGTCGCGAGCTTGTGACGCAGCAGGCTCTTGGGGGTCATTACGATCAGGGGCTTGCGCAACCCGCGCAGCATCTGCCGCCTGAGCATATGGAAGACCTGCGCCGGGGTAGACGGCACGCAGACCTGGATGTTCATCTCCGCCGAAAGCTGCAGGAAGCGCTCGAGGCGGGCCGAGCTGTGCTCGGGGCCCTGTCCCTCATAGCCGTGGGGCAGCAGCAGGGTGAGTCCGGAGATCCGGCCCCATTTCGATTCACCCGAGGTGATGAACTGGTCGATGATGACCTGGGCCCCGTTGGCGAAGTCACCGAACTGAGCCTCCCAGATCACCAGGCTACCCGGGTCAGTGGTCGAATACCCGTATTCGAACCCAAGCACCGCCTCCTCGGAGAGCACGGAATCGATCACGCTGAAGCGGGGCTGGGCATCAAACAGGTTGGCCAGGGGTACGTGGCGTCGGGCAGTGGACTGCTCGTGCAGCACGGCATGCCGATGGAAGAAAGTGCCGCGTCCGGCATCCTGCCCGGAGATGCGGATGGGAAATCCATCGCGCAGCAGGGTGGCATAGGCAAGGGTCTCGGCCGCGCCCCAGTCCAGGCTCAACTCGCCCTCGTACATCCGGCGGCGGTCCTCCACGACTCGGGCTACCCGCGGGTGCAAGGAGAACCCGGCCGGCAATTCGGACAGCTTGGCACCGATCTCACGGAGTGCCGCCGCGGGCACGGCGGAGTCGGCCTGTTCGTCCGGATCCGCCGCAAGGTGCCGTGTCCAGTCCACGGTGAAGCGGTTACCCGAGGTGCCCACGAAGGCCCGGGCCTGCGGCAGGCCCTGCTCAAGCCCAGACCGATAGCGCTGCACCATGTCCGCCACGAAAGCGGCATCGACCACCCCGGCGGACACCAGTCCGTCGGCATACAGCTGCCGGGCCGTGGGGTGCTGCCGGATCACCTGGTACATCAACGGCTGCGTCGCCGCTGGCTCGTCGGCCTCGTTGTGGCCGTGACGTCGATAGCAGACCAGGTCGATGACCACGTCTTTATGGAAGCGCTGGCGATACTCGAGCGCGAGACGCCCAACGTAAACCACTGCTTCCGGATCGTCGGCGTTCACATGAAAGATCGGCGCCTCGATCATCTTGGCGACGTCGCTGCAATACAGCGTAGAGCGCGCGTCCCGGGGTTCGCTGGTGGTGAAGCCCACCTGGTTGTTAATGATCAGGTGCAGCGTGCCGCCAGTGCTGTAGAAGCGGGCTTGCGACAGCTGCAGGGTTTCCATCACCACGCCCTGCCCCGCGAAGGCGGCGTCCCCATGAATGAGCACGGGCACGACGCTGGAGCCGACTTTGTCTCTGCGCCGATCCTGGCGCGCCCTGACCGAGCCCTCCACTACCGGATTGACCACCTCCAGGTGCGAGGGATTGAACGCCAGCGCGGTGTGTATGTTGCCGCCGGGAGTCTTGAGGTCTGCGGAAAAGCCCTTGTGATACTTGACGTCGCCGGAGCCTTTCAGTGCGGTGGTGTCGTAGTTTCCCTCGAACTCGGAGAACAGCTCTGCCGGAGACTTACCCAGCACATTGACCAGCACGTTCAGGCGCCCGCGGTGGGCCATGCCGATGACGATTTCCTCGACGCCAACGGCGCCACAGCCCTGGACCAGGTCGTCCAGCAAGGGGATGAGGGCATCCCCTCCCTCGAGGCCGAAGCGCTTCTGGCCGACGTAACGAGTGTGCAGGTAGCGCTCGAGTCCCTCCGCAGCAGTGAGCTGCCAGAGGATATTGACCTGCTCATCCGGCGTGAAACGGTGATTCAGTCGCCCTTCCTGGTAGCGGTCCTGCAACCACAGGCGCTCCTCGGTGTCGGAGACGTGGGCGAATTCAGCCCCGATGGTCCCGGTGTAGATCTTCTTCAGGCTGTCGACGATCTCCCGCAGCCTGAGCCGCGAGGGAATCCCTGGAGTCCGGCTGCCGGTGAAGAAATCACGGTCGAGGTCCACGTCGTTGAGGCCCAGATACCCGAGCTCCATCACCTTCGGCAATGGCCGATGCATCATCCCCAGCGGATCGATATCCGCCACCAGGTGGCCGCGGTTGGCGTAGATCTGGATCAGGCGGGAGACCGCCCCCTGCTTGCGGATGGCCTCGGCCTCTGCGTCTTCCAGCGGGATCGCACCCGCTCGAGGCGAGCCGCCCGGGCGGGCTCCGGTCGCGCTGCCCAGGGAGCGAAAATAATCCCGCCAGGTCGCCGGCACCGCGCCGGGATCCTCGCGGAAACGCTCATAAAGGTCTTCTACGTACGCGGCATTCGTGCCGGAAAGGGGGCTCGACGCGAGCAATTCTCTAAGCTTGGCGCTCATGGCCTTGACCTTGGCTCCAGTCGCATTGTGCGGCCAGTTGGGATACGGCTCGGGACCGGGGGAAGCGGACACCGCGCCACTGGAAGCATTATAGTGGAACGTCCAACTCCTTGAATACAGAAGTGATCCATGAAATTCACTCCCTGCGGCGCCGCGTACGTCCTGCTTGCTTGCCTGATCTCGCCCTGGGCCGTGGCCGACGACGCGCTCACCCCCGAGGAACGCGGCCTGGCTGACTGGATCCTGGAGCATGCCCCCGAGGCCGAGGCCCTGCTTGAGGACACCGTAAACATCAACAGCGGCACGCTCAATCCGGTAGGGGTCAGGCGGGTAGGCGAGCGCCTGGGCCGTGAATTCGAGGCCCTTGGCTTCGTGACCGAGTGGGTCGAGCAACCGGCTGCCATGAAGAGGGGTGGGCACCTGATCGCCCGCCATGAGGGGAAACGCGGCCGAAAGATGCTCCTGATCGGACATCTCGATACGGTGTACGAGGCGGATGACACTTTTCAGGCCTATTCGGCGGAGGGGGACGTGGCGCGCGGGCCTGGTGTGTACGACATGAAATCAGGCAACGTGATCCTCCTGCATGCGCTTCGCGGTCTGGCCGCCCAGGGACTGCTGGAGGGCTTGCAGGTTACCGTGGTGCTGACGGGTGACGAGGAGAGCCCCGGAGAGCCCCTGGCCGAATCGCGCCGGCACCTCATCGAGGCTGGGCTGTGGGCTGACGTCGCGCTTGGTTTCGAATCGGGCGTGCAGGAAGACGGGGAAGAATGGGCCACTGTAGCCCGCCGCAGCTCAAGCGACTGGGTGCTTGAAGTCACCGGCAAGCAGGCGCATTCGGCCGGCATTTTCAATGAGTCGACCGGCGCGGGCGCCATTTTTGAGGCCTCCCGCATTCTTAACGGTTTCTACGACGAGGTCCGCGGTGAGCGCTACCTCACCTTTAATGCCGGCACCATCCTGGGTGGTACTGAGGTGAGCTACGACCCTGAGGGCTCACGTGGCAGCGCCTATGGCAAGACCAACGTGGTGCCATCGAAGGTCGTGGTCCATGGCGGCCTGAGGACGATCTCCGAGGAACAGACCGAGCGTGCGCGGACCGCCATGCGGAGGGTTGTGCAGAGCCACCTGCCCCATACGGATGCCACCATCAGCTTTAACGACAGCTATCCCGCCATGGCGCCGACCGAGGGCAACGAGCGCCTGCGGGTCATGCTTTCGGATATCAATGTCGCCCTCGGACGCAAGCCGATGCCAGCCTTTGACCCGGCGCGAAGGGGGGCCGCCGACATTTCCTTCGTCGCGCCCCATGCCGATGCATTGGCGGGTCTCGGCGGCTATGGCGAGGGTGCCCACTCGCCCGACGAGCGGTTCTTTCTGTCTTCACTGCCCGTTGCGGCCCAGCGGGCGGCAATCCTGATTCACCGACTTGGCCTGCAGTGAGGCGGGCCGTTTGCCTGATCCCGGCACCTGACAGTAAAGTGCCCTGGCTGCTGGAACGACCCACGAGGTAAACATGTACTCGATGCGCCTGACGGTCACCCTGCTCTCCGTGTTCACACTTTCGCCTACCGCCTGGTCGGCAGACGCCGCGCCAGCGGCCGAGGCCGGCGCTGCCGCCGGCGCTGCGCTCTATGACCAGCACTGCGCTGCCTGCCATTCCGGGCTGGCAGCCAAGGCACCCAGCAAGACCTTGCTGCAGTTCCTGCCGCCTGATGCTGTCCTGCACGCCATGAACGCCGGCATCATGCAGGCTCAGGCGGCCGCCCTCAGCGAGGAGCAACGCCGCGAGGTAGCTGAATACCTCACCGGGGTTTCGCTTGCGGACTACCGTCCACCTGCCCCTCCGCCGTCCTGTGCCGCTGACGCAGCCAGGTTCGATGCCGCGGCTCGCCCGGGCATCGAAGGCTGGGGTTTTCAGGAAGCCAACACCCGCTTCATTCCCGCCGAGGTGGCCGGCCTAAATGCTGCCGACGTGCCGCGACTCAAGCTGAAATGGGCCCTCGGTTACCCCGGCGCCATCCGGGCGCGGTCCCAGCCCACCCTGGGATATGGCGCACTGTATACCGGTAGCCAGGACGGAACCGTGTACGCCCTTGACGCCGCCACCGGTTGCGTCCGCTGGACGTTTCGGGCCTCCGCTGAGGTACGCACACCGGTACTGCTGGCGTCACCCGGCGACACCCCACTGGCCTTCTTTGGCGACCTGATCGGCCGGGTCTATGCAGTCGATGCCTTGACCGGACAACTCGCCTGGCAGGTGCGCGCCGATGACAATGCCAATGCCACCATGACGGGCGGGGCGGTCTATCACGACGGCGTGCTGTATGTCCCGGTGTCCTCCCTCGAGGAGGCCATGGTCGACGGCGACTATCCCTGCTGCCAGTTCCGGGGATCCGTGGTGGCTTTCGACGCGGCTACCGGCACGCAGAAATGGAAGACCTTCACCGTCAGCGAAGAGCCGGCCCCCACCCGCAAGACCAGCAACGGAACCCAGCTCTTTGGTCCCTCGGGCGGCGCGGTGTGGTCACCTCTCACGCTGGACACCAAGCGTGGCGTAGTCTTCGCCACTACCGGCAACAACTATTCACAGCCCACCACGGCCTACACCAATTCAGTCATTGGTCTGGACCTCGACACTGGCGCCATCAAGTGGCACTGGCAGGCCATTGAGGGCGACGCCTGGAACGTAGGTTGCATGCTGGGCGTGGAGACCTGCCCCGAGGACGCGGGCCCCGACTTCGACCTCGGCGCAGGCCTGGTGCGTTTCGACACGGACGACGCGCGTCAACTGGTGCTCATTGGCAGCAAGGATGGCTCTGCCATGGCGGTGGATCTGGCCAAGCCAGAGGCCGGCACCCTATGGCGTACGCAGCTCGGTCGCGGCAGCATTCAGGGCGGCATCCAGTGGGGCATGACTGCCGACAGCGAGCGGCTCTATGCACCAGTGGCCGACCTGAAGGATGCGGGGGACGGGAAGGTGTATGACGGCCCGCCGCAGCCCGGGCTATACGCCCTGGACCCGGCCTCCGGCAAGGTTCTGTGGGAGTCTATCCCGCCCGACCGCTGCAACAATGAGCCGTTCTGTAACCCCGGAATCCTGGCTGCCCCTACCACCATCCCTGGCGTGATTTTTGCCGGGCACCTGGACGGGATGATCCGAGCCTATGACTCGGCCACCGGCAAGGTGGTGTGGGAATTCGACAGTCGGGTGGATATCCAGACCCTCTCCGGGCTCGTCGCCAAGGGCGGGTCGATGGGCGGCCCAGGGCCAGTGGTCTACGACGGCATGCTCTACGTCAACTCCGGGTATGGAATTTTCGGGCACCTTCCAGGCAACGTACTGCTGGCCTTCTCGGTGGACGGTCGCTAAGGCAGGGCGTGACCGCGGACAAGCCTACAAAAGGGCGGGCACTCTTCGTCAGTGCCCCGGTCAAGGCGTTGGTCGAGGGCATCTACCGGGAGGACCGGACGGTGACCTCGCTGGCCGAGCACGGTGACTTCGGGCTTGGCACCTTCAACGACCTCGACGGTGAGCTGGTGATGCTCGAGGGTCGGGTCTACCAGTTGCGGGCCGACGGGCAGGCTTACGCCGTGCCGGCCGGCACGGCGACACCCTACGCTTGCGTGAATTTTTTCTCCGCCGACACCGTCGAGACGTTTGCAGAGTCTCTGGATCTGCCCAGCCTGCAGCGCCGGCTGCAGCAAATGATTCCCTCGCCGAACCTGATCTATGCCGTTCGTATCGACGGACTATTTGCGCATGTGCGCACCCGTTCGGTGCCGCGCCAGGACAGCTATCGGCCGTTGGTCGAGGTCGCCCGCGAGCAGCCGGAGTTCGACTTTCACGAGTGCGAGGGAACCATGGCGGGTTACATCACACCGAACTTCATGGCCGACCTCACGGTACCGGGCCTGCACCTGCATTTCCTGACGGATGATCGCCAGCGCGGTGGCCACCTGCTGGCCTGCTCCACCCGCCGTATCACCGTGGCGCTACAGCACCTGCCGCGCCTGGAAGTTGAACTGCCGGTTTCGATCGACTACATGACTGCGGAATTCACCCGCGACCTGCAGGCGGACCTCGACGAGGCCGAGTGAGCCCTCACTGGCGGGACTCGACCTCCCGGAGGGTGGCTGCATAGGAACTCATGCCACTGGCGAGCAGGAGCACGGCCAATGGACCGACCCCTGCAAACATCAGCGCCAGCGACTTGCCCACGGCCATAGGATCCTGAAACACACTGTCTGTGAGCACCGCCACCAGCGTAGGCCCGAGCCCCAGGCCCATCACGCTGACCATCACCACATAGACACCGGCCACCAGCCCCCGCATCTCGTTGGGAGTGACGCGCTGGAGCGCAGCCGTGATCAGGGCGAAGGGAAAGGTAATCCAGAAACTCGCCACCCCAATGAGAGCGAGTGACACCCAGGCATCCGGCTGCAGCACGCCGGCCATGGCGCTCAGGGAGGCGAGACCCGCGGACCAGGCGGCAATTCTCAGCGGAGCGTCAGCCCGGCCTCTCGACTCGAGCCAGCGGGCGGCTACCGGCCCTGCCAGCACCCCCGCGGAGCCAGCAACCAGGGCCACGACCCCGTAAGCCCGCCCCGCGAGCGGAAGGTCCCACTCGTGGACACGCACCAGAAAGGTGGGCACCCAGGACTGCAGTCCGTACAGCAGCACCACGTTGAACGGCACGCCCAACAGGAAAGCAAAATACACACGACGGTGTCGCCAGGCGTGTTGCCAGACCACTGCCCAGGGTACAGCCCCGGTGGATGCGGACTGGAGTCGCCCCCGACGCACGGGTTCCCGAATCGTCAACAACAGGGCGGCCAGCAGCAGTCCGGGAGCGCCCACAATGATGAAAGTGAGTTGCCACGGCCTGACCTCACCCAGCCAGGGGAGCGAAACATTCTCCACTCCTCGTGTCCACTCGATCACTTCAGCGCCAAGAATGAGTGCCAGTCCGGCTCCGAGGTAGGGGCCCATCAGAAACACACTGACGGGGCGAGCCAGGCGGTCCGGCGGAAAGTAGTCGGCCAGCAGAGACCAGGCAACCGGGGTGACGGTAGCCTCCCCAGCGCCCACCCCCATTCGGGCGAGGCCCAGTTGAAGATAACCGCGTGCCGCCCCGCAGGCCATGGTGGCGACACTCCAGGCTGCGACGCCCACAGCGAGGATGCCGACGCGGCTGGAACGGTCCACCCATCGACCAAGCGGCACACTCATCAGCACATAAGTCAGGACGAAGGCCATGCCCTGTAGCAGGCTGATCTGGGTATCGGTGAGGCCAAGGTCGGCCTGGATGGGTGTGACCAGCAGGTTCAGGACCTGCCGGTCGACAAACGAGACGGTATAGGCCAGAGTCATTAAAATTGTGGCGTACCAGCCTTGCTTCGCCGAGGGCCAGGCTGAAGCGTCCGGACAACTGGAACCCGAGAGGCCTTCGCTATTGATGCTCAATGTTCACTCGGCCGGTATCCCGGAAACTGGCGACGCCGGATGATAGCCCAATCAGCCCGTTTTGGATTGTGGTGGACTAATTCCATAAACTGAGCGGAACTTCACGGTCTGCATCCGGAAGGCAAGGTAGCTTTTATTACGTAAAGGGCGGGGACTACGTATATGAGTAACTCACTTACCTTCGTCACCATTCACTCTCCTGGAGCGTGCTGCAAGGCAGTGTCCGAGGTTCGCGACCGTCGGTTTACCACTTCCTCTGTGCCGATGCTGCCCCTCCAGGATTGCACCATGAGCGATACTTGCGCCTGCAAGTACCTGAAGGACAAGGATCAGCGTCGAGGCGAGGATCGCCGGTTCTCCGGCCACGCCTTCAGTTCGATCTACTATTCCGGCCCCGAGCGCCGCAAGGGTCCACGCCGTAGAGAAGACATCGAGGCCAGTGGTGGCAAGAGTAAGTCGGACACCCCTCTCACCGGCGGCCTCCTGATCCGGTCCGTTCGTTAGTCTGCTGAAGGCCAGACTGCACCGGGTATTTGCCGGGCGGGCTCCGGATACGTAACCTGAAGCCTCCCTGAGTGGCGAGGTATCGCCTTGGCGGCCGCAGACCTTGCTTTTACCCTGCTGAGTTGTGCTGCTTTCATGGCGCTGGTCGCCGCAATTTCCTATTTCAAGACCAGGGGTGAAGTCGGCACCGCTGACGGCTACTTCCTGGCCGGCCGCGGCCTTGGTGCGACCTTCATTGCCGGGTCTTTGCTGCTCACCAACCTGTCGACCGAGCAGCTGATCGGCCTCAACGGGTCCGCCTACGGCTTCAACCTGAGCAGCATGGCCTGGGAGGTCACGGCGGCCATCGCCACGGTGGTCATGGCCTTTGTCTTTCTGCCCCGCTATCTCGCCGGCGCCTTCACCACCTTGCCTGAATTCCTCCGTCAGCGTTACGACGACAGCGTGCGTCGCATGACGGTGGTGCTCTTCCTGCTGGGCTATGGCCTGGTCACACTGCCGAGCGTGCTGTATTCCGGGTCCATCGCGGTCCTCAAGCTGTTCGACGTGCCCACGCTGCTGGGTGTCGATCATGGTCAGGGTCTGCTGGTTACGATGGTCCTGATCGGTGGCATTGGCGCCGTGTATGCCATATTCGGCGGTCTGCGTGCGGTGGCCATCTCGGACACCCTGAATGGGATCGGGTTGCTGATCATTGGCGTCATGGTCCCGATTCTGGGCCTGTCTGCGCTCGGCAACGGCAGCGTTGCCGAGGGCTTGACCCTCATCGCCACCACCAATACCGGGAAACTGAACGCCATCGGCAGCGCCACCGACCCGACCCCTTTCTCCACCCTGTTTACGGGCATGGTGCTGGCCAACCTGTTCTATTGGTGCGCCAACCAGTACGTCATCCAGAGAACCCTGGCGGCACGCTCGCTTGCCGAGGGGCAAAAAGGCGTCTTGTTTTCTGGCTTCTTCAAGGTACTGGTGCCGTTCCTGATGATGCTGCCCGGCATCATCGCCTTCCACCTTTATGGCCCCGGGCTGGCCTCCATCGACCTCGCCTATCCGCTGCTGGTGCGCGACGTGCTCCCTCTGTACGCGACCGGATTTTTTCTCGCGGTCCTGCTCGGGGCTGTTTTTAGCTCCCTGAACTCACTGATCAACAGCGCCGCCACGTTGTTCTGTCTGGACATTTACCAACCCTTGAAACGAACCCCGGTCAGCGACCGCCAGCTGGTCAGGGTCGCAAAAATCGCCAGCCTGGTAATCGCCGTGCTTTCGTTCGTGGTAGCACCGCTGTTGCAATTCGCGCCGGAGGGTCTTTGGCAGGTCATCCGCATCTTCACCGGTTTCTACAACATACCCGTGATCGCCATCGTGGTGGTGGGGTTGTTTACGAAGAAGGCGCCTGCCAGCGGCGCGAAGATCGTGATCATCTTTCACGTGCTCGCCTACGGTAGCCTGCAATTCCTGTTCAAAGAACACTTGCCCATTCACTTCCTGCACCTGTATGCGATTCTGTTTATCATCGAAGTGGTGATCATGCTGGGTTTGGCCTGGCTCAGACCCCGCACTGACGCCTGGCACTTTCGGCCAGACCCCCGAGTGGACCTGAAGCCGTGGTCACTCGCCAGGCCGACCGCCTTCACCCTGCTCTCCTGTGTGGCCGCGCTCTACCTGCTGTTTTCACCCGTGGGCCTGGCAGGAGGCCCGACCACCCTGTTCTGGCCAGCGCTTGGTGGCCTGCTGGTGATGAACATCGCCGTCTGGGCAACCCAGACGAGCCGTTCTCCTGACCCAAGACCAAAACGGCCCCCATCATGAGGCACAGATTTTTCAGCCGGACCGTTGACGAGTTGAACGCCGGGTTCGAATCGGCAACCCACCGAGGCCGCTCAGAGCCTGGTCCCGGCCTGCTGATCATTGGCGCCGGGATGATGGGCCGTGAGCACCTTCGGGTCGCTCAGTTGTTGGGTCGGGCGCGCATTGCGGGGATACACGACACCCATCCCCAAAGCGTTCGCCTTGCGGCAGACGAATATCGGCACCGGTGCGGTGAGGGGCTGCCGATATTTAATTCACTACCTGACGCCTGCGCTTCGGCATCGGTTGACGCGGTCATTATCTGTACGCCGAACCACACCCATCGGCAGATACTCGAAACCGTCGCCGCTTCCGGCAAGCCCGTCTTGCTGGAAAAGCCCATGGCCACCACCCTCCAGGATGCCCAAGCCATCGTCAACCTGGCCGCAAGTCGGTCGGCTTTCATTCAGCTGGGCATGCAGTACCGCTACAAGGCGCAATACGTCGAGGCCTTTCACGAGGTCAAGGTCAGGAAAAGCCTGGGCGCAGTCAAGACCATCAGCATGGCGGAATATCGCCCGCCCTTTCTGGATAAAGTCGGTCAATGGAACAAGTTCAACCGCTTCTCGGGGGGTACGCTGGTCGAAAAATGTTGCCATTATTTCGACCTGATCAACCTGATGGCAGAGGCGCGTCCAGTGAAGGTGTATGCCAGTGGTGGCCGTGCGGTCAACTTTCTCGACTTTGAACAGGCCGGTCAAGCCTCTGACATTGACGACCATGCGATGGTTGTCATCGAGTACGAAAACGCCGTTCGGGCCACCTTCATCCTGAACATGTTCAGTCAGGAACTGTATGAGGAAATGGTGGTGTCAGGGCCGCTGGGCCGGCTCGTCGCGAGCGAAGAGGCAAGCTTCAAACCATCGACAGGCTCGAGGGCGCGCCTGCAGGTAGAGGTGGCTGGTCATCCCGATTACGATGGCAGACAGTTGGGTTACCCGGCAGCCATCGAGCAAAGTGGTCATTACGGGGCCACCTACTTTGAGCATCTTGCGCTGATGGATCGACTGGAGGGGAAAGCGGTCGATGCTGCCACCCCCGAGCAGGCTTTGTGGTCACTGGTCGTGGCCAGTGCCGCGCAGCATTCCATAGCCACGGGCAGCCCGGTCGACATCAGCAAGTATTGCGCCGATCAGGGCTTGGACCTGTAGGTAGCGGAGTGACGACAGATGACGGTGAATGAATCCATTCAGGTGGGCGCATCGCAGATGCCGGCCATCGGCCTTGGGTTGTGGAAAATTGCCCGGGACGCGACGGCCGCGACCGTCGTGGAGGCGATCCGCGTCGGCTATCGCCACCTCGACTGCGCAGCTGATTACGGAAACGAGGCCGAGGTCGGCGCCGGAATCCGGCAGGCAATCGCTCAGGGCTTGGTCGCGCGCGAGGAACTCTGGGTCACTTCCAAGCTGTGGAACACATTTCATCGCAAGGAGCATGTCCAGGCTGCCTGCGAGCGCAGCCTGAGGGACCTTGGCTTGGAGTATCTCGACCTCTACCTGGTTCACTTTCCAATTGCCTTGAAATACGTCGACTTCGCCACCCGCTATCCGCCGGAATGGATTCATGACCCCACGGCAGAGCACCCGAGGATGGAGCCCGATGCCGTCCCCCTGCATGAAACATGGGCTGCCATGGAGAACCTGGTGCGGGCCGGGCTTGTCAGGGAAATTGGCGTCTGCAACTACAACACCGCCTTGGTCCATGACCTCATGACCACGGCGAATATCCGACCTGCCATGCTGCAGGTCGAGGCGCACCCGTTCCTGACCCAGGAACGCCTGCTCCGCTTGGCCCGGGGCTATGGCCTCTCCGTGACGGCCTTCTCGCCCCTTGGCGCGCTGTCTTACCTGGAACTGGGCATGGCCAACAAGGGCGAGTCCGTATTGGAGCAACCGGTGGTAAAGGCGGCCGCCGCTCGCCTCGGCCGCAGTGCGGCGCAAGTGGTCCTGCGCTGGGCCCTGCAGCGAGGCACCGCCATCATCCCCAAAACCAGCCGTCCAGAACGACTGGCGGAAAATCTCGCGCTGTTTGACTTCTCGCTGAGCGATGACGAAATGCGGCAACTGGGGAGCCTGAACTGCAATCGCCGTTTCAACGACCCTGCCGTGTTCTGCGACATGGCCTTTGGCTGCTTTTTTCCGATCTATGACTGATCCTGCCGCTGCAGCACCCAATGCACCGCTGGTCATCGAACCATCACAGGCGGATGGAGGCCTCAGTCCAGGCAGCGCTACCTGCGCGACCTGGCTCGAAGCCCTGGCACAACACGGCGCCATCCTGTTTCGCGGGTTCTCCGTTGCCACCGCCGAAGACTTCGACGCGTGGATTGCCGCCTTCGGACTTGAAAGCTTCACCTACGAGGCGTCTCTTTCCAACGCCGTGCGTCGCAACCGCACCCCAAGGGTGTTTACCGCCAACGAAGCCCCAGCCCATGTGGAAATTTTTCTCCACCATGAAATGGCCCAAACACCCCTTTTTCCGCGACGCTTGTTTTTCTGCTGCGAGCAAGCACCCAATTCAGGCGGGGCAACCCCCTTGCGGCGCTCTGACCAACTGTTGAACGAGCTGGAGAGCGCCCTCCCCGACTTGATCAATGCTTGCCGTAAACACGGGGTGCGCTACACCCACGTGATGCCGGCGGAAACCGATACCGCATCCGGTCAAGGCCGCAGTTGGCGAGACACACTGAGCGTCTCCACGCGCGAGGAGGCCGAGCGTCGACTAGGCGGTTTGGGCTACGACTGGATCTGGCAGGACGCGAATAGCCTTAGGGTCGTGACCCCCGTCCTGCCAGCCATCCGCAGAGCGCCATCGGGACAGGAGGTCTTTTTCAACCAGCTGATCGCTGCCTTCTGTGGCTGGCAGGACCGCCGCAACGAAGCAAAACGCTCCGTGCAGTACGGCGACGGCAGCGAGATTCACGCCGAGCAACTGGAGGAAGCGACCAGAATCGCCTATGAGGGTGTCTTCGACCTGCAATGGCAGGAGGGTGACGTCGCTCTCATCGATAATTATCTCGTCATGCACGGCCGGCGACCTTTTGAGGGCAGTCGCAGCGTGCTGGCCTCCCTGGCCGGAGTGGATTCCAACTAAGTCGACTCAGTGCGTCTTATCCAGACCTGCTCGTCGTCTGCACCTTGTGTCACCGCAGAGGCCATTGCTGTTTTTATTGCTTAATTTGGCGCCCCGGGCCGGAGTTGAACCGACGACCTACCGCTTAGGAGGCGGTCGCTCTATCCACTGAGCTACCGGGGCAAGATTGGTGGAGCGGAGGAGGATCGAACTCCCGACCTTCGCATTGCGAACGCGACGCTCTCCCAGCTGAGCTACCGCCCCAC
>JAURLT010000056.1 GCA_030831085.1 Gammaproteobacteria bacterium
CCCGATCCCGCGCCGGCACGCCATCCACACGGGTGGTGATGTCCGCGCGATGCGGCCCGCTGTGGGTAACCCCAAACCGGCGATCCCGCTCCTCGTCGGCGCGTAGCGCCTCAGCGAGCGATCCCTTGCCTGACCAACCCCTTCCATAGTCCAGGGTGATCGCGGCACCAAGCAACTGCGCACCGACCTCGCGCAGTACCGGCTCCAGCCGGCTCAGGTAATTGAGCCGCTGCATGCTCAGTGCCTCGCCCGCTGATGAGACCTCCTCCTCCCACGCCCTGAGCATGGTGTCCGCTCCCCGCGCCCGCAGGACGGCATTCCTCTGCTTGATGGCCCTGTGATACCGCTGCCAGGTAGCGAGAAACAATGGTTCCACGTGGAACACCCCCCAATCCAGATATCGGCGGCGGCGCCCAGGGCCTTCCTCAAGAAGTTTGTGGATTTCCGGGTCGATGACCTGAGGGCGATGATATTCGGCGAGGGCGGCCGCGCTGGCTACCGTTGCGCCTCGCGCCTTGAGCCGGATTTCGCCGGCGCGGGCCTCCAGGCCCAGGGTGATCGTTTGGCCCTGCCGCCGGGTTTCTCCCACGATGCGCAGACACTCCGCACCCTTGCGTATCAGGGTATTCAGCCGCCGAGACCGGAAAGACCTTCCCCGGCCAAGACAGTAGGCCGCCTCGAGCACGCTGGTCTTTCCCGAGCCGTTGGCCCCTACGAACACGTTGAGGCGCGGGTGCAGCTCCAGCTCAGTCCGGCGGATACAGCGGAGATCGTCGATCGTCAGCCGAGTGAGCGACACGCGCTCACAGTCGCATGGGCATGACCACGTATAGGCAGGCCGAAGACGCCGGCGCACGGACCAGGCAACTGGAGTTGGCATCGGTTAACGCCACCTCGATGGCAGTCCCGTCGATCGCCCCAATAGCGTCCATCAGGTAGTTGACATTGAATCCCACCTCAATGGGCTCTCCGTCATAGCCGACCTCCACCTGCTCTTCCGCCTCTTCCTGCTCTGGGTTGTGCGCCTGGAGAGTGAGCACCCCTGTTGCCGCAGCGAGCCTGATTCCCCGATATTTTTCGTTGGCCAGGATAGACGTTCTCTGCAGGGCGCCGCGCAGGGTCTCCTTGTCGGCGCTGATAACTCGCGGGGGATCCTTGGGGATCACCCGCCCATATTCTGGAAACCTGCCGTCAATGAGCTTTGAAGTGAAGCGAATGTCGCCGATCTGGGCACGAATGTGGTTGCTTCCTATCGCCAGCTCCAGGCCTCCCTCAGACCCCAGCAAGCGCTGCAGTTCCAGCACGCCTTTCCGCGGAATGATGATCTGCTGGCCCTTGCTCTCGGATGCTGTCTCGATCTCAGCCATTGCCAGACGATGGCCGTCAGTCGCTACTGTTCTTAGCATTTTACCGACCGTTTCCAGCAACATGCCGTTCAGATAGTAGCGGACGTCCTGTTGGGCCATCGCGAAATGGGTCTTGTCCAGCAACCGTTTGAAGTCCCCTTGATCGACTGCCAACGAATGAACCACGGCAAGATCGTCCAGCGCCGGGAATTCAGCCGCCGGTAAGGTCGACAAGGTGAACCGACTCTTGCCGGCACGGACCTGCAGGCGATCCCCCTCGAGCGTTGCCGTGATCTTCGCTTTCTCGGGCAGCGACCGGCAGATATCCAATAGTTTCCTGGCCGGCACCGTCACACCGCCTTCTCGTGCTACTTCGGCCACCGCTACGGAGACCAGTTCGACTTCGAGATCGGTAGCGGTCAATGTCAGCTTGTCGGCACTCGCCTTGACCAGCACGTTAGCCAGGATCGGCATAGTCTGGCGGCGCTCCACCACCCCCACAGCGGACTGCAGGGCAGATAGCAATGCTTCGCGATCAACGGTGAATTTCATCGTGGCTCCGAAAAGATTTTAAGATAGTTATAGCAATAATAAGCGGCAGAAAATCGCGGGATAAAGCCAGAATTCATTTGTTTAACAACAGTTTGGCAAGCTAGCAAGCAGGAGGTAAACCTGTTTAGGGACCCTCCGGCGGTTGTGCATCTCCTGTGGACGAATTTTCAAGCCCAGCCCATCCACACATTATCCACATCAACTGGTCAGGATTCGCAACAGCTTCTGGTAATCGTCACCTACCTGTTGCTCGCTCTCGCGAAGGATTTTCACCCGCTCACAGGCATGCATCACAGTGGTGTGGTCCCGACCACCGAACGCAGCACCAATTTCCGGCAGGCTGTGTTGGGTCAATTCCCGGGAGAGCGCCATGGCGACCTGCCGCGGCCTTGCGATGGAGCGTGTCCGGCGCGTCGACAACAGGTCCGCCAGGCGAATCTTGTAATACTCGGCTACCGTCCTCTGAATGTTGTCGATGGTGACCAGACGCGCCTGCAGGGAAAGCAGGTCGCGTAGCGCTTCCTTGGCACTTTCCAGGTTGATGGCCTGGCCGGTGAATCGCGCAGTGGCCATGACCCGCCGTAGCGAGCCTTCCAGCTCGCGGACGTTGGAGCGGATTCTCTTGGCAATGAAAAACGCCACGTCTTCTGGCAGGACGACCCCGGCAGCTGCGGCCTTGGACATCAGGATGGCGACACTGGTCTCCAGTTCCGGCGGCTCGATAGCGACCGTCAGACCCCAGCCGAAGCGCGACTTGAGCCGCTCCTCGAGCCCGGACACCTCTTTCGGATAGCGGTCGCAGGTCAGGATGACCTGGCGCTGGCCTTCCAACAGGGTGTTGAAGGTGTGAAAAAACTCTTCCTGCGAGCGGTCTTTGCCCGCAAAAAACTGGATGTCGTCGATCAGCAGGGCGTCGAGTCCCCGATAGGCAGCCTTGAACTCGCTGATGCTGTTGTGCTGCAGGGCGCGCACCATGTCACTCACGAAGCGCTCGCTGTGAACATACGCCACCCGGGCCTGTGGGTTGCGCTCCAGCAGGACATTGCCTATCGCATGCATGAGATGGGTCTTGCCAAGCCCGACCCCGCCGTAGATGAACAGCGGGTTATAGGCCCGACCCGGGTTTTCGCCGACCTGCAGGGCAGCGGCTCGGGCCAGTTGATTGCTCTTGCCTTCGACGAACGTGGCGAAAGTGAATTCCGGATTGATGCGGCCCCCGGTCACCGACGGGCGCGGCTTACCGGCGCCGCTTGGCGTGGTCGAGGCCCCGGCCGCTGCAGGTCCGGGCCCGACCCCCGGCCGGGAACCTACCGCAACCAGAAGCTGGGGCGAACCCGGTGCGCCGGCCAGCCATTGGACGATTCGGGGGTAGAGATGCTGTTGCACCCAGTCAAGGACGAAGCGGTTGGGCGCATACAAGCGCAGGAGCCCCTCTTCTTCAACGGCCTGCAAGGGGCGGACCCAGGTGTTGAACTCCTGTTCGGCGAGCTCTTGCTCCAGTTGGGTCAGGCACCGCTGCCAAAGCTCTCCAGCCACCATGCCTCCGACCCCACACCACGGGAAGGGGGCAGAGTCTAGCGCCGCCACCCAGCCTGTTCCAGAGTTATCCACAAGCCCGGCCCCTCCCCGGTACAATCCATGGAACGACAACAGCAGGAAGAAGCACGCATGGTTCAGCGACGCCGCGTCATACAGGGGTTGGGGATAGGTGCCGTTGCGTCGGCCCTCGCCGCCTGCGGCCAGGGGGAGGGTGGATCCGCGGGGCCCGAGGATCAGCGGCGCTTTCAGTGGCGCATGGTGACCACCTGGCCACCGAATTTTCCCGGTTTGGGGACGGGTGCTTCCGAGTTCGCTCGGCGCGTGGGTGTTTGCAGTGGCGGGCGCCTGACCATCAAGGTGTACGGGGCCGATGAGCTGGTGCCCGCGTTCGAGGTTTTCGACGCGGTCGCCAGTGGCACCGCTGAAGTGGGACACGGCGGCGCGTACTACTGGAAGGGCAAGGTGCCGGCCGCCTCGTTCTTTTCTACGGTTCCATTCGGTTTGACTGCCCAGGAGATGGGCGGCTGGCTTCATTACGGGGGCGGCCTCGAATTGTGGCAAGAGGCCTATCGACCCTACGGCATCCTGCCTCTGCCCTGCGGCAGTTCCGGAACCCAGATGGGTGGCTGGTTCCGGCGCGAGATCAAAACGCTAGCTGATCTCAAGGGCCTCAAGATGCGCATCCCCGGGCTGGGAGGAGAAGTGCTCGCGCGGGCTGGAGGGACCCCCGTGACCCTGGCCGGCGGCGAGATCTTCACCGCGCTGCAGACCGGTGCTATCGACGCTACCGAGTGGGTGGGGCCATATAACGACCTGGCCTTCGGCCTGTACAAGGTGGCCCCGTACTACTACTACCCCGGCTGGCACGAACCGGGCACCACGCTCGAGGCGCTGGTCAACCGTGAAGCCTTTGAGGCCTTGCCGGAGGACCTGCAGAACATCGTGGTGACCTGCGCCCAATCGGTAAACGACCAGATGCTGGCGGAATTTACCGCCCGCAACGCAGAAGCGCTGCAGACCCTGATCAACGAACACGGGGTCAAATTACGGCCGTTTCCGCCGGAGGTGCTGGCACGCTTACGCGAACTCTCCCTTGAGGTAGTCGCCGCGGGCAGCGCGAGTGACCCGCTTTATGCCCGGGTCCTGCAGTCGCAAAGGGAGTTCCAGGCCCGCTCCGAGCCCTATCTGGCCGTGGCCGAAGAGGCCTTTTTGCAGGCGCGCAGTCGCCGTTGAAACGAGGCTCAGTTGACCAGCACTACCGAGGGGAGCCAGGTAGCCAGGGCAGGCCAGGCGGCGACCAGCGCAACCATCAATAGCTGGATCGCCACGAATGGCCAGGCGCCGCGGTAGAGGTCGCGGGTGCGCAATTCGGCAGGCGCGACCCCGCGGAGGAAGAACAGCGCGAAGCCGAAGGGCGGGGTCAGGAACGAGGTTTGCAGGTTCAGGGCAATCAGCACGCCCAGCCACACCGGGTCCATGCCCAGGGCCAGCAGGGCCGGCGCTGCGATCGGTACCACGATGTAAGTGATCTCGATGAAGTCGATGATGAAGCCGAGCAGGAACATCACCAGCATCACGATCACCAGTGCGCCCCAGTACCCGCCCGGCAGGGCCTCCAGCCAGCCGTGCACCAGGGCGTCACCGCCGAGGCCCCGGAACACCAGCGAAAACACCGAGGCACCGATCAGGATCATGAATACCATCGCTGAGCTCTGTAGCGTGGCGCGTGCTGCCTCCCCGAGTTTGGCCAGCGAGAGCTCGCGGCGCAGTGAAGCCAGCAGCATGGCCCCAACCGCGCCCACTGCTGCTGCCTCGGAGGGCGTGGCCATGCCGGCGAGGATGGAGCCAAGCACGGCAAGGATCAGGGCAAGTGGCGCGAGCAGGGCATGGACCACCTTCCCCAAGGCGACCGCCTCGTTACTGGAAGCCATCGGGGGCATGGAGGACGGGGAGCGCCAGGCGCGCCAGGCAAGGTAGCTCAGGTAGGCCACCACCAGCAGCAAACCCGGCAACAAGGCCCCCAGGAACAGGTCGCCGACGGAGACCGCCTCCGGAGCGTAATTACCCAACCGCAACTGGGCTTGCTGGTGGGCGGAGGACATCACGTCCCCTAGCAACACCAGAATGATCGACGGTGGGATGATCTGGCCGAGCGTGCCGGAGGCACAGATGGTGCCACTGGCGAGGCGAGGGTCATAGCCGTTTCTCAGCATCACCGGCAGCGCCAGCAGGCCCATGGTCACCACCGAGGCGCCGACGATACCGGTGCTGGCAGCCAGCAGTGCGCCAACGACCACCACCGAGTAGGCCAGCCCGCCGCTGCGTGCGCCGAACAGCCCGCCAAGGGTTTCGAGCAGTTCCTCGGCAATCTTCGACTTCTCCAGGACCACACCCATCAGGATGAACAGCGGCACCGCGATCAGGTTGGTGTTGTTCATGATCCCGAACAGGCGACTCGGCAGTGCCTCGAGGTAGTTGAGGTCGAAGGCTCCGGCCAGTGAGGCCGCCCCGGCGAAGAACAGCGAGATTCCGGCGAGGGTGAAGGCTACCGGGTAGCCGGCGAGCAGGGCGAGAATCACCAGCAGCAAAAGGACGATGGCCAGCCACTCCATCAGTCTGGCCCCTCATCAACACGGGTCAGCCTCGAGAGGCAGCGCAGGACCGTGGCCAGCCCCTGCAGGGCGAGCAATAGCGCCAGAGCCGGGATCATCCCCTTGAGCAACCACAGCCACGGCAATCCCCCGGCCTCACGCGAGCGCTCGCCGATGTCCCAGGAACCGATGACGTAGGGAACGGAGAACCAGGCGATCACCGCGCAGGTCGGCCACAGCAGGAACAGCGTGCCGAGGAGGTCGAGCCAGTCCCGGTGGCGCTCTGACAACCCCTGGCGAAACACGTCCACCCGGACGTGACCGTCATGGCGCAGGGCATACGCCGCGCCCAGCATGAAGACTGCGGCATGGCACCACACCAGCAGTTCCTGCATCCACATAAAGCCCTGGTCGAAACCGTAGCGCAGCACTACGACCGCGAGGCCGATGACGGCCAGCGCAACAGTCAGCCAGGCCACGCTGCGGCCCACATACTCCGCCACGCCATCCATGCGCGCCGCGAGGCGCTCACTCAGGGTCATGGGCCTGACTCCGCAGCGCGGTCCAGGCGCTTGAGGAACACGCCCATTTCCCGGGCGGCTTGTAGATCGCCAGCGGCCTCGGCGACCCTGATGCCCTTTCGGTAAGCCTCCCGGGCACGCGCGGCGGATCCTGCGGCGGCGAGGCTCTGGCCGAGGAGCTTCCAAGCCGCGGAATAGGTTGGATTCTGGGCCACCGCCTCTTTCAGGTGAGTGACGGCCGCCAGCGCGTCGCCGGCCTTGAGGCACTCTCCACCGAGCGAATAGCGCAGCAGCGGCGAATCCTGGCCGCGCTGAAGCATCAGTTCGAGATTGTCCCGCAGACCCATGGTCAACGCTGCCAGAAGGCCGGGGTCAGCAACAGGAACAGGGTGAAGACCTCCAGGCGCCCGGCAAGCATGGCCACGGTACAGACCCACTTGGCACCGTCAGGCAGGCCCTGGAAGGTCACTGCGACCTCGCCTAGCCCCGGGCCCACATTGTTAAGGGTGGCGGCCACGGCGGACCAGGCGGTGACCTGGTCGACCCCGAAGCTGAGCAGCAGGATCATGAACAGCGCGAAGGTGATCAGGTAAACGGCGAAGAACCCGGCCACCCCGGTGATGATGGCTGGCGGAACGACGCGCCCGGCCACCTTGACCGGGATATGGGCGCTGGGATGCACCAGTTGCCGGAACTGCACCAGCGCCTGCCGCGACACGATGACCCAGCGGATGATCTTCATGCCGCCGGTAGTGCCGCCTGCACAGCCGCTGATGAAGGAGATCAGCAGCAAAACCGCCGGCAACGCGCCTGGCCAGGCCGCGTAATAGGCTGTCGTATAGCCGGTGCCCGTATGCATGGACACCACCTGGAAACTGGCATAGCGCAGCGATTCCAACGGGTTGCCGTAGGTGCCCACCAGCCACATGTACAGGGTGGCCAGCAGGATGATGATCGTGAGCAGCCAGAGGTAGGCCTTGAACTCGGTGTCATTCAGGTAGGCGCCCAGGGCCCGGTGACGGAATACGGTGAAGTGCAGAGCGAAGCTGGCGCCGCCGAGGAACATGAACACCGTGGCCACCGCGTCGATGGCAACGCTGTCAAAGTGCCCCATGCTGGCGTCATAAGGCGAAAAGCCACCGGTAGAGGTGGTCGTGAAGGCGTGCCCGATGGCATCAAAGGGCTGCATGCCGGCCAGCCAGTAACTGACGGCGCACAACAGCGTGAGCAGCACATAGACGCTCCACAGCGCCCGCGCCGTTTGTGCGATGCGTGGGGTCAGCCGCTGGTCCTTGACCGGCCCCGGTGTTTCCGCCTTGAACAGGGCCATTCCGCCGATGCCGAGGATGGGCATCAGTGCCACGGCGAGCACCACGATGCTCATGCCACCGAGGAACTGGATCTGCTGGCGGTAATACAGGATGGACTTCGGCAGGCTGTCGAGGCCGGTGATTACCGTCGCTCCGGTGGTGCTGAAACCGGAGACTGCTTCGAACACGGCGTCGGTCACCGACAGAGCGGGCACGTCGCTGACCAGCAACGGCACAGCACCCGCGAGACTCAGGCAAACCCAGAACAGGGCCACGATCAGGAAGCCGTCCCGCAGCCGCAGATCGCCGTCGAGCTTGCGAACAGGCAGGAACAACGCCGCGCCCACGCTCGCGACCACGGCAAAACCGACCGCGAACGGATACCAGTGCCCATCGCCATAGAACATGGAGACGCCGATGGGCGGCAGCATGCTGAGGCTGAACAGCAGCAGCATAAGGCCGAGGATGCGCTGAACCATCAAGAGGTTCACGGCCGCGCTCTGCTGGTTACCTGGAGCCGCGCGGCATGAACATGCGCTCAACCGCCTCGACGTGCCGGCGATCGGTCAGGAACAGGATCACGTGGTCGTCTTCCTGGATCACGATGTCGTGGTGGGCCATCAGCACGTCTTCGCCACGCACGATGGCGCCGATGGTGGTGCCCGGCGGCAGCGTGACCCGCTCCAGTGGCCGGCCGATGACCGGTGAGCTCCGTGAGTCGCCATGGGCTACGGCCTCGATGGCCTCGGCTGCCCCGCGGCGCAGCGAATGGACCTTGGCCACGTCGCCGCGACGCACGTGCGCGAGCAGGGCACCGATGGTGATGGTCTGCGGGGAGATGGCCACGTCGATACTGCCGCCCTCGATCAACTCCGCGTACGACGGACGGTTGATCAGGGCCAGCGCACGATGTGCACCGAGCTTCTTGGCCAGCATGGCCGAGAGGATGTTGGCTTCTTCGGCGTTGGTCAGGGAGACGAACACGTCGACCGAGTCGATATTCTCCTCGATCAGGAGGTCCTCATCCGCGGCATCCCCTGTGAGCACCAGGGTGCGCCCGAGCTGTTCCGCGGCCCGGCGCGCCCGCCCGGCATCACGCTCGATCAGCTTCACCTGGTTGGTGTCCTCGAGGCTCGCCGCCAGGCGCAGACCGATGTTTCCGGCCCCGGCGATTACCACGCGCCGGACGGGCTCCTCCACCGTCCTGAGCTCTTTCATCATGGAGCGGATGTCCTCGCTGGCGGCGATGAAGAACACCTCGTCGTTGTGCTCGATGACGGTGTCGCCCTCCGGCTGCACGCTCCGGCCCTGACGGTAGATGGCCGCCACGCGGGTATCGCGTTTGGGCAGGTGTTCGGGCAGCTCGCGCAGCTGGTGGCCGACCAGCTGACCCCCCCGGACCGCGCGCACGCCTACCAGCCGCACCCTGCCTTCGGCGAAATCCAGTACCTGCAGCGACCCGGGATAACGGATCAGCCGGCCCACGTGTTCGGTGACCAGCTGCTCCGGGCTGATCATCACGTCCACGTGGAGCCCGCCCTCCTCGAACAGGCGATGGCGCAGCGAGTAGTCGCTGGAACGGATGCGGGCGATCTTGCGTGGTGTGCCAAACAGGCTGTGTGCCACCTGGCAGGCGATCATGTTGACTTCGTCGCTGTTGGTCAGCGCAACCACCATGTCGGCGCCTTCCCCGCCGGCAGCTTCCAGCACGGTGGGGTGGGCCGCATTGCCGACCACGGTGCGGATGTCGAGGCGGTCCTGCAGTTCGCGCAGCACTTCCTGCTGGGTGTCCACCACCGTAACGGAGTGCGCCTGTTCGCGGGACAGGTGCTGCGCGGCCGTGCGGCCGACCTGGCCGGCACCAAGGATGATGATCTTCAACGAAGACCCTGCCTGATGGGGGCGCGAACGCCCGATATCCGAGGGATTCTAGCCCACTACACGGCTTCTAGCTTGGCATAGGCGCACATCAGCCACTTCTGGCCGCCACGCTCGAAGTTGACCTGGACCTGCTGGTTTTCGCCGTTGCCCTCGTAACGGATGACCACTCCCTCCCCGAACTTGACGTGCCTGACCCGGGCACCGAGACGATACGGCACGTCCTCGCCCTTCTGGGGACGGACCACCGGCCTGGCTGGGGTGGCTGCGGGTCGGGAGCCCGCGAACGAGGCGCGCCGGGAGGAACCGGAGTCCGGGTCATAGAGCGGGCGCGCCACCGACAGCCGCGGCCGCACTTCTTCGATCAATTCCGGGGGCAGTTCACCCACGAAGCGCGAAGGTGCACGGTAGTCGGTACGCCCGTACATGCGCCGGCTTTCGGCATGGCTGAGATACAGGCGCTGCATTGCCCGGGTGATGCCGACGTAGCACAGGCGGCGCTCCTCGGGCAGTTTTTCCGGATCGAACACGGAACGCTCGGAGGGAAACAGCCCTTCCTCCAGGCCGACCATGAACACGGTGGGAAACTCGAGACCCTTGGCGCTGTGCAAGGTCATCAGCTGCACGCTGTCGCGGCCGTCGGCAGCCTGGGTTTCGCCGGACTCCAGGGTGGCGTGGGCCAGGAAGGAAGCCAGCGGGGGCAGGTCCTCTTCACCTTCCGGTGCGAAGCCGTCCGCGGCGTTGACCAGCTCGTCCAGGTTCTCGACCCGCGCCTCGCCCTTGCTGTCCTTTTCGCGGGCATGGTGCTCGCGCAGCCCGGAGTCCTCGATGCCGATGCGCACCTGTTCCGGCAGGTCCTTGCCCTCCATGGTGGCGGCCATTTTCTCGATCAGCGCCAGGAAACCGCCCAGTGCGCCGGCCGCCCTCGCCGGGAGCGAAGGCCTGACCCTCATGGCCGCCTCCCACAACGGGAGGCCGAGGCTGCGCGATTCGCTGCGGATGTGCTCCAGCGTGGACTGGCCGATGCCGCGGGTGGGCAGGTTGACCACCCGCTCGAAGGACACGTCATCGTTGCGGTTCCCGCACAGGCGCAGGTAGGCCAGCGCGTCCTTGATCTCAGCGCGCTCGAAGAAGCGCAGGCCCCCGTATACCCGGTAGGGTATGCGGGCTGCCATCAGCGCCTCCTCAAAGGCACGCGACTGGGCGTTCGAGCGGTACAGGATGGCGGCGGCGGACAGCGGGAGTCCGCTGCGCGCATGTTCGCGGATGCGCTCCAGGACGAAATCCGCCTCGTCGCGCTCGTTGAAGGCTGAGTAGAGCCGGATTGGTTCACCACCCTTGGCCGCCGTCCACAATTCCTTGCCCAGCCGATCGTCGTTGAGCCGGATAACGTGGTTGGCGGCGCCCAGAATCACGGAGGTGGAGCGGTAGTTCTGCTCCAGCTTGAAGGTGCTGGCGCCGAAGTCCTTGCGGAAGCGCTGCATGTTTTCCACCCGCGCACCGCGCCAGCGATAGATGGACTGGTCGTCGTCACCGACCACGAAGGGAAGCCCTTCGCTGCCGCAGAGGAGCCGGACCCAGTCGTATTGCACCCCGTTGGTATCCTGGAACTCGTCAACCAGCACGTGCCGGAAGCGGCGACGGTAGAAATCAGCCAGCGGAGGCTGGTCGCGAATCATCTCCAGGCAGCGCAGCAGCAGTTCCGCGAAATCCACCACGCCTAGGACGTCGCAGCGCTTCTGGTACAGGTCGTAAAGCCGGATCAGCTCTCGCCGCGTGGGATCGCCGCGATCCTGCAGGTGCTTGGGCCGCCGGCCCTCATCCTTTTCCCGGTTGATGAAGCCCTGCACCTCGCGCGGCACCCAGCGCTGCTCATCGAGGTTTTGCTCGCGGATCAGCTTGCGCACCAGGCGCTGCTGGTCGTCGTCATCGAGGATCTGGAACTGTTGAGGCAGCGCGGCCTCGCGCCAGTGGCGTCGCAGCAGGCGATGGGCGATGCCGTGGAAGGTGCCCACCCACAGCGAGGAACCGGGCAGGTCCAGCAGGGTCTCGATGCGGCCACGCATTTCGGCGGCCGCCTTGTTGGTGAAGGTGACAGCCAGCAGGCCCTGGGGTGATACGCCGTGCTCGGTGATCAGCCAGGCCGCGCGGTGGGTGAGCACCCGGGTCTTGCCGCTACCGGCCCCGGCGAGCACGAGGGTCGCCGCAAGCGGCGCGGCGACTGCAGCGCGCTGCGCCTCGTTGAGCTCAGCGAGGAGGGCATGATGTTCAGGCATGGAGGGCCGTATTGTACGGCCCCTGCTTCAGTCCCGCAGCCTCGCGAGCGCCAGTGCGAGCGCAATCACCACCGGGCCCAGAAACATGCCGACCAGCCCGAATGCCGAGAGGCCACCGAGTACACCGATGAACACGGCCAGGGTAGGAACCTCGGCGCGGCCCGAGATGAGCAGCGGCTTCAGGAAATTGTCCACCGAGGACACCAGAATGGTGCCCCAGGCGGCGAGAAAGGTGCCCCAGGCGTAGTCGCCGGCGATCAGCAGCGCTATCACCCCGGGCACCCAGACCAAGGCCGTTCCGCCGAAGGGCACTACCGACAGCACGGCGCCGATCACCCCAAAGACCACCGGGGCGGGCAGGCCGACGATGGCGAAGCCGACCCCAAGCAGCAGGCCCTGAACGATCGCGGTCAGCACCGTGCCGACCACCACGGCTTGCGTCACCGCCGTGAGGCGGGTGGTCAGCTCATGCTTGCGATCCTGTGGCACTGGCACCAGGCGCAGGGTGGACGTTGCAATGAGGGCGCCGTCGCGCAGGAAGAAAAACAGCAGGAACAGCATGACGGTAAACGACAGGACCGTACCGACGGCGCCAAGGAAGGCGGAGCCGCCAGCGGAAGCAGCCCGCTGCAGCAGCTGGCGTGCGCCACTGATCGCCCACTGCTGAAACTCGGCAGCCTCGATCGGCAACAGGTCCTGCAGTCTGGCCAGCCAGCCC
>JAURLT010000057.1 GCA_030831085.1 Gammaproteobacteria bacterium
CTCCGGGTAGACGAGCGCGATCGGGCCGTCCCGGCAGACCCTGAGGCAATCGGCGCGGGTTCGCAGCACGCCCTGGGCCACATCGGCCAGGCCGAGTTCCCGCAGGCGTCGCTTGAGATACTTCCAGGCCTGCTGGGACGCCTCTGCTGGCGCGCACTTGCCATGCGTACACAGCAGGATGTGCCGACGGGCGCCGCCAGGTGCAATGCCCTGGATGGCAGCCCCGAGCGACGCCGCCGGATCGGTCAAAGAGCCGCCTCGTCGGCCTCACCCGTGCGGATCCGGACCACTCGCTCGATCTCGGTGACGAAGATCTTGCCGTCGCCCACCTTGCCGGTCTTGGCAGCACCGACGATGGCGTCCACCACCTGGTCGACCAGGTCGCTCCTTACCGCAACCTCGATCCGCGTCTTCGGCACGAAATCGACCACGTACTCGGCACCACGATACAGCTCGGTGTGGCCTCGCTGGCGGCCGAAACCCTTCACCTCGGTGACCGTCATGCCCGAGATGCCAATCTCGGACAGCGCGGCGCGTACGTCGTCGAGCTTGAACGGCTTGATAATGGCAGTAACCAGCTTCATCACATGCTCCTCACGGGAAATCCTGAAAGGCTGATTGCAGATTCTATGCCGAGCCGGCCCCTCTTTTCTAAATCAGTGACTTGCCGGCAGCCTGGGCTGCGCCTGCGCACCAAGATGGCGCACAGCACCACTCCGGTCGCACCAGCGGGGCGCGCCAAGGGGGTGGGCAGCAGGCAAGCGTGCAGGTAGGCTCTCCGCCCCGTGCAAGACTCCATTCTGATCATCGGCGCCAGCCATGCTGCGGCCCAGGCGGTCGACAGCCTGCGCCGCGAGGGCCATACGGGCCCTCTCGTGCTGGCGGGCGACGAGCCCTGGCTGCCCTACCAGCGCCCTCCTCTGTCAAAAAAATTCCTCACCGGAGAGCTGGAGGCAGAGCGTCTGTGGATCCGGCCGGAGTCCTATTACGCCAAACAGGGCGTGGAACTGAGACTCGGCCAGCCAGCCACGGCCATCGATCGCGGACGTCGCGAGGTCACCTTCGCCGACGGCAGCAGGGTGGCCTATGGCCGCCTGCTGCTGGCGACCGGTGCCCGGCCCCGTGCCGCCCCTCTGCCAGGCGCGGAGCTGGCTGGAGTGCACAGTCTGCGCAGCCTTGCCGACGTCGAGGCGATACGCCAGGACCTCGCGCCCGGGCGGCGCGCGGTACTCATCGGGGCGGGGTTCATTGGCCTGGAGTGCGCGGCCAGCCTGGTGCGCCTGGGCCTCGAGGTGACGGTGCTCGAAATGGCCGACCGGGTCATGAGCCGCATGATCGCGCCGGAGATGAGCGCGTTCTACCGCGCGGTGCACGAGGCCGAGGGGGTGCGACTCCTGACCGACCAGCGGGTCAGCGCGATCGAGGGCGACGGGCGGGTCAGCGGTGTGCGCTGCGCTGACGGCAGTCACTATCCGGCCGATCTGGTCATCGTGGCGATCGGGGTGTCGCCCAACCTCGAGCTGGCCGCCGAGGCGGGGCTTGCCTGCGACAACGGCGTCGCGGTGGACGAGTTCTGCCGCAGCAGCGACCCGCACATCTACGCCATCGGCGACTGCTGCAGCTTCCCCAGTCAACGCTACGGCCGGCGGGTGCGACTGGAGTCGGTCGACAATGCCTGCGAGCAGGCCAAGACGGCTGCCGCCAATCTCTGCGGCAAGCCGACCGTCCACGACAAGCTGCCCTGGTTCTGGTCGGATCAGTACGAGTTGAAGCTACAGATCGTCGGCCTGTCGCAAGGCTACGATCGGGTGATCCTGCGTGGCGACCCGGCGGACCGAAAGTTCAGCTGCTGTTACCTCCATGGGCGGGAATTGCTGGCCATCGATGCAGTCAACCAGCCCGGCGAATTCATGGCGGCGAGGCGGCTGATCGGCGAGCGGGCGCACTTCGACCTCGATCGGCTGGCCGACCCTGCGACCCCCCTGAAGGAGGCCATCGTGCCGTCCTGACCGGCCCGAGAACCGGACCCCAGCCCCCGGGGCTGGTCTTTTCTTGCGCTGCAAAATAGAATTCGCCGATGAATGCTCGCAAGGACCAGGCGCTGGAGCGCGTCGATCACGAATTCCGCAAGCTGCTCGGGTCACTGAGCGGCGGGCTGGCCCCCCAGGACTACGCGGCGGCCGCTACCGACTGGTGGCTGCACTTCATGAGCGCGCCCGGCAAGCAGGCCGAGTTGCAGCAGGCTGCCTTCAAGTCAATGCTCGACCTGTGGGATTTCTCGGCCCGGGCGGTCCAGGGTCAGGCCCTGTCACCCACCCCCGAGGGCGAGAAGGAAACCCGCTTCACCGGTTCGGCCTGGGAACTGTTTCCGTTCAACGTCTACGCCCGCGCGCACCGACTGGGCTCTGGACTCATGCAGCAGGCCGTGACCGGCGTGGACGGCGTGCAGCCCCGCAGCCAGCAACTGATGGAGTTCGTGGCGCAACAGGCGGCCGACGCGTCGTCCCCCGCCAACTTTCCGGGCACCAACCCGGAAGTCATCCAAAAGACCGTCGAGGAAAAGGGCGCCAACCTGGCCCGTGGCTGGCAGCACTTCCTGGAGGACCTCGAGCGCACCCAGAATGGTGGCGAGACGCCGGGGACCGAGAATTTCCGGGTGGGCGAGCAGCTGGCCATCACGCCGGGCAAGGTGGTCTATCGCAACGAGCTCATCGAGCTGATCCAGTACTCGCCCGCCACCGACACCGTGCAGGCCGAGCCGGTGCTGATCGTGCCGGCGTGGATCATGAAGTACTACATCCTGGACCTCTCACCGCGCAACAGCATGGTGAAGTGGCTGGTTGAGTCCGGGCACACGGTGTTCATGATTTCCTGGAAGAACCCCTCCGCCGCAGATCGTCATCTCGGCATGGACGACTACCTGTCGAAGGGCGTCTATGCCGCGCTCGACGCCGTCACCGACATCGTGCCGAAGCGCGCGGTGCACGCCGTCGGCTACTGCATCGGCGGTACCTTGCTGTCGATCGCGGCGGCCGCCCTGGCCCGCCGTGGCGACACCCGGATCAAGGACGTTACCCTGCTGGCTGCCCAGACCGACTTCAGCGAGCCGGGCGAGCTGTCCCTGTTCATCAGCCCCTCGCAGCTGGCCATGCTCGAGGCCCTGATGCTGAAGGAAGGCGTGCTGGACTCGACCAAGATGGGCGGCGCCTTCACCCTGCTGCGGGCCCATGACTTGCTATGGCAGCCCGCCGTGAACGCCTACCTGAAGGGCGAACGAGCCGGCATGATCGACCTGATGGCCTGGAACGCCGACGGCACCCGCATGCCGGCGCGGATGCACACCGAATACCTGTATGGCCTCTACCTCAACAACGACCTGGCTCTCGACCGCTTTATCGCGGAAGGCCAACCCGTTCACCTGTCGGACGTCCGCGTCCCGATGTTCGTGGTGGGCACCGAGACTGACCACGTCGCGCCCTGGAAATCGGTGTACAAGGTCGACGGCCTGGTGCGCTCGGATGAAGTGACCTTTCTGCTGACCAGCGGCGGCCACAACGCCGGCATCGTCAGCGGTGCGGTCCACCCCAAGCGGCGGCATCGCGTGCGCACCCGTGGCGCGGGTGACGCGCGTCTCACGGCGGAGCGCTGGCTGGCCGAGACCGCCGTCACGCCGGGCTCCTGGTGGCCCACCTGGGAAGCCTGGCTGCGCCAGCACGGTTCGAGCGAGCAGGTTTCTCCCCCGGCGATGGGTTCCGATAAATACCCGCCCCTCGAGGACGCTCCCGGGCGGTACGTATTGCAACGCTAGTTGCCAAGCCCCCTACGCACTTTTGCCGGCGAGCGCAGCACTGTGTTCATGAGCAGCACGGCCAGGCCGTCGAGCTGGGCGCGGAAGGCAGGCTCCTGGGTAAAACTGATGATCAGCCCCCGCCCCTTGCGCTCGACGGTGACCAGCGGCTTGTAGGCCAACTGCTGGCTACTCTCCTCCCACAGGTAGCCACTGGCCAGCAGGCTGTCCGCCCCGGCGAAACGCACGACGTTGGCGCCGGCATCGAGCGGCAGGGGTGCCACGATCAGCGAGCCCGTGACCACGGCGAACAGTTCTGCTGGCAGCCCTGCAGCCAGCCAATGATCTAGATCGGCTTCGACGCGAGCGATGGCGCCAGGCACGCCATCGGGCGACTCGCGTTCCGGACGGATGGCCGCACGGTAATCATCCGCTGAAGTCAGGCGCGTACCCGGCACCGCGGCCGATGCGTCTTTCTTGTCTGCCTCAGCATCGGCGGATTTGCCGCCATCACCCTCCTCGCCCTCCTCGACCCAGGCGTCCTCGACCTTGAGGGCCGACAAGCCGCCCTGGCTCAGGGCGCGGACGGCATCCCCGATGGCAACCAGCGTCCCGCCGGATTCGACCCAGCTGCCGAGGTTCGTCAGGCCGGATTCGCCGAGTACCGATGCGTAGCTGCCGGGGCCCGACTCATCGGGCAGGACAATGACGTTGAATTCCTCCAGGTCGGCGCCGGCCAGCGAGCTCACCCGCACGGGCGTAAGCGGGTAGCCGAACTGCTGCTCTATCACGTAGCGCGTGTGGCCTGCCGACAGCGTGCTGACCGGCGCATCCCAGGCCAGCGCCACCTCGGGCGCCAGCAGGTTCACCACCTTGCCGCTGCCGAGGCTCGGGCCTTCGGTGACATAGCTGTCATCGACGCCGGCAACGATCACCCCCGTGTCGCGAGCCAACTCATCGAGTTGCGCGGCGAGGTCGGGCGGGTTGTCGGCGACATCGAACACGAGGGTGCCCGCGGGCCAGCGACGACCGGCCAGCGTGAAGGCCTCGTCGCTGGACTTGACGCTCAGTCCTGCGCGCAACGCCGCTCCGGCCAGCTTCGCCGCCCCGGCACTGCCCCAGGGAACCAGATAGGCGACAGCCGAAGCGGACGGTGCGATGAGACGGCCCGGAGGAAGGGCCCCGGGAGCAACACGCTGCAAGGCTGCGGGCATTGATCCCGTGCACTCGTCGACGCGCACGTTGAACATCAGCGGCAGCGACCACGCCGTGACGTCGTAGATCTCGTGTTCGAGATCCTTGGCCCGCCTGCGCTCCTGCTCGCGGGTGAAGTCGTCGGGCATCTCCACCTGACGATCCAGGAGGACCCGCAGCAGGCGCTTGGCCGGCTGGGCCTTCGAGATGAAATAGCTGCCCGCCGGGTAATCACGCCCGCAGGCCGTCACCGCACTCGAGGCCCGATCCACCTCGACGCCCTGCATGGCCAGAAGACCGGCCAGCTTGTCGGCCGCCGACTGGTCGGGCTGGGTCGGTATCGCGTAGCCCCTGACCTTCTCCCGACGGCCCTCCTCGACCGCGCTGGCGCGGTAGGCGTAGAAATCTGCGAGCAGGCGGGTACGCGCGCCGGCCGCCGCCTCCGCCGTGGACAGCGAGGTGACAAAGTGATTGCGCACCGATTCCCGGTAGTGGAGCAGGCTGCCGTCGTAGCGACGATAGGCAAGGCCTCGCACCCGGGCCTGCTCGTAGGTCATCGCGACTGCCCCGTAATAGGCGGGCCAACTGGCGCCGTAGCCGGGGAAAAACGCGTCGAACACCTCGCGCGTAAAGTAGTCGATGCCGAAGCGGTCAAACCAGCGGGCGTTGTTGCGACCGAACAGCTCCAACGCCTCGCGCTGCGAATCGACCAGATGCGGGTTGTAGGGCACCGCCTCGGGAGCGAAGTAATAGGTCGAGTCCCCGCCCATCTCGTGCAGATCGACGAAAACCAGCGGCAGCAACTCGCGCAGCGCGGTCACCCGGCCGCGTGTTTCCGGCTGGGTCAGGGCGTACCAGTCACGATTCATGTCGAACAGGTAATGGTTGCTGCGCCCGCCAGGCCAGGGCTCGATCCGCTCGGCGGCGACCGGGCTGACGGCGGGCTGCAGGCCGCGCGTGCTGCGAAAATGGCTGACGAAGCGGGCGCGGCCGTCGGGATTCTGGTCGGGGTCGATGTAGACCACGCTGTCGGCGAGGATCGTTGCAGTGCGCGGATCGTTGATAGCGGCCAGCAGGTGATAGGCCGTGAGCATGGCCGCATCACTGGACGAGAGTTCGTTGCCGTGCACGCCATAGGCGAGCCAGGTACTCGCGGGCAGCGTTTCCATCAACTCCCTGGCCCGGCCGGCCGTGGTCCTGCGCGGATCCGCCAGCTCCCGCATGCCGGCCTGGATATCGATCAGTCGCGCCATGTTGTCCGGCGTCGTGATAACGACGTAGGCCAGCTCTCGGCCCTGCCAACTGCGGCCGTAGGGCACCACCCGCAAGCGATCAGGAGCGGCCGCGGCCAGTGCATCGAAATAGCGGCGCACGTCCTCGGGCGCGGTGATGTCGTCGCCGGGTTGATGGCCCAGCACCCGCTCGATGGTCGGAATGGCTGGGTCGTAGCTCGCTCCCGGCCAGAATTCGAACGCGCTGGAGGCCAACGCCAGCGGCGCACAGGCCAGACTGGCGAGCAGAGCCAACAAACGGTGATGGATCATGGATCGGACTCCGTGGCGGCCAACAGGCCCTTTCCTGCCAGCCAACCGCGATCGTACAGGCGCGACTGGTACTTGTGTCCGCTGTCGCACAGGATGGTGGCGATGCGATGGCCGGGACCCATCTGCCGGGCCAGCTTCACCGCGGCCGCCACGTTGACGCCCGCTGCACTGCCGAGGAACAAGCCTTCTTCACGCAGCAGGCGATGGACCATGCCCACCGCCTCGTGATCAGTCACGTGTAGCGCCTCGTCGATCGGCGCATCCCTGAGGTTGGCCGTCACCCTGCCGATGCCGATGCCCTCGGTGATGGACCCCGGACCCTCGGCCTTCAATTCACCGTCACGGACCCAGCGAAACAGCGCGCTGCCCTGCGGGTCGGCGAGGACGGTTCTCAGCGCCGATCCACCACGCTCCTTGAGGAAGGTCGCGGTCCCGCCGAAGGTGCCACCGGTGCCGCTGGCGGCGACGAAGGCATCCAGCCTGCCCTCCGTATCGCGCCAGATCTCCGGCCCGGTGGTCGCGTAATGCCCGTCACGATTGGCCGTGTTGTCGAACTGGTCGGCCCAGACGGCGCCGGCGATCTCCTCGGCGCGTCGCTTCGCCACGCGCTGGTAATGGTTCGGGTCCGCATAAGGCACGGCCGGCACCCGCTCCAGCTCGACGCCGAGCGCCTCGAGGATCGCGTATTTCTCTGCCGACTGGTTGTCCGGCATGACGATCACGCAGCGATAGCCGCGCGAGCGACAGAGGTGGGCCAGCGAGATGCCGGTGTTGCCCGCGGTGCCTTCGACCACGGTCCCTCCAGGCTGTAGCCGGCCCGATTTTTCGGCGGCCACCACGATGGCGCGGGCGGCGCGATCCTTGACCGAACCGCCGGGGTTCATGAATTCCGCCTTGCCCAGGATGTCGCAACCCGTCGCTTTCGACAGCCTCTCCAACCGGATCAGCGGCGTGTTGCCCACCGCCCCCTCAAAGCCACTGCTGATGCCCATGCACGTCTCTCCTGAAAGTATTGGCATTGTCTGCGGTGTGGTAGGCGCCCGGCAAAGAACTGCGGGGTATAGGCCGCTTACCCGTAGACATGGGCTTGCCAGCGCGTGCCGCGCTGCCTAACGTGGGGGCATGCAACGCCAAATCCTGACCGCTACGCTCCTGCTCGCAGTGATCTCCAACGGCCAGGCGGCAGAGTCTCGGCCGATCACCTACGACCTGCTGATCCGCGGCGCCCGGGTACTCGACGGGACCGGAGATCCCTGGTTTGCTGCCGACGTGGCCGTGGAGCGGGGTCGAATCGCAGCGATCGGCCATCTCGATGGGGCCCAGGCTCGGCGGGTGATCGAAGCCAAGGGTCTCTACCTCACGCCCGGCTTCATCGATATCCATTCCCACGCCGACGACGGCAACGCCAGGCCGGGCGGCGCCACGCTGCGCACCAATGCTCCGGCGCGCAAGTCGGCCCCCAACCTGGTCGCCCAGGGCATTACCACGGTCGTGGTCAACCAGGACGGCCGATCGCCCTGGCCGATCCTGGCCCAGCGGCGACTGCTCGAGAGACAGGGCGTGGGGCCCAACGTGATGCTGATGGTTGGCCATGGCACGCTCAGGCAGCGGGTGATGGGCGACGACCACCGCCGGCCGGCGACCGCAGCAGAGGTGAACGCCATGCGCGCTCTCCTGCGCCGCGCCCTGAGGGAAGGCGCCATCGGCCTGTCGGCCGGCCTCGAGTACGTGCCCGGTCGCTGGAGCACCACCGAGGAGGTCAGCGCACTGGTGGCCGAGTTGGCGAGCACCGACGGCGTCTACATCTCCCATCAGCGCGCCGAGGGCGGGGACCCGATGTGGTTCTGGCCGAGCCAGGACCCACCGGGACCACCCGACCTGTTCGATGCCCTGCGCGAGACCATCGAGATCGGGCGGCAGACCGGGGTCAAGGTGGTTGCCTCGCACATCAAGGCCAAGGGCGAGCATTACTGGGGACGGCATGCCGAAGCCATCCGGCTGATCGAGGAAGCCCGCGCCGCCGGCGTGCGCATCTGGGCCGACCAGTACCCCTACCCGAGCACCGGCACGGACGGCAACACGGTGCTGCTGCCACGCTGGGCGATCAGCGCGCAGAACACCGACGGTGAGACAGTCCGTCCGCCTGCCGAGGTGCTGGAGGGGTTCCTCGGCAATCCGGAAACAGAGGCCCGGATCCGGCTCGACGTGCAGCACGAAATCCGCCGGCGTGGCGGTGCCAGCCGGGTGGTGGTACACGGCCATCCGGACCTCGCCCTGGTCGGCAAGACCCTGCAGCAGCTCGCCGACACGCAGGGGGTGGATCCCGTACAGGCCGCGATCGACCTCCAGCTGCAAGGCGACCGCAACCGCCCGGGTGGCGCGAGGCTGCGCGGCCTGTCGCTGAACGAGGACGACCTGCTGGCCTTCGCTGCGCAGCCGTGGGTAGCGACTGCCACCGACGGCGGCATCGCCCTGGCCGCGGACGGGCCCGTACACCCGCGCTACTACGGCACCTTTCCGCGCAAACTGCGCCGTTATGCCATGGACCTGGGCGCGCTGCGCCTGGAGGATGCCGTACGATCCGCCACCTCGCTGCCCGCAACGATCCTCGGCCTCAGCGATCGCGGCCTGGTCCGTACCGGCTACCATGCCGACCTAGTGCTGTTTGACCCCGACCAGCTCGAGGATCGCGCCACCTTCTTCGACCCCCATCAGCCGCCCACCGGCATTCGGCACGTGCTGGTCAACGGACGCTTCGTGGTGGAGGACGGTCGGGTGCTGCAAGGCACGCCCGGACGGGTGCTTACCGTACGCCGAGCGGGCAAACCAGGCCTCGCCATGGACTGGCACGGGCTCGACGCGCTCAATGCGCGCCTGCCCGAGGCCATCCGGGTGTATGCGGGCAGGAGCGAGGATCCTCCGCTGCGGGCCTGGTACGCCAGCATCGACGCCTCGGCTCCGGGGATCGAGGCTCGGGTCACCGTCTCGAGTGACGACGACGGCAAACAGACCATCAGCGAATTCGCCGAGGACGATGCCGTATGCCTGGCAGTCAACGCCGGCTACTTCAGGATGGCCTCCGACCCGGCCACGCACGTCGGCCTGGTAGTGAGCGACGGGGAGCTGGTCTCCGGTGGCGATCCCCTGATCACCCGGGACGGAGTGGACTACCGCACGGCACGGGCCGCCATCGGCTTTGACGCGGCGAGGCAGGTGGAAATCGGCTGGGCGAGCGGTTCCGGGAACGGGGTGGAGCTGTGGACCGATCCTGCACCCAATCGGGCGGGACGGCCCGTCGAGGAGGGATGGCAGCCGATCAAGCGTCCGTGGCCCGTACGGAGCGCCATCGGCGCCGGCCCAAACCTGCTGCGTAGCGGCCGACCGCTGATCACCGTCGAGGAGGAAGTTTTCTTCGGTACCTCAATACCCAAAACACACCCTCGCACCGCCGCGGGCAGGACCGCAGACGGCAGGCTGATCCTGATGGTGGTCGACGGCAGGCAGTCGTCCAGCCGCGGCGTGAACCTGCAGGAGCTTGCCAGCCTCATGGCCGACGCCGGTGCGGTTGATGCCCTGAACCTTGATGGGGGCGGTTCTTCCACCATGGTCGTATTGGGTGAGCGCCTGAACCGCCCCGCAGGGGGCGAGCGGGAACGTGAGGTCGCCTCAGCGGTGGTGATCAACTGCAGCGTTCGTCCAGCCATTCCAGCCAGTGCCTGACCCGCAGGTCCGTGCCCGCCGCCAGGTGGGCGATACAGCCGACGTTGGCCGAGAGAACTTCCGTGGGTTCACCCGCGGTGAGTGCGCGTAGCTTGCGCTCGCGGAGCCGGATCGACATTTCGGGTTGCAGGATCGAGTAGGCCCCGGCCGAACCGCAACACAACTGCGCATCGGCGACAGGTAACGGCTTTGCCCCCAACCTGGTCAGCAGCACTTCGACGCTGCCCCCGAGGCGCTGCCCGTGCTGCAGGGTACAGGGCGCATGGAAGGCAACGCGCGAGTCCTGCATGGGAGACAGCCTTACCAGGTCGGCCGCAAATCCGGCCAGGTACTCGGCGGGATCCCGCGCGAGGGCGGCAATGCGGGCGGCGCGCTCCGCGTAGGCGGGGTCATCGCTCAACAAGCGACCGTAGTCCTTGACCTGCAGCCCACAGGCAGAGGCCGTCATCATGATGGCCTCGACGCCCCGCTCCACATGGGGCCACCAGGCATCGACGTTGGCGCGCACATCTGCCATTGCTCCGGCTGGATCATCGAGGTGCTGGCGCAGGGATCCACAGCAGCCAGCTATGGGCACTGTGCTCACGCCCAGCCTCTCCAGGATCCGGGCCAAGGCCGCATCGGTCCTGGGAAACATGGCCGGCTGCACGCAGCCACGCGGCACCAGCACCCGGCGGGCATGGACCGCCACGGGCCACGGCCCAGGTGGCTCTCGCAGCGGAATCCGCCGACGCAGCGTCGCAGGCAACCAGGGCCTCAGCAGTCGGCCGGCGGCCAGTGCGAGTGAAAAGGTGCCGCTACCGAGAAACGTCCTGAGCGCCGCTCGCCGCCACCGACCCACGGCCCTCCTTGGCAGCTGCTGCCCAAGCAGCTCGCGGGTGGCCTCGACCGCCCGGCCGTATTCCACTCCAGACGGGCAGGCCGTCTCGCAGGCCCGACAGGTCAGGCAGCGATCCAGGTGCAGGCGGGTAATCTCGCCGGCCGGCTTGCCCTCCAGGAGCTGCTTCATCAGGTAGAGCCGACCACGCGGACCGTCCAGCTCGTCGCCCCGCAACTGGTAGGTCGGGCAGGTCGCGTTGCAGAAGCCGCAGTGGACGCAGCGGCCGATAACCGATGCGGCCTCGCGGGCCAGCGGCTCCGTCGCCAGGGGTGCCTTCAATTCAACCTGCATCTAGAACTCCGCGTACAGGCGACCGGGGTTCAGGATACCCGCCGGGTCGAATTCCGCCTTCAGGCGTCGATGAATGTCGAGCAGCGCGGGCTGCAAAGGATGGAATACGCCGCAGCTGCGGTCGCCACCGCGAAACAGCGTGGCATGCCCGCCGAGGGCCTCAGCCCGCGCCCGTACGACCTCGGGCGGCCGGTCACTGTGTATCCAGCGCAGCATGCCGTTCCACTCGATGAACTCTTCACGGCCCAGGTCAAGACCCGGCGCCCGGGCCGGCAAGGCCACGCGCCACAATGGCGCTTGCCCCGAGAAAAAGGGCAGCCGCTGCTCCCGGACGTCGCTCCAGAATGACTCTCCGGCAAACCCTTCTCCGCCGATTTCGGCCATGCCCTCCGCCACGGCCGACGAGGAACCGGAAAGCCGCAGGTTCAGGCAGCCCCCAACCCAGGCAGACGCCGAGATCGGCAGGGCCCTTCCGGCCCACCGCTGCAGGCGGTCCAGCGCGGCCTCGAGGTCCATCTCGAGGCGGAGGCTGGCTTCGACCGCCGGTCTCGGCAGCACCTTCAACGACACCTCCACGATCAGCCCCAGGATACCGAGCGAACCGGCCAGCGCTCGCGACACGTCGTAACCCGCCACGTTCTTCATCACGGTGCCGCCAAAACGGAGCAGCCGACCCGAACCGTCGACCAGGCGCGCCCCGAGCACGAAATCCCGTACGCCACCATGACTCGGTCCACTTGAGGCCCGGCGCGGCCCTGCGAGGCCTGCCGCGACGCAGCCACCCAGCGTCGCTCCGGGCCCGAAGTGTGGAGGTTCGAAGGCCAGCATCTGGCCATGTTCCAGGAGAGTCGCCTCGATATCTTCCAGCGGCGTCCCACCCAGCGCCGTCAGGACCAGTTCGCTGGGCTGGTGTTCCACGATGCCGCACAGGCTCCCCGTGGCGAGCAACGCGCCGCGCGGCGCATTGCCGTAAAAGTCTTTGGTGCCGCCGCCGCGGATGCACAGCGGACGCCGTTCAGCGGCAGCGTCACGGATGCACTCGACCGCCTGCGCGAGGGCGGGACTCATCAGAAGCGCGGCAATTCGGCAAAGGCTTGACGCTCGCCAGTCACACGCATCCCGCCCAACTCGGCACAGCGATGCAGGGTCGGGATCGCCTTGCCAGGATTGAGGGTGCCGGCCGGATCAAAGGCCCGCTTGACGGCAAAGAACGCTTCGCGGGTGTCGTCGTCAAACTGCTGGCACATCTGGTCGATCTTCTCCACGCCGACGCCATGCTCACCAGTGATGGTGCCCCCGAGGCGCACGCTCTCGGCGAGGATTTCGGCGCCGAAGGCCTCGGCGCGGGCCACCGAATCCGGATCACCGTCATCGAACAGGATCAGCGGATGCAGGTTGCCGTCGCCGGCGTGAAACACATTCGGGCAGCGCAGGCCATGACGACGCTCCATGGCCTGGATGGCGCGCAGCATGCGGCCAAGGTGGCGGCGAGGGATCGTGCCGTCCATGCAGTAGTAGGCCGGTGCGGCACGACCCGCAGCCGGGAAGGCATTTTTGCGCCCGGCCCAGAAACGCAACCGCTCCGCCTCATCGGCCGAGACCTGCAGGCGGATGGCGCCCGCGGCAGTCAGCACCTCGCTCATGCGCCCGATTTCCTCAACCACCTCGGCCTCGGTGCCGTCCGACTCGCACAAGAGTACAGCCTCGGCCTGCAGGTCGTAGCCGGCCCGCGCAAATGGCTCCACCAGTTGGATCGCAGCCCGGTCCAGCATCTCGAGCCCGGCCGGGATGATGCCGGCAGCGACTACGGCCGCCACTGCGTCGCCAGCGGTCTCCACGCTGGCGAAGCTGGCCATGATGCAGCGGGCGAGGTGCGGCACCGGCACCAGGCGCACGGTCACCTCGGTGACGACGGCCAGCATGCCCTCCGATCCCACCACCAGCGGCAGCAGGTCGAGACCGGGCGCGTCGGGGGCGAGGCCACCGAACTCAACCGGCTCGCCGGCTACCGTCAAGCCACGCAGGCGCAAGACGTTGTGCAGCGTGAGGCCGTACTTGAGGCAGTGCACGCCGCCGGAATTCTCGGCAACGTTGCCCCCGATGCTGCAGGCCACCTGGCTAGACGGGTCGGGAGCATAGTAGAGGCCGTGCGATCGGGCAGCCTCTGAGATGGAGAGATTGCGCACCCCGGGCTGTACGGTGGCGGTTCTGGCCAGCGGATCCACTTCGATAATCCGATCGAGCCGGGCCAGGGAGAGCACGACGCCCTCCGCGTGAGGCAGCGCCCCACCGGACAGGCCCGTTCCCGCGCCACGCGGAACCACCGGGACATCATGTCGATGGCACCAGTCCAGCACGGCCGCCACCTCGGTCACCGTGGCCGGCAGGGTCACCGCCCGGGGCAGCTGACGATACAGGGTCAGGCCGTCGGATTCATAGGGACGCAACTGCTCAGGGTCGACCAGCAGGCCGTCATCCGGTAACCGCGCGCGCAAGCCTTCCAGGAACTCCCCGCCCGACCACGCAGGGAGTGAGTTCAACTGTCGTCCTCCTGCTCGTCGTCCGCACCGCCATCGGTGACGGCGGGATCGCCCAGGCAGCGGATCATGCGGACTATGCCCGGCTCCAACTCGCCCTCAGGATGAAAACCACAATGGCGCAGTACGGCCAGGGTGGCACGGTCGCGGGCGCGCGCGTCGCTGACCACCCGCCTCACGCGCCGGTCGGCCAGGGCATGGCCCGCCAGCGTGGCAACCATCTCCACGCCATGTCGTCGGCCGCGGTACTCGGGCAGGATCGTAAACCCGAGCTCCACCGCCCCCTGCGGATCTGGCTGCCCGAAAAAAGCCGCCGCCCCGACCAGCGCGGAGGGCTGCAGGGCTGCACCTCGGCAGACCGCATACCAGGCGTACCAGCCAATGGCAGCCGGACCATCCGCCCGCATACGGGTACGGAAGCCCTCGATGAATTGCCGGGAAATCCCGGGCGGCGGCCAGTCCTTCGGTACCGTGACGCCGAGCAGCCTGGCCACTTGCCGTGGTCCGCCCAGCTCCGCCTCAGCGTGCAGCAAGGTAGCGGCAACCAGGTCGAGGTGGGGGGTCTGCAGGAATAGCACCATGGATGGCTGGCTTTCTACCCTTCGGACGCGCGGACGGCAAGTGCACAGTCCTGCATCGAGACCAGCTTGCCGGTAGTGGCCGCGCGCTGTCGGCCCACTTCCCTGAAACCGAGACGGCGATGGAATGCGGCCGAGGCAGGGTTAGGGGGGTCGAGGTCGTATTCGCAAACCACCCTCGCGAAGCCCGAATTGCGCGCGTGCGCAAACAACTCGCGATACAGCAGGCTGCCCAGGCCGGCATGGCGCCTGGCCTCGCTGACCACCACGCGATCCACGTAGAGAAAATCCCGATAGCGGTCCGCAAACCAGCGATAGTTGGGGCTGTCGTAACTCGCACCCGGCGCGAAGGCCAGCAGGAAGGCCAGTGCAAGCTCCCCGTCGAGCAGCACGGTATGCCAGGCGGCCTGCTGGTGCAGCGCGGCGAGGCGCCCGGCGTCCAGCGGACTCAGGTAGTGTACCGCCGCTTCGTTCAGCGCGAGGATCGCCGGGAAATGTTCGGCGGATGCAGGAACGACTCGCACGCGGGCTCAGGCCGGGGCCAGACGGGCCTTGAGGTCGTAATCGGTGGCCGAGGTCACCGTCACCTGCGCAAATTCGCCGGGGCATAGCCGGGTGACGCCGGGCCCGGTAACGCGCACCACGCCGTCGATGTCCGGGGCATCTGCCGCGCTGCGTGCAATAGCCGTGCGCGCCTCGACGGCATCGACCAGGACGCGCATGGTCTGGCCTACCTGTGCCTGCAAGCGGGCCTTGCTGATGGCCTGCTGCTTCTGCATGAAGCGATGCCAGCGTTCCTCCTTGACCTCCTCTGCCACTGCCCCAGGCAGTTCGTTGGCCGACGCCCCGTCGACCGGGGAATACTTGAAGCAGCCCACGCGATCGAGCTGCGCCTCCTCCAGCCAGTCGAGCAGCAGGCCAAAGTCCTCCTCGGTCTCCCCGGGGAACCCCACGATGAAGGTACTGCGCAGGGTCAGCTGCGGAACCACCTGACGCCAGCGACGGATGCGGGCCAGGGTGTCCTCGGCATGTGCCGGTCGCTTCATCAGCTTGAGGATGCGGGGGCTGGCGTGCTGAAAGGGGATGTCGAGGTAGGGCAGGATCCGACCCTCGGCCATCAGCGGCAGCACCTCGTCGACATGGGGATAGGGGTAAACGTAGTGCAGGCGTACCCACAGCCCGAGTTCGCCCAGTTCGCGGGCGAGGTCCAGGAAGCGAGTGCGGATTTCCCGGCTGCCCCACTGCTCCACCCGGTAGCGGGTATCCACCCCGTAGGCACTGGTGTCCTGGGAGATCACCAGTAACTCGCGGACCCCGGCGTTGCGCAGGCGGATGGCCTCGTTCAAGACGTGGGTGATGGGTCGGCTGACCAGGTCGCCGCGCATCGAGGGAATGATGCAGAAGCTGCAGCGGTGGTTGCAGCCCTCGGAAATTTTCAGGTAAGCGTAGTGCCGTGGGGTCAGTCTGATCCCCTGCGGCGGAACCAGGTCGAAGCGGGGGTCGTGGCGCGGCGGCAGGTGTTCGTGGACAGCACCGACGACCTCCTCGTACGCCGCCGGCCCGGTGACCTTCAGCACCTTGGGATGCCGCTCGATGATCCGCTCGGGTTGCGCGCCCAGGCAGCCGGTGACGATCACCCGTCCGTTGGCGGCGACGGCTTCACCGATGGCCTCCAGCGACTCGTGGACGGCGTCGTCGATGAAACCGCAGGTATTGACCACCACCAGGTCGGCCGCATCGTAACTTGGTACGACTTCGTAGCCCCCGGCGCGCAGCTGGGTCAGGATGCGCTCCGAATCGACCAGTGCCTTGGGGCAACCGAGGCTGACGAACCCGACCCGCGGCGTGCTGTGTTTCATGTTGCGGATTTTGCCTACTCATCGCGATAGAATCGAATGGTGAAGCTCGCTTTCACCAAGATGCACGGCTTGGGCAACGACTTCATCGTCTTTGATGCGCCGGTCAGCGGCCCGCTCCCCCCCTCCCTCCTGCGCAGCCTGGCCGATCGCCATAGCGGAATCGGCTTCGACCAGGCCCTGATGCTCGAGGCGTCGGCCGCGCCCGGCATCGCGGGTCATTACCGCATCTTCAATGCCGACGGCAGCGAGGTCGGCCAATGCGGCAACGGCGCGCGCTGCGTCGCGCGCCTGTTCTGGGAGCGACTGGGACGTCCCGCGGCAACACTTAAGCTTACCTGCGCGGCCGGCACCGTGACCGCGCAGGTCGGCCGGGATGGCCAGGTCATGGTCGGGATGGGCGAGCCGAATTTCGAGCCGACCGCGGTGCCTTTCCTGGCCATGGACCAGGCCGCGCCCTGGACCGTGGAGCTGGAGGGTCACGACCTCGAATTCGATGTCGTCTCGATGGGCAACCCGCATGCCGTCATTCGGGTACCATCGGTATTGGCGGCTCCGGTCGAGGCGGTCGGCGCCCGACTGGCAGGGGATCGACGCTTTCCCGAGCGGGTCAACGTCGGCTTCCTGGAAGTCCGCGACGAGGCCCGGGTGGCCTTGCGCGTCTACGAACGCGGCGTCGGCGAGACGCTGGCCTGCGGCACCGGTGCCTGCGCGGCGGTGGCCGTCGGGCGACGACGGGGCTGGCTGGGTCCGAGGGTCGAGGTTGAACTGCCGGGAGGACGCCTGGTGGTGGAGTGGCAAGGCCCGGGGCAGGAGGTCTGGATGACCGGCCCGGCGGCAATATCTTTCGAGGGGTTGGTTCAACTATGAGCAGAGCGGCACGCACCACTGGCCGGAGCGCGATCGACGACCAGGCAGTCATCGATTACCTGCTGGCCAGCCCGGAATTTTTCGAGCGCAACACGGCCACCCTCCTCAAGCTGCGTCTCCAGGACGGGCGCGGCGGCACGGTGTCCCTGCTCGAACGCCAGGTCGAGGTGCTGCGCGAGCGCAACCGTCAGCTGGAAGCGCGGATCGCGGAGTTCATCGACATCGGTCGCACCAACGACCTGCTGGCGGCACGAATCCACAAGCTGACCACCCGCCTGATCCATGCTCGCGGAATCGACAAGGTGGTGGACGCACTGGAGTCCTCCTTGCGGGAAGACTTCGACGTGCCAAGTCCAGTGCTGGTCCTGTTCCGCGACGACCCGTCACTAGCCGCCCGGGAGTCGCCCTTCATCCGCCTGACCCAACGGGATGCCCCGGAGGTCAAGGGTTTCGACACCCTCCTGCAGTCCGGCAAGCCCCGCTGCGGACAGGTCCGGGATTCGCAACGGGAGTGGCTGTTCGGTAACGGCGCTGTGGAGATAGGCTCGGTAGCCCTCGCCCCGCTCGGGCCGGAAGGTCGCTACGGCCTGCTAGCCTGCGGCTCCAGCGACAGCCAGCGCTTCAATCCGGCGATCAGCACCGATTTCCTGGCCCGCATCGCCGAGCTGGTGACCGCCGCGCTCGCCGCGGAGTGATGGACCCGGCAGGGACTGCCTGGGTCGAGCGCTGGCTCACCCACCTGCGAACCGAGCGCCGCCTGTCGCCGCATACCCGCTCGGCCTATGCTCGGGATCTCGGCGTATTGGCAGACTATTGCGACGACGCCGGCATCAACGGCTGGGCCGAACTGGATGCCACCCAGCTCAAGCGCTTCGCGGCCCTGCAGCACCGCGACGGGCTCGATCCCAGGAGCATCCAGCGCAGGCTGTCCTCAGCGCGCAGTTTCCTCGGTTTCCTGGTGCGCGAGGGCGTGCTGGAAGTGAATCCGGCGCGCGACGTGCGCGCGCCCAAGGGCCGGCGCCAGCTGCCGCGTACGCTGGATACCGATCGCATGGCGCGCTTGCTGCTGCCGCCGGCCGACGACCCGTTGGCTCACCGCGACCACGCCATCATGGAACTGCTGTACAGCTCGGGACTGCGCCTCGCCGAACTGGTGGGGCTGGACCTGCACCAGCTGGACCTCGAGGAGCGGACCGTACGGGTGCTGGGCAAGGGTCAGAAAGAACGTATCGTGCCGGTGGGCAGCAAGGCGGTGAACTCCCTGCGGCGCTGGCTGGCGGCGCGGGCGGCGCTGGCCCGACCTGACGAGGCGGCGGTATTCCTGGGTCGCAGCGGCCGGCGGCTGGGTGCGCGGGCGATCCAGAAGCGCCTTGTCGAGGCAGCCCGCCGGCAGGGCATCGACATGCGAGTTCATCCGCACCTGTTCCGGCATTCCTTCGCCTCCCACCTGCTGGAGTCGAGCGGCGACCTCCGGGGTGTGCAGGAAATGCTGGGGCATGCCAACCTCAGCACCACCCAGGTGTACACCCACCTTGATTTCCAGCACCTCGCCCGCACCTACGATAGTTCCCATCCGCGCGCTCGGCGCCGCAAGTAGAGGATCTCCAGCATGGCCGGCCAGGGCTTTGATCCACATGGCACCACCATCGTTTCCGTCCGCCGTGGCGACCGGGTTGCCATGGGTGGCGACGGCCAGGTCAGCCTGGGCCAGACCATCATGAAAGGCAACGCGCGCAAGGTGCGGCGCCTGCATGGCGGCAAGGTGCTGGCGGGTTTCGCCGGCGGCACGGCCGATGCCTTCACGCTCTTCGAGCGCTTCGAGGGCAAGCTGGAGAAGTACGGCAACCTCACCCGGGCGGCCATCGAACTGGCCAAGGACTGGCGCAGTGACCGCGCGCTGCGCCGGCTGGAGGCGCTGCTGTGCGTTGCCGATACCCACGCATCACTGGTGATCTCCGGCAACGGCGACGTGATTGAACCGGAGCACGACGTCATGGCCATCGGTTCTGGGGGGCCCTTTGCCCAGGCAGCGGCCCGCGCGCTCCTTGAGAACACCAGCCTGAGCCCGCGCGAGATCGTCGAACGCGCGTTGGCCATCGCGGCAGACACCTGCGTCTACACCAATCAGCACCTGACCATCGACGAACTGCCGGACGCCTGAGCATGGAAACCATGACCCCCCGGGAGATCGTCGAGGAACTCGACAAGCACATCGTCGGCCAGCGTGACGCGAAACGCGCCGTCGCACTGGCCCTGCGCAATCGCTGGCGACGGATGCAGGTGACCGAACCCCTGCGTCAGGAAATCACTCCCAAGAACATCCTCATGATCGGACCGACTGGCGTGGGCAAGACCGAAATTGCCCGCCGGCTGGCCCGACTGGCGCGGGCGCCATTCGTGAAGGTGGAAGCCACCAAGTTCACCGAGGTCGGCTATGTCGGCCGCGAGGTCGACTCGATCGTCAAGGACCTGGTGGACGTGGCGATCAAGCAGACCCGCGAGGAGGAAACCGCGAGGGTCCGGCACCGGGCTGCCGATGCCGCCGAGGAGCGCATCCTCGACATCCTGCTGCCGAGGCCGATAGCCGGGCCGGAGGCCGCCGTCCGTGACGGCGATACCCGCCAGAAATTCCGCAAGCTGCTTCGCGAGGGCCGGCTCGATGACCGCGAGGTCGAGGTGGACCTGCGCGCCCTGCCCAGCGGGCTGGAGATCGTCGGCCCGCCCGGCATGGAAGACATGACCAGCCAGCTGCAGCAGATGTTCCAGAACCTTGGCGGGCAGCGGACGCGATCCCGCAAGATGAAGGTCGGCGAGGCGCTGAAGGCGCTCACCGATGAAGAGGCGGCCCGCATGGTTAACGAGGAAGAACTGCGCACGCGCGCACTGGCCGCTGCCGAACAGAACGGGATCGTGTTCATCGACGAGCTGGACAAGATCTGCAAACGCGGCGAGGTGGTGGGCGCGGACGTCTCCCGCGAGGGCGTGCAGCGGGACCTGCTGCCGCTGGTGGAAGGCTGCACCGTCAGTACCAAGTACGGCATGGTCAAGACCGACCATATCCTGTTCATCGCCTCGGGCGCCTTCCACATGGCCAAGCCCTCGGACCTCATCCCGGAGCTGCAGGGTCGCTTCCCGATCCGGGTCGAGCTGGCCTCACTCGGCGTGGAAGACTTCGTCAGGATCCTGACCGAGCCTGACGCCTCGCTGTGCACCCAGTATGCGGCGCTGCTGGCCACCGAAGGCGTGACCGTCAGCTTCCATGCGGACGGCATCCGGCGTCTGGCCGAGATCGCCTGGGCAGTCAACGAGCGCACCGAGAACATCGGCGCACGCCGCCTGCACACGGTCATGGAGCGCCTGCTGGAGCAGGCCTCCTTCGAGGCCGCCGATCGGGGTGGCAGCCGCATCGAGGTGGACGGCGCCTTCGTTGATGCCCAACTCGGCGCACTGGTCCAGGACGAGGACCTCAGCAGGTACATCCTGTGACCGACGCTGCGCCGGTGCCGGAGGAGATTCGCCTCAAGCGCCGCTCCCGGCTACTGGAGATCCGTTTTCCCGCCGGCGAGGTCTATCAGCTGGGCTTCGAATACCTGAGGGTCTACACGCCGTCCGCCGAACGGCGAGGACACGGTGGTGGTGAAGGTCGCCTGGAACTCGGCAAGGAGCAGGTCGGCATCACCGAGGTCGTACCGGTCGGCAACTATGCGGTCTGCCTCAAGTTCGACGATGGCCACGACAGTGGGCTCTACAGCTGGAAGTACCTGCGTGACCTGGGCCGGGATTTCGAGGCACGCTGGTCCCGCTATCTGGAGCGCTGCGCGGAACTCAGCTATGAGCGCAAGCCGCCGGAGCCCCCGACCCGGTAGAATCACCGGCATGGCCAAGGTCGACTTCGGATTCGAGGAAATACCTGCCGGGGAGAAGGCCGGCCGGGTGCGTGCGGTGTTCGACTCCGTGGCCTCCCGCTATGACCTCATGAACGACCTGATGTCCGGGGGTCTGCACCGCATCTGGAAGCAGTTCACCCTCGCCCAGACCGGCCTGCGCCCAGGACAGCGCGCCCTGGATGTGGCCGGCGGCACCGGTGACCTAGCTGCCGGGATGGCCCGCCAGGTGGGCCGCTCCGGCCTGGTGGTACTTTCCGACATCAACTGGGAAATGCTCTCCCGGGGCCGCGACCGGCTACTGGACGAGGGTCGGGTTGGCGAAGTGGCCTGCGTGCAGGGCAACGCCGAGTTCCTGCCCTTCCCGGACGCCAGTTTCGACTGCGTGACCATCGGCTTCGGGCTGCGCAACGTCACCGACAAGCCAGCTGCCCTGCGCTCGATGCGCCGCGTGCTGAAACCGGGCGGGCAACTGCTGGTCCTGGAATTCTCCAGGCCGATGGAAGCGCTGCGTCCCATTTACGACCTGTACTCGTTTCGCGTCCTGCCAGCACTGGGTGAATGGGTGGCCAGCGACGCCGACAGCTACCGTTACCTGGCCGAGTCGATCCGCCGCTTTCCCGACCAGCCGACCCTGGCCGGCATGATCCGCGAGGCGGGCTTCGACGATTGCCGCTGGCACAACCTGACGGGCGGCGTCGTGGCCCTGCACCGTGCCCATGTCTGGTGAGGCCGGGCCGCTCAGCTCGCTGCTGCAGCGCAACCTCGAGGGATCTGCGCGGGGCCGCGAACTGTTGGCCAGCCTGGCGGGACGTGCCATTGAACTTCGCCTCGCCGGCACCACGCTGGCCGCCCGGCTGCGGGTGAGCGAGGGCCGGCTGCAACTGCAGGCAAGTGCGGATGACCCGGTGGACGCCACCCTGACCGCCACCCCGCTGACCCTGGCCCGGCTGGCCCATGGGGGCGGTGCGGCCGCGCTGCGTCCCGGCGACCTGGTGGTCAGCGGCGATGCCCACGTAGCGCAGGGCTTCCAGCGCCTGCTCGAGGCGGCCCGACCGGACTGGGAGGAGGAACTGGCGCGCTATGTCGGCGACCTGCCGGCCCATCACCTCGCTCGCGCCGCCCGCGGCGGCGTCGGTTTTGCGGCACGCGTGGGCGAGACGCTGGCCCGCAACGTCGCCGAATACCTGACCGAGGAGAGCCGCGACCTGGCGGCGCCCACCGAGATCGAGGAATGGATCGCCGCGGTCGACCGGCTGCGGGACGATGTCGACCGGCTCGAGGCGCGGCTGCTCCGACTGGAAAGGCTGCAGCGCGCATGATCCGACTCTCCGTGGCCCTCCGCCTCCTCGCCATCCAGCGCGCGCTGGTACGCCACGGCCTGGATGAGTTCGTCCGGGCCACCCACCTGTACCGGCCGCTGCGCCTGCTGCAGCTGCTGTCGCCCTGGACCTGGTTCGCCCGCCGCCGCGGCGGCAGTCGCGGCCAGCGTCTACGCGAAGCCCTGGAAGAACTGGGGCCGATCTTCATCAAGTTTGGTCAGGCGCTCTCCACCCGGCGCGACCTGCTGCCGCGGGATATCGCCGACGAGCTGGCCCGCCTGCAGGACAGCGTACCGCCCTTCCCGGGCGCTGAGGCACGCGCGCGGATCGAGGCAGCTCTCGGCCAGCCGGTGGGATCCTTGTTCGCAAGCTTCGAGACCGAGGCACTGGCCGCAGCCTCCATCGCCCAGGTGCATGCCGCCACCCTCGCAGACGGTCGCGAGGTGGTGGTCAAGGTGCTGCGTCCGGGCATGCGTGAAGTCATTCGTCGCGATCTCGATGTGTTGCACCAGTTGGCGGGCCTCGCCCATCGGTATTGGGAGCCAGCCAACCGGCTGCGCCCGTCCGAGGTGGTGACCGAATATGAAAAGACCATCCTCGACGAACTGGACCTGATGCGGGAGGCGGCCAATGCCGCCCAGCTGCGCCGCAATTTCGAGGGCAGCGACCTGTTGCACGTGCCCGAGGTGTACTGGGACCTGTGCCGACGCGACGTGATGGTCATGGAACGCATCCGCGGCGTGCCCATCTCCGAGGTGAGCCGCCTGCGCGAGGCCGGGACCGACATCCGTAAACTGGCCGAGAACGGGGTGACCATCTTTTTTACCCAGGTCTTCCGCCACAATTTCTTCCATGCCGACATGCACCCGGGCAACGTGTTCGTAGACATCACGGACCCCGCCAATCCGCGTTACGCTGCCGTCGACTTCGGCATCATCGGCGAGCTGGAACCCCGCGACCAGTACTACCTGGCCGCCAATTTCCTGGCCTTCTTCGACCGCGACTGGCAGCGCATCGCCGAGTTGCACCTGGAGAGCGGCTGGATTCCCTCAAGCGCGCGCCTGTCGGAACTGACTGCCGCCGTGCGGACCGTGTGCGAGCCGATCTTCAACAAGCCGCTGGGTGAGATCTCCTTCGGCATGGTCCTGCTGCGCCTGTTCGAGGTGGCGCGGCGCTTCGAGATGCCGGTACAGCCCCAGCTGATCCTGCTGCAGAAGACGCTCCTCAACATCGAGGGCCTGGGACGCGAGCTGTATCCGGACCTCGACCTCATGAAGACGGCCAGGCCGGTCCTGCGGGAATGGATGGATGAGCGGGTAGGCCCGCGTGGCCTCCTGCGCAGCCTGCGCCGCCACTGGCCCGACCTGGCGGAGTCCTTGAAGATGCTGCCGGTGGTCGCCCAGCGCGCGGGCCGGCGGGCCTACGAAGAGGATTGGGAATTACCGATCCGGGAGCGCGGCGCGGCGGAGCAGCGGCAGCGACTAGAGGCTCTCGCCCGACGCCGCGACACGCTACTGGTAGCCGGCGCCGTGTTCCTGGGCGGCGTGCTGTGGCTCGGCCTCGAGGCGGAGCCTCGCTGGGCTGGGTGGGTGCTGGCGGTAAGCGGCTTCGCCAGCATGGCTGCCCGACTCTATCGCCAGCAGGACTGAGCGCCGGCCGATGACCAGAAGCTGGCTCCCCACGGGCCTGGCGATCCTGTTGATGGCGGGCTGCCTGCCTGCCCGCAGTGAATCCATCCCGGCTCAACTGATCGACGCGCGACTCGAGTTGATGCGCGAGGTGGCGGCAGCCAAATGGATCGCCGGTCTGCCGATCGCAGATCCAGCCCGGGAAGCCGCGCTGCTGGCGGAGCTGGCCGACTCGGCGCTGCGTTACGGCCTTGAACCCGAGGGCGTGGTACGGCTGTTCGAGGCCCAGATCAACGCCGCACGGGTCATCCAGTCCTACTGGTTTGCAAGCTGGGAGTCGCATCGCGCGGCGCCGCCGGACACGGCGAGCTCGCTGGGCCTGGACCTCAGGCCGCGCATCAGCGCCCTCGGCGAGCAGATCCTCGCCGCGCTGGCCACCGCACCCGCGCCAGCCGATGCCTACGAGTTCGACCAGGTGGTGAGCGTCGAGGGCTTGCCGGATGCCGACAAGTTTGCCATCCGCGAGGCTTTGTTGACGCTGCGCGGCTACCCGAATCGCCTGGCGCAGGTGGTGGAGAGCGGCCGCCTGAGGATCGGGATGGCTGCCGACTATGCGCCCTTCTCGGCTGCGGGAACCGACGACGCCCCGGCCGGGCTCGACGTCGATCTCGCTGCGGGCCTGGCCGCAGACCTGGGCGTCAGCCTTGAGATCGTCAGGACCAGCTGGCCCAGCCTGATCGACGACCTGCTTGCCAATCGCTACGACGTCGGCATGGGCGGCATCTCACTGACGGAAGACCGCGCGCGGGTGGCAGCCTTCACCCGCCCCTACCATGCCGATGGCAAGACGCCCATCGTGCGCTGTGCGGACCTGGCGCGCTTCCCCAGCCTTGAGGCCATCGACCAACCCGGCGTGCGGGTGGTGTTCAATCCGGGCGGCACCAATGAGCGCTTCGTCAGGGAGCGTCTGATGCAGGCCACCCGCATGCTGCATCCAGACAACCGCAGCATCTTCGACGAGCTGGTCGCTGGCCGGGCCGATGTCATGTTCACCGACCGCATCGAGGTCGAGCTGCAGACCGAACGACATCCTGAACTCTGCGCGGCCATGGAGACGAACCTGACTTATCAGGAGAAAGCCTATCTGCTGCCGCGCGACGCGGTCTGGCAAGGCTGCGTTGACACCTGGCTGGCAGCCCGGATTGCCGACACCACCGTCGACGCCGCCTTTGAACGCCACGGTGTCATCCGCCGCCCGCCTCGCGGCGAGGTTCAGGCGCTACTGCCATCCTCGGCGGGTTCGCTGCCGCACTGCCAGCACTCGCCGAACTGAGGCTCGATGCGCTCGCCGCAGCGCGGACAGTTCCACGGCTCGCCGTCGGTATCCACTCCGGTACGGAAGGCCTCCACGACCTCGAGCGCTCGCGCATGATCCAGGTTTGGCACCCAGACCTGCGGCCACGCCTCCAGGAAGGGCAGCTCGCCAACGATGCCCGACAGGCCAGAGTTACGAAGCTCGGCGCGAATACCCTCTGCTTCGAGCAGATTGACCACGTGGGTCGCCTCGATCATCGACTCGGCAGAGAACACCTTCTTCATCGGCCCGCAACCCTCACAGCAGTCGCTCAACGCCCGGCCACAGGCTGAGCAGTCGTACCAGCAGCCGCTGCCCGACGGTAGCATCAGGTTCATGCCACACGCGACGCGGACGGCCAGCCTTCTCCCCGTCCCAGACCAGGCGTTGGCGTAAGGCACCGGGTTCCATGGTGACCCTCCAGGCGCGATCGGGCTCCAGGTCGCGCTCGATCAGGAGCGCCGAGGACCGAGCCAGACCCTCGTCATGGATGATGATCGCCAGCTCGGAATTAAGCCCTGCCGAGCGGGGATCCAGGTTGAAGCTGCCTACCCAGGTGATCCGCCGGTCGAATACGGCAACCTTGGCGTGCAGCGAGGCACCGCTCGGACCGCCGGTCAGCCTCAGGTCCATGCTCTCGCGGGTCGCGGTGCGCTGATACTCGAACAACTCGATACCGGCTCGCAGCAAACGGCGACGATAGCGTGCATAGCCGACGTGGACGGCAGTGACGTCGTTGGCCGCCAGCGAGTTGGTCAGGATCCGCGTATGGACCCCCTCCTGCACCTGGCGTTCGATGAATTCAGCGCCCTCCACTCCCGGGACAAAATAGGCTGATTCGATCAGCGCCTCACTGCCTGCCTGGTCCCACAGGGTGGCCAGCCGTTCGAGCACCGGGGATGGCGCGTCCGGATCGGTAAGTTTGGAGGGTGGATCGACCACGAACTCGGCGCGCGCCCAGGTCATCGCGCGGTCCGGATCCTCCAGCATGCTGATCAGCGTGGCCCGGGCGCGATCATGGCGCTCCTCGAGGCTCTGCAGGGCCTGCAAGCGATGCCGCAGGCGCCGCATGCCAACGGCGACCTCGTCCGCAGACATCCGCCGCGCGGACAGGGCCTCGGCGGGCACCGCCAGCGGATGATTCCAGTAGTCGTCGAAGCTGCGGCAGGCGGCGCTGATGAGTGAACCGGCCACAAACACGTCGAAATCAGCGAAATTCTCGCGCTCGTCGGCATCGAAGTAGTTGCTACCAATGTTGCGTCCACCAAAGATGCCGCAGCAGCCGTCGACCGCGAAGATCTTGTTGTGCATGCGGCGCTGCAGGCGATCGAAGTGCAGCAGCAGCTCGAGCGGCCTCAGCCACCGGCTGCGCCAGCGGTAGGTGTTGAAGACCCGCACTTCAACCAGCGGATGCGCGTCGAGCAGCCGCAAGGCGAGATCCGGGCCGCTCAGGTTGTTGTCGTCCAGCAGGACGCGGATGCGTACGCCCCGGTCCGCCGCCTCCAGCAGGTGCACGGTCAAGAGCGTCCCGGCCAGGTCTTCCTCGTAGATGTAGTACTGGACGTCGATGGTCTCGCTGGCGAGGTCGGCCAGCGCTGCACGGGCCAGCAGGGCCACCGGACCGTGCTTGAGCATGGCCACCGCGGACAGGCCCGGATGGGCATCGAGATAGGGCGCCAGCTCGGCAGCGAGGCCCATTAGCCGGCGCGCAGCGCCCCGAGAAAGGCCGCTGGATCCTCGCCCCTCTCCAGCACCTCGACCAGTGCCGAGCCCACGACCACGCCATCGACGTGTCCGGCCATGCGGGCGACCTGCTCGGGACTGCGGATACCAAAACCTGCGCAGACCGGCGCTGACGAGACCGCGCGGACCCGGTCCATGTACTGCAGCACGTCCTCGGGTACCGCCACGCTCTTGCCGGTGGTGCCCGTCATGGTAACAGCGTAGACGAAACCCCTCGCCCCGGCACAGACACGCGCGAGTCGTTCGGGCGGCGTGACCGGAGTGACCATCTGGATCAGCGCGAGACCCTCGCCCTCCAGCGCCTCGCGCAGTTCCCCCGCCTCCTCGAAGGGCAGGTCGGGGACGATGAACCCGGCCACGCCAGCCGCCGCCGCACGCCCGGGTAATCGGTCGAGACCGTAGGCCAGCAACGGATTGAGGTAGCTCATCAATAGCAGCGGTGCGCCAGGACGGCTCGGCAAGCCGGCTAGAGTCTCGAGGATCCAGTGCAGTGACACACCCTGCCTCAGCGCCACCTGGCTGGAGCGCTGGATGGTCATGCCGTCCGCCATGGGGTCAGAAAAGGGCACGCCGATTTCGACGACATCAGCGGCCTCGGCAATGGCCGCCAGCGAGGCGGTGAAGGCGTCCCGGGTAGGGAACCCGGCGGTCAGAAACGCCACCAGCGCAGGGCGACCCTCAGCCGCCGCCTGCCGGATGGCCTCGCTGATGGACTCGTGCGCCCGCATCA
>JAURLT010000058.1 GCA_030831085.1 Gammaproteobacteria bacterium
CAGGTCCCCTGCATCGAACGCAACGCCATGGGCGCGGTCAAGGCGATCAATGCCGCCCGGCTCGCCCTGCGCGGCGATGGCACGCACCTCGTGTCCCTCGACCAGGTGATCGCCACCATGCGGCAGACCGGCCTGGACATGGCCGAGACCTACAAGGAAACCTCGCGCGGCGGACTGGCCGTTAACGTCGCCGAGTGCTGACAGGCCCCTTGCCGGCAAAGCGATCGGTGGCGCGCACCAACTGATCGGTGATCCCGGCCTCTAGCGCCGAATGGCCTGCGTCGGCCACCACCTTGAAATCGGCCTCCGGCCAGGCCTGGTGCAGCGCCCAGGCGGTCATCATCGGGCAGACCACGTCATAGCGGCCCTGCACGATCACTGCCGGGATATGGCGGATCTTCGGCACGTCCCGCAGCAGCTGGTCTTCGCTGTCCAGGAAGCCGCCGTTCACGAAGTAATGACACTCGATCCTGGCCACGGCCAGCGCGAAGTGGTCCTCGCCCCAGCTGCGGGCATTGGCCTCGTTGGGGTGCAGGAAACTGGTTGAGCCCTCCCAGACGGCCCAGGCCCTCGCGGCTTCGATGGCCGCCTTGCTGCTGCGACCGGTCAGGCGGCGGTAATAGGCCTTGATCAGGTCCTTGCGCTCGCGTTTCGGGATCGGCGCGAGGTAGTCCTCCCAACTATCCGGATAGATTGCGCTGGCACCTTCCTGATAGAACCACTGCAGTTCGGCGCGCCGGAGCATGAAAATGCCTCGCAGGACCAGTTCGCTCACCCGCTCCGGGTGGGACTGCGCGTAGGCCAGCGACAGCGTGGAACCCCAGGAACCGCCGAACACCAGCCACCGCTCGATACCCAGGTGAGTGCGCAGGGACTCCATGTCTGCCACCAGGTGCCAGGTGGTGTTGAGTTTCAGGCTGGCGTGCGGCTTGCTGCGTCCGCAGCCGCGCTGGTCGAACACAATGATTCGATAACGGCGTGGGTCGAAGAACCTACGCGACACCGGGCCGGCTCCGGCTCCGGGACCGCCGTGGACGAACACGGCCGGCTTGCCCTCAGGGTTGCCGCATTCCTCCCAGTACAGGCGATGCCCGCCTGAGACTTTGAGGTGTCCGCTGCGGTAGGGCTTCAGTTCAGGGTAGAGCTTCTTGCGAGTCATGCGGCGTGGCCTCCGGTCAGAAACGGTATTCCTCGGCAGCAGTCCCGGCGAGTGCATAAGCCGAGGTACCAAGGCTGGTGGCGGTGCGGACGATCGACATCCGGCCGGTGATGGAATACGCGGTGTACATGGAGTCGAGGCTAAGGCCCTGTTCCATCGACACCAGCACCAACTGGTTGGGTGGCGGTGGCGGCACGTGGATACAGGCCCCGAAGAATGGCACCAGGAAAAATTCTGTCACCTTGCCGGTCTCGTCCAGTTCCAGGGGCACGATGAATCCCGGCAGCTTGACCTCGGCACCATCGAGGGCCTTGTTGACCGTGAAGTCCATCGACTGCTGGGCGGCCAGGCCTGCTGCCTCGCCGGTCAGGTAATCGTGCAGGGGCGCCGGCGGTGCTGGGTCGTAAGCAGCTCGCGCACCTTCGGGCAGCAGTTCGACCCAGTCCAGGGTACGCGGCGCGCCATCGGCCACCGCCATCCACCCAGCCAACAGCAGGACAAGTCCTCGGCGGATCACCATTCAGGTCCTCATCGAAAGCCCGTCGGCCAGCGAGCGTCGGTAGGCCGCAAGTCCTGGCAGCAGCCCGGCCAGCAGGCCTGCGACGGTCACCCCGCACAGGATCGCAGCACTCGTCGCATCGAGCAATGCCGGCTCCAGCAGCAGGCCCAGTCGGGCCTCCAGCGGTGTGGCCAGCACGGCGATGATCAGGCGCCCGCCGAGCAGCCCCAGCAGGGTGCCCAGCAGCGACAGCGCACCGGCCTCCAGCATCAGCAGCCCCATGAGGTCGATTGGCCTGGCGCCGACCGAGCGCAGGATCGCGAGTTCGCGCCGGCGCGCCTGCAGTGCGGCCAGCAGCGTGCTGGTCATACCGATCAGGCCGGCCAGCAGGACGCAGAGGGCAATGGCCAGCATGGCGCGGTCGGCCACGCCGACCAACCGCCACAGGTCGCTGAGGGCGACGCCCGGGATGATTGCGGTCAGGGCCTCGCCCCGATATTCGTTGAGCGCGCGCTGCATCCTGAGCAGGGCGGGTCGTTCCTTCATGCCCACCAGGAAGGCAGTCAGGCTGGTGCTGTGCTCCGTGCCATGCAGGTGAGCGAGGTCGTCGAGGTCGGCCAACACCAGTCGGTCGAGGGGAGTACCGGTGGGCGCCAGCACTCCGACCACGCGAAACCTGTCTTCGTGTTCGGTGAAGCTGCCCTCACCAAGGCCGTGAGCCAGCACCGCCTCGGTGCCCGGCCGGTAACCGAGGGCGCGGGCCACCGTGGCGCCGATCACCAGTTCACCATGATCGGCGAAGGCGCGGCCCTCGGCCAGGACCAGCGCCTGCCGCCGCCCGTAGCGGTAGTGCAGGAAGTAGTCCGGCGTCGTGCCGAGGACCCGATAGCCCCGGTGTGAGTCGCCAAGGGCGAGCGGGAGTGCCCAGGCTACGTCGGGATGGCGCGCTACCAGCTCGAAACTGGCCCGGGATACCGAGGCAGTCGGCTCGCCGGCATGGAAGATCGAATAGAGCAGCAGGTTGAGGGGCCCGGTGCGCGGGCCGACGATCAGGTCGACCCCGGACACGGTGGCCGCAAAGCCGTTCCTGGCGCCCTCCCGGACCTGGAGCACGCCCCACAGGAGCGCCACGCTGAGGGCAATCGAACAGGTGGTCAGCAGGGCCGTCCCTCGTCGGTTCCAGACGCTGTGCAAGGCCAGTTCCAGGGCTGCCCTCATGCAAGCAAACCCCTGGGCGCTTCATTGAGCGCCGCCAGCGAGACCTCGCGATCGAAGCCCTCGGCCAACCTGCGGTCGTGGCTGACGAATAGCAGTGCCGCGCCGTGGTCCCGGCAGCGCTGCATCAGCAGCGACAGGAAGGCCTCGCGGGCGTCCTCGTCGAGGGCCGAGGTGGGCTCGTCCGCGACCACCAGTTCCGGTCGCCCCAGCAGGGCGCGGGCGGCGGCCACCCGCTGCTGCTGGCCCACCGACAACTCGCCGACCGGCCGCGAGAGCACGGCATCGCCCTCGAGACCCAGCGCGGCGAGCAAGCGTTTCGCCTCGACGGCGGGGGTCTCATCGCAGCGCTGGCGACGCAAGCGCGAGTAGCGCACCGGCAGCAGCACGTTGTCGAGGAGTCCCAGGTAGGGCAGCAGGTTGAACTGCTGGAACAGGAAGCCGATGTGATCACCGCGGAAGCGGTCGCGACGGGAGGCGGGCAGCGCGCCCCAGGACTGTCCCAGGACGCGGACCTCCCCGGCCTGGGGCAGCAGCACTCCGCCGACCAAGCCGAGCAGGCTCGACTTGCCGCTGCCGCTGGGGCCGTGCAGGAACACCCGCTCGCCGCGGCTGACCGTGAACGCCTCGACGGACAGCAGGCACTCCCCAGCTTTCCAGCCGAAACGCAGTTGTGAGATCTCGATGGCCGGGCTGTCCATGGCGGCTATGCTAACCGGCATGCGCTATTCGATCATCGTGCCGGCCTTCAACGAGGAACGCTGGCTTCCCGGCACGCTTGAGGCCATCGCGGCGGCCCGCCGCGACCTGCCCGGCGAGGGCGAGGTCATCGTGGTGGACAACAACTCCACCGACCTCACGGCTGCGATCGCGACGGCGGCCGGCGCACGAGTGGTCTTCGAGCCGCTGAACCAGATCGCCCGGGCGCGCAATGCCGGGGCCGCGGCCGCCACCGGTCGGACGCTGGTGTTCGTCGATGCCGATACGCAGATCAACGAACGGCTGTTGACGGAAGCCCTGGAGCGGCTGGAACAGGGCCGGGCCTGCGCGGTAGGTGCCGCCATCCGCTTCGACCACAGACTCGGGTGGGTCTTGGAGCATTTCCTGCGTTTTTTCAATTGGGCGGGACGCCGATACGGCGTACTGGCGGGCAGTTTCGTTGCAGTAGGGCGCGAGGCTTTCGAGGCAGTGGGCGGGTTCCCCGAGCAGGTCTACGCCGGCGAGGAACTGTTCCTCGCCCTCAAGTTGAAGCAATGGGGCAGGCGTCACGGGCGCCTGCCCCTGCAAGTGATCGACTCGCACCCGGTTGTCACCTCGGCGCGCAAGATGGACCGTCACTCGACCTGGGGCGTCCTGCGTGCGCACCTGGTGTTCGTCCTGTTTCCGTGGCTGCTGCGCAGTCGACGCTTCTGCCGCTTCTGGTACGAGCGCTGAGCTGGCTCAGCGCCCGAACGACAGCCTGAGCCCTGCGGTGATGGAGCGCCCGGGCAGTGGCACCCGGTCCTTGAGTGGAGAGGAGTGCACCCGCGCCACCTCGTCGAGCAGGTTGCTGCCGCGCAGGAACAGCAGCGTATCGCAGGGCAGCCTTGCGGGCCTCCAGCTTAGTTCGGCCTCGATCAACGTGAAGCCGCGCGTCGGTAGTTCACCGGACGCCGTTCGGTCCTGCCGGAAGCTATGGCGCGCCGAGATTCCCGCGCTGAGGCCGCCGCGCTGGTAGGCAAGTTCTCCGCCCAGCCGCGAGGGAGGGATTCTCGGCAGGTCGCCGCCACTATCGAGGCGGGCGCGCACCAGGTCGTAAAAAACGCCCAGCGACCAGGGCCCACCGCCGGGTTGCCAGTCAACCCGTGCCTCCAGTCCGTGGAAGCTGGCACCCCGCTGGCGGAACTCGTATACGGGGAGCTCGTCCGCCACGTCACCGGTCGCGGCCAGGAACAGGTAGCGGTCGTAATCCGTGTAGAAGGCCCGCAGTTCCACGGTCGTCAGCCCCTCCATCAGGCGCCAGCCCAGTTCCAGATGGATGCCGCGTTCGCTGTCGAAGCCGTCGTTGCCGATCTCGTATTGGCCGGTGGCGGCATGCGGCCCGTCCGCGTAGAGCTCGGTGGCACTCGGGTGACGCTCGATGCGGGCCAGCTGGCCGATCAGTGTGCCCGCCGCGCCGATCGGCACCAGTGCTCCCAGCGACAGGTTGAGGGCTTCGCCGCTGAAGGCCTTGAGGCCTGCGCCTTCCACTTCCGTCCGGTCCAGTCGCGCGCCGACCTCCAGCGACCAACGGGAGAAGTCGCGCTCCTGGAACAGGAAAGCGCCCGTGGTGCGGGTGCGGGAGTTCGGCACGAAGGCCTCGTCGCCTCTCGCCGACAGCTCGAGCTGCTGCCACTGCAGCCCGCTGGTTCCCCGGAAGCCGAACGGAGACTGATGCTGGAAGGACAGCCGTGCCTCGCTGCCGTCGAGGTCGTACAGGGTGCCGATGTCGCCCTCCGGTTCCAGCTCTGCATGCCGGTAACGGGTGGTACCGGCCTCCAGCCGCCAGTCGAGCGCATCACTGCGGCGACCCAGCAGGAAGTCGTAGCGCTCCTGCCGCAGATCGATCGAGATCGCCTCGTCTCCGCCCGGGATCCCGTATTCCGTCGCGTGATGGCTGGCTGCGGCGCCGACCAGCCACTGCTCGCCGACGCGGGTCGCACCTACGCCGCCGGAGCGGGTGTCCGTCCACGAGTTAGGCACCACGCCTTCGCCGTCGCCGGCGGAGTCGGGGATGTCGTAATCGTCGGTTTCCCGCCAGGCGCCGTCGACGTGCAGCGCCCAGGCGCCGAGCGGCGCGTCCAGCCTGCCGGCCAGGGCCCGTTCGTCATGCGCGCTGTCGGCGCGCAGTTCCAGCATTCCGGTGGCGGCCTCCGGCAGACGGTCATGCAGGCGGTTGGTCACCACGTTGACCACCCCACCGGAGGCGCCGGTCCCGTACAGGAGCGTGGCCGGACCGCGGATGATTTCAACTTGTTCCGACAACGCGGGGTCGATGGCCACCGCGTGGTCCTCGGACAGGCCGGAGACGTCAAGGGTCGGCAGGCCATCGGTCAACACCAGCACTCGATCACCCCCCAAACCGCGGATCACGGGCCGGGAGGCGCCAGGACCAAAGTAGGTGGAGTGCACGCCGGGCTCGCCTGCCACGGTCTCGCCGAGCGTGGGAGCGATCTTGAGCAGGAGTTCGTCGCCGGCCAGCACGCTCACCGCCTGGCTGGTGGTGGCCAGACCCTCCGCAATCGGGGTGGCCGTGATGACGATCTCA
>JAURLT010000059.1 GCA_030831085.1 Gammaproteobacteria bacterium
GGCCCGCACCTGCTCTTCGGGCCCGCTGGGCCCGCCACAGGCCGCCAGACTGGCCAGCAGGCAGAGGATGATGAACCTGATCACCACGGCCCGATTATGCCCCGACTTGCGCCTGGGCGCGCCAGCAGCCATCCTTCCGGGTTGGGGAGCCAACACCTCGGGGGGTATACGGTGGACGCCTTCAATAATCTGATGGTTTCGATGAACGCGGTCCTGTGGCACAACGTCGTGCTCTACGGCCTGATCGTGGTCGGTGTGCTGTTCACGGTCTGGAGCCGCTTTGGGCAGGCCATCGCACTTAGCCACGGCTGGCGCGTGGTGCGCGGCCAGTACGACGATCCTTCCGACCCCGGTGCCATCAACCATTTCCAGGCCCTGTCCGCGGCGCTATCTGCCACGGTTGGCCTCGGTAACATTGGCGGCGTGGCGCTGGCCATCTCGCTCGGCGGCCCGGGCGCGGTGTTCTGGATGTGGGTCATCGGCTTCGTCGGCATGGCGATCAAGATGACCGAGGTCACCTTGGCCATGCTCTACCGCGACACCTCCGATCCGGACGAGCCGCGGGGCGGACCCATGTGGGTGGTCAAGATCGGCCTCACCCGGCTGAACCCCGGCCTGGGCTGGGTCGGCACCCTGATCGGCGGACTATTCTGCGTGACGCTGCTGGTGGCGACCATCACGGGCGGCAACATGTTCCAGGCCTGGAACGTAGGCAAGCTGACCCAGAGCTACTTCGGCATCCCGAGCATCTTCACTGGCATCGTGCTGGCCATCCTGGTCGCCCTGGTCATCATCGGCGGTATCAAGCGCATCGGCAGCGTCGCCGGCCATCTGGTGCCCGTGATGATGCTGCTCTATATCGTGGGCGGCCTGTTTGTGCTGGCCCTCCACATCGGCGAAATCCCGGCGGTGCTCGGCATGATCGTCAGCGGCGCCTTCGCGCCCACCGAGGCGGCCGGGGCCTTCATCGGCGGCACGGCGGGCTACGCCTTCCTGTTCGGGATGAAGCGAGCGCTGTTCTCCAATGAGGCCGGGCAGGGCTCCTCGCCCATTGCCCATTCGGCGGCCAAGACCAACGAACCAGTCCGCGAGGGTGTGGTGGCGGGCCTTGAGCCCTTCATCGACACGCTGGTGGTATGCACCTTTACCGCGCTGGTCATTCTCTCTACCGGCGTATGGAACCGCGGGCCTGATGCCCTGTTCAGCCAGGCCCCAGCCTTCACGCAGCAGGGCGATGGCAGCTGGGCGCTGGAGTCCACTCCGGCACCTGCCTTGTCCGATGGCGAGTGGCTGGTCGGCGAGCCGGTTTATACGGTCATTGAGGCCCACGCGAATGAAGCCTCCGGCAACGCGAGGCACCGCCTCGAAGGCAGCATCGTCGAACGCAGCGGTCAGCTGTACATCGACTGGGAAAGCGTCGAGGGGGACGTGGAACCCAGCTTGGTCGAGAACGGCGTCTACGATGACTATGCCGGCGCCACGTTGACCGCCAAGGCCTTCGATCAGGCAGCGCCTGGCTTGGGCAAGTGGCTGGTCACGCTGGCTGCCTGGCTGTTCGCCATCTCCACCATGATCTCGTGGAGCTACTACGGCGAGCAGGGCATGGTCTACATGCTGGGCAGGCGCTCGGTGTTGCCTTACAAGGTGTTTTATTGCGCGGCGATCGTGGTCGCGACCACCAGCCTGATCCAGACAGACACCGAGCTCGACAACCTGACCGGAGTGGGCACCGGGCTCATGCTGTTCGTGAACATTCCGATCATGCTGATCTTCGGGGCCCAGGCCATGAAGGCTTACCACAGCTACGTCGAGCGCCTGCGCAAGGGCGAAATGCCCATGCATGCGGCACCGTCGATCACCGACGTGGTGGCTGGCCGGGACGTGAAGTAGCGCTCGATTCCCGGCAGGGTAGGGGTAAATCCCTACTGGGTTCGCCTCGGGGCGTGGTTAGGATGGGGTTCATGATGCAACCCAAATTCCAGCCCGCCTTCGAGGGGCCCTATATGAGCTACGAACTCCTGCCCGAGCAGATCGCCACCCTGCGGCGCGCCCTCCGTCATCGCTTCGACGAGCTCATGCGGGAGGTTCAGACGGACCTCGCGAAGTCCGATGCCGATCAGAACGCCCTGGCTGCCGACGGCGTCCACGATCTCGGTGACGATGCCGTTGCGGACCTGATCCTTTCCGTCGACGATGCCGAGACCAGTCGTGACCTCGAGGAGTTGCGGGACGTCGAGGCGGCTTTGCTGCGGATGAAGCAGGGCAACTACGGCACCTGCCTGAAGTGCAATGCGCCCATCGCTGCGGAGAGGCTCACCGCCTACCCCACCGCCAAGCGCTGCCTGCCCTGCCAGCGCATGCATGAGATGACCTTCTCATCCCCGAAGCTGGCCAGTATTTAAGTCAACTCGAGCGCAATGCAGGGTAGGCATCGCCGTCTTTTGACGGTAACCTCAAGGTTGGAGGTTCCCGGTCGTGTCCCGATCCCAGCTGAATTCATCCCTCAGGGTCGCCACTGCGGCAGTGGTGATTTCCACGCTCGCCGTCTCGCTCGGCGCGCTGGCGGCCAAGGGTGGCAAGGGCGGCGGCGGTGGTGATAGCGGCGGAGGCGGAGGCGGAGGCACGAAACTGCCTGTGGCCTCGCTCAGCACCACCAGCCTGGATTTTGGATCGCTGCAGGCGGGAGGCTCTGCAACCCAGACCGTGACGCTCAGCAACTCGAGCCGGGTCAACCTGAATATTTCGGACATTGCCGTCACGGGCAGCGCCGCCTTCAGCAGCACCGACGATTGTCCGGCCACGCTGGCAGCCAAGGCGCGCTGCCGGATCCAGGTAAGCTTTGCGCCCAACTCCGGCGGGGCTGCCCAGGGCAGCCTCGTCATCACCTCGAACGCCTCCAACAGCCCGACCGCGGTCGCGCTTGTCGGGTTTGCAACCCAGCCGCCGACTTCCACCGTGCGCGTGGAGGGCGCAGGCGACAGCATCATGCGCGGCTACAACGCGGATTGCCTCGGCAACGTCAGTTTCTTCGATCTTTTTTGCTACGGCCTTGGTGACCAGAACGAACATTCCTTCCTGGACGGCTGGGATGCCGACGTCAACAGCATCGTCGATCGCTACCAGCGGCTCGATGCGGCGGCCGGTGGCGGCAAGGCTGCTTCGGCCTCGGGCTCCGAGATGCACGGTGGCAGCAACAACTTCGCTACCCAGGCCGCCAATATCGTGGCAAGTGCCAGCGCGCCTGCGAACGTATTCGTGGAGCTGGGGGGTAACGACCTGTGCAATCGCAGTTCGGTGGCAGATCTCTACACGGACGCCCAGTGGGAGTCTGCCGTGCGTACCGGTCTCGATACCCTGACCAGCGGACTGCCAGATGGCTCCTCCGTGCTCTTGGTCAGCGTTCCGCGCGTGCAGGACCTGCGGGCTGCCGGGGTAGCGCGTCAGCAGGCGGACAGCCGGGTCAACTGCACCAGCTTCTGGGCTGCTTATGACGTCTGCCCCATCGCCACGGCCGGGGGTACAGACCTGACGGCGCGAACTGCAGCCCTTGATGAGCGCCAGCAGGCCTACAACCGCATCCTGGGCGAGCTGGCGACGGAGTACAACGCCGAGGCCAGCACGACGGGCGTCGAGGTAGTTTCAGAATACGATCCCGCCGTGGATGCCTCGGCCGGCAGCTTACGCTTCCAGCCCTATGACATCAGCGGCGGCGATTGCTTCCATCCCAGCCTGCAGGGCCAGAACAAGCTCGCCGACCTGGTCTGGGGCAACAATCCCTACCGCTGAACGGCTTCAGTCCTCGATGCGCCAGGTGTAATGGTGGGCGAGCCCGCCCCGCCGGATGACGCGTGCCCGCACCTCCTGCTCCTGCTCCAGCGCCTGCCATAAGGGGTTCGAACCCTCGGTGACCGGCTGCTCATTGACCAGGATGATGACGTCTCCGACCTGCAGGCCCAGCAGTGCGTAGAGGCTCTCTGCCTCCACCGCGCGGATCCTGAGCTGCCGCTGACCGTCGACGGTCATGCTCACCGGCTCCAGCGCGGCCTCCAGCGCCGCCCGATCCGCGAGACGCAGGACCACTTCGCCGCGTTCCAGCGTGACCGGCACGCCCCGATGCTCCTGACGGGCCTGCTCCATCCGCTCCGCCAGCTCATCGCCAGGGGCGGGTGGGCCAGCGAGTCTGGCCGCCGGCGAGGCATCGATACCTAGCCTTTCTCGCCGGCCGTTGACCATGAC
>JAURLT010000060.1 GCA_030831085.1 Gammaproteobacteria bacterium
GATCCTGCGGCCAACCCCGCCCATCGGCCAGCTCCGAGAGATACTCGCAGATCGCCAGCGATTCCCAGATGCAGACACCGTCATGCAGCAGCACCGGCACCTTGTGGCTGGGTGACAGCCTGGCCACTTCGGTCGCGAATTGTTCGCTGCCAAAGTGCAGAACCCGCTCTTCCAGCGGGATCGACAGGTGTCGGGCCAGCAGCCAGGGCCTCAACGACCAGGAACTGTAGTTGCGCGTACCCATGACTAGCGTCGGCATGGTCATTTTGGTCGTCTCCCGGGGGTATGATTGACAAGAGTATGCGACACGCCAAGGCCATCTGCTTCGACCTCGACGACACACTCTGGCCCGTTGCCCCTGTCATCGCCGGTGCCGAGCAGGCACTGGCTGACTGGCTTGCCGAGCACTGTCCGCGAGTGACGCTTGAGCACGACGTAGTCAGCATGCGTGCACATCGGGCCAGCCTGGCAGAGCAATATCCGGATCGCTGCCATGACCTGGCCTTTCTCCGCCGTGAATCGCTGCGACGACTGCTGACGGCAGCCGGTTATCAGGCATCGCTGGCCGAGGAGGGCTTTGCCGTGTTCCAGGCCGCCCGCAACCGGGTGGAGTTGTTCGCCGACGTGCTGCCGGCGTTGCAGCGGCTCGGTGGTCGCTACCGACTGCTCGCGCTCTCCAACGGCAACGCCTGCCTGGGAACCATCGGCCTCTCGCAGCATTTCGAGCATGCCCTGGCGGCTGCCGAGGCCGGTTGCGCGAAACCAGATCAAGGCATCTACCGGCAATTGCTCCGCCGGGCGTCCCTCGACGCCTGCGAGGTGATCCACGTCGGTGACGATCCCCACGCGGACGTGGAGGGGGCCCGGGCGGTGGGCATGCACGCGGTGTGGATCGACCGTTTCGAGCGTCCCTGGCCCGACCCACTGCCGGCTCCGGCCTTCAGGGTCGGTTGCCTGAACGAGCTCTGCGAGATCCTGTCAGCCTAGGCGGGCTGGGTGGCCCCCGGGTGGTGACGAACCCTGTTTGCGGATTTCATGGCTGGTGCTGAATTGACTCCCTCAAGGTTAGCTGGTTAACCTCAATCCCGTGGCAAACGCCAAAGCCATCTGTTTTGACCTCGATGACACGCTCTGGCCAGCGGGTCCGGCGATCGCCGCGGGCGAAATTGCGCTCGATCATTGGATTACCGAGCGTTGTCCCCGCGTGTCGCGGCGCCACGACGTGGCCAGCTTGCGCGCCCATCGGCAGTCGTTAAAGGTGGAATTCCCGAGCCGCAAGCATGACTGTGGCTTTCTCCATCTTGAGTCGTTACGGCGAGTCCTGAGCGAAGATGGTTACCCGACAGAGTTGGCGGAAGAGGGCTACGCTGCTTTCCGGGACCAGCGCAATCGAGTGCAGTTGTTTGACGACGTCTTACCTGCCCTGCAGAGACTCGCGCAGAATTTTCGCCTTTTTTCGGTGTCGAATGGCGACGCCTGCCTGGCTACCATCGGTATCGGTCACCTTTTCGAGTACTCCATCGAGCCCGTCGAAGCCGGTGGCTACAAGCCAGACCCTGCACCCTGGCGGCACGTACTGGCGAGGGCAGCATTGGATGCGAATGAGGTTGTGCACGTGGGCGACGATCCCCATGCCGATGTCCAGGGTGCCCGGGACATGGGCATGCACGCGGTGTGGATCGACCGGTTCCAGCGGCCGTGGCCTGATGCTTTGCCACGCCCCGCTAGCCGGGTGGGCTGCCTGAACGAACTTTGCGAGCTGCTCTCACCCTAGGCGGGCCGCAGCCCTCAGCAGGGCCAGGGCGGTCTTGCCGTCCTCGATCTCACCGGCGTGAACCCGTCCGATGGCCTCCTCGAGCCTTAGCCAGTGCACTTCCAGGCACTCGCCACCCTCGGGTTTGGCGACCGTAGACTGTAGTCCCCGCGCCAGGAACAGGTGGACAACTTCGGTGAGTACTCCCGGGGAGGGGATGACCCGCCCCAGCGATTCCCAGTCCTGCGCGAGGAGACCGGCCTCCTCCTCCAGTTCGCGGACGGCCGTGGCTTCTGGCGACTCTGCCGGGTCGAGTTTTCCAGCGGGAATTTCCCACAACCAGCCGCCTGCGGCGTGACGATATTGGCGAAGCAGGCAGACCCGGCCGGCTTCGTCCAGCGCTACTACTGCTGCCCCACCCGGATGGTGGGCGATCTCCAGTTCGACCTGCTGGCCGTCGGGCAGCACGACCGTCTCCAGGTCCAGCCTGAGGACCCGCCCGCGATGAACGGTCTGCCGTTGCCGCAGGCTCACCCGCGGCACTGCGCGTGATAGCAGTCGTTGGGCATCATGTCGGTGGCGGTGGCCAGCCGATTGGTGAAGTTGAAGAAGGCGGCCACCTCGGCAATATCCCAGATGGCCTCTTCGCTGAAGCCGGCCTTGCGCAGCCGCTGGCGGTCCTCCTCGCCCAGCTCATCCGGGCTCACGGTGAGCCGATGGGCGAAATCCAGCATGGCGCGATGCCGGCGCGAGAGCCTGGCTGCCCGGTAATTGCTGGCCAGCAACTCGCCGAGCGCGGGGTCCATGGACATGCAGCGCACGGCAGCCCCATGCGCCACCAGGCAGTAGTAGCAATGGTTCGCCGAGGAAACGACCACGGCGATCATCTCCCGCTCCAGCTTGCTGAGCGGCGACTCGCCGAGCATCAACTCGTTGTAGAAATTGGCCATGTTCCTGAGCTTGGGTCCATGGGCGCTGTAGGCCAGCAGGACGTTCGGCACATGACCAATCTTGTCCTCGCAGACCTCGAAATAGCGGCGCATGTCCGGATCCAGCCGCGAACGTGCCGGGGTGCGGATCCGCAGGGCCGTGATTCGGTCGGTGTGCTTGGCGGACCGGCGCCCGTTCATTCGGCCGGTTTCCGGAAGCGCAGCGTGAAGCGGTCGCTCTCGCCGATGGCCAGGAAGCGTTCGCGGTCACGCTCGCCATGCCGCAACGAGGGCGGCAGGGTCCATACCCCGCCCTCGTAGTCGCGGGTGTCGGCTGGGTTGGCGTTAACCTCACTCGCGGCCTCCAGCCTGAAGCCCACGCTCTCGATCAACTCCACGGCGTAGTCCTCGCGAACGTAGCCGGACTTCGCCTGCAGGTCCTGCGGTTGGTCGGTGGAGGCGCGGTGCTCGACCACGCCGAGCAGTCCCCCGGGCTTCAGGGCCTTGAACATGGCCTCGAGCATGGGCCGTGCCGCATCCCGCGGCATCCAGTTATGGATGTTGCGGAAGGTGAGCACCAGGTCGACACTGCCTGGTGCAATCGGGTCCATTGCGGTGGGATATTGCAGGGCGGTGACCTCGACCTTGTCGTAGACGTCGGGCCGGGCTTCCAGCTTGGCCTGGTAACCGGCCAGGGCCTTCTTCACGTAGTCGCTGTCCGAGGCGGGATCCCAGCTGGCAGCCAGCAGCCGGCCACCGCCTTCCCGCAGGACCGGCGCCAGGATCTCCGTATACCAGCCGCCGCCGGGCCAGACCTCCATCACGGTCATGCCGGGCTCCAGCCCGAAGAACAACAGGGTCTCCTTGGGATGGCGCCAGGCGTCCCGCTCGCGGTTCGCCGGCACGCGATGGTCTCCGGCGATTGCGTCATCGAGCATGATCTCGACCGCCCGCGCTGCCGCCTCGGCCCTGTCAGGTGCGCCCAAGAGCCCCGTCGCGGCCAGCGTCAGGGTAGCGGCGAGTGCCCAGTGGCGCGCGCTCACCGGTGCCTCCCGATCGGCTTGGGCGTGACCTTCTTCATGAAATAGGTCCAGCTGGTCTCGTTCGGGCGCTCGTCATCGAGCGGCGGCGGTTCGCGGTATTCGGGATAGTTCGCTGCGATCTCGTCCTTCATCACTGCCGGCAGTTCGTCCCAGGCGCCCAGCTTGAGCCCCGCTGTGTGGAAATAGACCAGGCCTTCCCGGCCGCTCATCTGCATCCAGGGCAGCCAGCTGGACATGCGCACCCAGCCCACCTGGATCGGGGCCGACGCGAGGCGTCCGTCAATCAGCCCGTCCAGGTCGCCCATGAAGTTGAACATTTCAGTGGCGTGATAGACGCCGCCGACATAGCGCTGGTAATCGCCGGCCAGCGGATTGGTGTAGAACAGCGGGATGGTGCTGGTCATCCACCAATGGTCGCCCTGGATGGAGCCGCGCCAGCTGGCGGGCTTGCCGTCCCGGCCGATGGTCCAGGCGGTGCTGTTCACGGGGTCATTGGCCACGTGCAGCACCTCCACCTCTTCCCCGGTCCACGGGTTTTTCCAGGTTCTGGCGACCTCGCCCGTCTGGGGGTCGACGTACAGGAGAATTTCCCGCGAGACCAGGCGATAGCCAGCGCCTTTCTCCGGGTCCGTGACGCCGCGGCACTGCCGCACGTTCATGCCGACCACCTTGAACAGCAGCCGGTCCGGTTCGCCGGCGACTCGGCTGTACATGTTGCCGTGCCAGTAGTAAGTCACGGGCTCACCGTCGTTAAGCGAGCACTGGATCTTGCGCATGGCAGCCATGGTTCCCTCGGGCGTATCGAGGTCCAGCGTGGGGGCCTGCGGCTTGGTGGCCAGCGCCAGTGGTGTCAAAAGGGACAGCGCGGCAAGCAAGAGAATGGGTGTGAACGTGCGCGGCATGGGTGCAGCTCCTGGATGGCTTTAGCCGATGACCCCGATGCTAGCGCGCCCGGCGCAAACCTGCACGGGTCAACCGGCCCCTTCGGGCTCCAGATAGGTATAGCCGGCCAGTTCGCGCTCGTAAAAGCGCTTGAGGGCCTGGCCCTCGGCTACGCTCAGACGGCCATCTCGCATCGCCCGCTCGCAGTCCCGTGCGAAGCGTGGGTATAGCTCGTCGGTGTCGTACTGCATGTAGGCCAGCACCTTGTTGGCCGTGTCGCCCTTGACCACTTCCTCGATCCACCAGCCGTGGTCCTCGTCCAGGCGGATGTGCACCACGTGGGTGTCGCCGAACAGGTTGTGCAGGTCGCCCAGGGTTTCCTGGTAGGCACCAACCAGGAAGGCGGCCAGGTAGTAGTCCTCGCCCGGGCGCAGCGCATGCACCTCGAGCGAGCGCTTGATGTCCCGCTGGGAGACGAACCGGTCAATCTTGCCGTCCGAGTCGCAGGTGATATCGGCCAGTACCGCCTGTCGATCGGGATATTCGTTGAGTCGATGGACGGGCACGATGGGGAAGACCTGTTCGATGGCCCAGGAGTCGGGCAGTGACTGGAATATCGACATGTTGCAAAAGTAAGTGTCGGTCAGGACCGCATCGAGATGTTCGAGCTCTTCCGGGACTCTGCCCAGCCGTGCTGCCTGGTCACGGACCTTTACGCAAGTGGCCCAGTACAGGCGTTCCGCGAGGCCGCGCATCTCCAGCGACAGGTAACCGAGGCTGAACATCTGCAGGGCCTGGTCGCGGGCTTCCTGGGCATCGTGCCAGCATTCCACCAGCCGTCGCTGACTGACTGACTCGTGGGCCTGCCAGAGATCGCGCAGGGGCTGGGGGAGGTCCTGCTCCGCCGCGGGCTCCCTGATGTCGACACCCAGGCGCTCGGGGCGGGTGGCACCCAGCACGTTGAAGACCAGCACGCTGTGGTGAGCGGCAATGGCCCTGCCGGATTCGCTGATGATGGTGGGATGGGGAATACCGCGGGTGTCGCAAACACTGGCGATCCGGTAGACCACGTCGCTGGCGTATTCCCGCACCGAATAGTTCATCGATGACTCGAAATTGGTCCGCGAACCGTCGTAGTCGACCGCCAGGCCCCCGCCCACGTCGATGTATTCCAGTCCTGCGCCCATGCCGACCAGCTCGGCGTAGACGTGCGCGAGTTCTCCCACGGCGTCCTTGACTCGCCGGATGTCGTGGAGCTGCGAACCGGGATGGCAGTGCACGAGCTTGAGACAGTCGAGCATGGAGTGCTGCCTGAGCACTTCCACCAGCTCCAGCAGCTCGGTGGCAAACAGGCCGAACTTGGAGCGATCGCCGGCCGACTCACGCCAGCGCCCGGTGCCCTCGGCGGCCAGCTTGACCCGCACGCCGATCGCCGGCCGTACCCCGTAGCGCTCGGCATGGCGCAGGATCATGCCCAGCTCATCGAAGTTTTCCACCACCGGGATGATCCTGCGACCGAGCTTGCTGGCGAGGATCACCGCCTCGATGTAGCTGTCGTCCTTGAAGCCGTTGCAGATGATCAGGCGGCCCTCGGTATCGCCGGTAACTGCCATGACCGCCAGCAGCTCGGGCTTGGAGCCCACTTCGAGCCCGAAGCCCAGTTCGGCACTGCCGCGATAAACCTCCTCGACCACCAGTCGCTGCTGGTTGACCTTGATCGGGAATACGGCGGAATAGCGGCCCTGGTAACCGTTCTCGCTGATGGCGGCGGCGAAAGCCGCGTGCAGGGAACGCAGGCGGTGGCGCAGGATGTCCGAGAACCGCACCACCAGCGGTGCGGTGAGGTCGCGCGCCTTCAATTGTTCGACCACCTCGTGCAGGTCGATTTCGCGGGACGGGTCGCCATCGGGCCGCACCACCAGGTGCCCGGCCTGGTTGGCGTGGAAATAGCCGCCGCCCCAGGCCTGCACGGAGTACAGGTCCAGGGAATCCTCGACGCGCCAGCTGGCGCTGCGATGGAGGGGAGATGGGGTGCTCATCCGGCGACCTCCCGGTAGGGGGCGCGAACGATAGCAGATCGCGGGCGGATGTAAATCGTGGTTCAGCGCGGCGGGTCGGTTGCCACTGCCCTTGCCGGATCGCGAATCCACTCGCTCCAGGATCCGGCGTAGAGTCGGCCACGGGGCAGGCCCGCGTGGGCGATGGCCAGCAGGTTGTGACAGGCGGTCACGCCCGAACCGCACATGCTGACGAGCTTGCCCACATCGCTACCGCCGAGCGTAGCCGACCAGCGGCGGCGCAGCTCCCCGGGCGGCAGGAACTTTCCCTGCGGGTCGAGGTTGGCGTTGCAGAAATGATTGACGGCCCCTGGTACGTGTCCTGCGACTGGATCCACCGGTTCCTGGCGACCAGAGAATCGCTCCGGGGCCCGCGCGTCGATCAGCAGGTAGCCTGCCTCGAGCAGCTCCTGTAGGGCGCTGGTGCTGACCAGCCAGTGGTCGTGCCAGGCGGGCTCGAAGCGGGTCGACAAGCGCGGACTGATCGACGTGTCGAGGCTCAGGCCGGCCGCCTGCCAGGCTGCCAGCCCGCCGTCGAGCACGGCAGCGTTGGCGTGCCCGGCCCAGTGCAGCATCCACCAGAGGCGCGCCGCAAACTGTCCGCCGCCGCCGTCGTAGGCCACCACCTGGGTCCCCGGCCTGATGCCCCAGCCGGACAAGGTGGCGGCCCAGGCCTCATGCGAGGGCAAGGGATGTCGCCCGGTGGCCATCGACTTAGGGCCTGACAGGTCGGTCTCCAGGTCGGCATGCAGCGCGCCGGGTATATGCGCCTGCGCCCAATCGCGACGGCCCTGCAGCGCGTCACCGAGACTCGCGCGACAGTCAATGAGCAGCCAGTCGGGATCGGCCAGCCGCTTCGCGACGGTCGCTACATCGACCAGGGTGTCGGCCACGGGCAATCCTCCTCACGCAGTGGTCGACGCATTGTAGCCAGCACCCGGCCCCAGGGCAGCAGGCATGAGTTAACATCCCCGGTAGACCATCATCGATCGCGGAGCAGAGTTTCATGACCAGTCATAAAGTTCACTGTCATTTTCCGGGCCGCCTGCTGTTCATCGGCTTCGGCAGCATCGGGCAGGGCGTTCTGCCGCTCATCCTTCGCCACATCGGCGGCCTGACTCCGGACCGCATCACGGTAGTGACCGCCGACGACGCGGGTCGCGAGGAGGCGGAGGCCTTCGGCGTGAGGTTCGTAAATCACCCGCTCACCCGTGAGAACTATCGCCACGTGCTCGACCCGCTGGTGGGGCGGGGCGACTTCGTGTTGAACCTGTCCGTCGAAGTCTCCAGCGTGGCCCTGATCAAGTTGTGCAACGAGAAGGGTGCGCTCTATCTCGACACCTGCATTGAGCCTTGGCCAGGCGGCTACGACGACCCCAGCATCCCCGCCAGCCGGCGAACCAACTACGCGCTGCGCGAGGAGGTGCTGGAACTGCGCAAGTCGCGTCCGGGTGGCCCCACCGCGGTCATCACCCACGGTGCCAACCCTGGCCTGGTCTCGCATTTCGTGAAGCAGGCCTTGCTGGACATCGCCGCCGACACCGACGTCGACGTCGCCGAGCCAGGCACCCGCGAGGAGTGGGCCGCGCTGGCCCAGCAGCTGGGCGTCAAGGTCATCCACATCGCCGAGCGCGACACCCAGGTGTCGTCGCAGCCCAAGGAACCCGGCGAGTTCGTCAATACCTGGTCGGTCGACGGGTTCATCAGCGAGGGCAGCCAGCCGGCGGAACTGGGCTGGGGTACCCACGAACGGCACTTCCCGCGTGACGGGCGCCAGCATGATTTCGGCCGGCGCAGCGCGATCTACCTTACCCAGCCCGGTTGCTCCACGCGGGTACGCACCTGGACCCCGCTGGCGGAGCATTTTCATGGTTTCCTCATCACCCATGGCGAGTCGATTTCGATCTCGGATTTCCTGACCGTTCGCGAGGGCGAGAAGATCGCCTACCGACCCACGGTTCACTATGCCTATCACCCGGCGGACAGCGCCGTCCTGTCGGTCCACGAATTTTGCGGGCGCAATTACCGTGAGCAGGAGCGCAAGCGGATCATGATGGGGGACATCACCGCCGGCATCGACGAACTGGGCGTGCTACTGGCCGGTCATCGCAAGAATGCGTACTGGTACGGTTCGCAACTGTCCACCGATGAGGCACGGCGGCTGGTCCAGTTCAACAGCGCCACCTCGCTGCAGGTCACGGTGGCTGCGCTGTCCGGCATGGTCTGGGCCATCGAGAACCCGAATGCGGGCATCGTCGAGCCTGACGAGATCGA
>JAURLT010000061.1 GCA_030831085.1 Gammaproteobacteria bacterium
TAACCGTCGCCATAACCGATCGGCAGCACGGCAATCCTGCGGCGGGACTCGGCGCGATAGTGCATGCCATAACCCACGACATCCCCCGGTTGCAGGGTTTGCAGGGCCGTGATGGATGCCTTGACCGACAGGACCGGTGCCAGGCCCGGAATGCGTCGGCAGACCGCGGAGGGATACACACCCAGTGCCAGGATGCCAACCCGCACCATGTCGTGATGAGCCTGCGGCAGGTCCAGCAAGCCGCCACTGTTGCAGGCATGGATGCAATCCGGTGACAAGCCCGCATCGCGCATTGCACGGAGCGCCTCATGGAAGCCCCCGAGTTGCTGCAGCGCGAAGCGCTTGTCGAGCTCATCACTCTGGGCAAAGTGGGTCAGGGTGCCGGCGACCCGAAGGTGTCTGAGGTTCGCCACCCGCGGCGCCCACTGGCTCGCCAAGCGCCAGTCGAACCCGTAACGATTCATCCCGGAATTAACCTTGACGTGAACGTCAAGAACGGCCTTGTTGGCCGCGGCAAAAGCTTCGAGTTGTTCAGCTATCTCCACCGACCCCACGCAGGGCGTCAGCCGATGACTGCACAACCAGGCGAAGTCCGAGGACGTGCGCTCACCCAACAGGAGAATGGGCGCCTCGATGCCGGCGTTCCGGAGAGCCACCCCCTCTGCTACGGTGTAAGTCGCAAAACGGTCCACCCCACAAGCCAGGGCAACTCGAGCGACCGGCACCGCCCCCGCGCCATAGGCTTCGTCCTTGATGACGTGCATCAGGCTCACGGAGGGCGGCAAGTCGGCGCGAATCAGCCGGAGATTGGAGCCGAGGATCCCCAGGTCGACTTCCACCCATGCGGGACGGCCCGGAATCACGGACTGCCCGGCGGCCACAGCGACCTGCCCACGTCAGTGCGGTAGTAGGAGCCCAGCGACCTGATCCGTCGGATGTTGCGATAGGCGAGCGAGATCGCTGCCTCGAGCGTAGGTGCCAGCGCGCAGACATCGCACAGGCGATGTCCGGTGGTCTGGATACCCCCCTCGGGCGCCGCCTCGACCTCATTCCACCAGACGTCGCAGTCAGGCTCACCATCGAGCATCACCGGTACCGAAGGGCCAACCAGTTGGGTGTAGGGATAGCCGAAGCCTGCCAGGGTCAGTCCGCAACCGTAGCGAAGGCCCTCCCGCCAGGACGGCGTCAGGGATTGGTCTCGCGCACAGGCTTCCAGCAGGCTCCCGGGGTTCGCCAGCATGCGCAGGATCATGACCCCACTGGTGATGCCGAGCCGGACGTTGTACTCGAGCACGTGCCACCGCCCCTGGTGATGAATGCCCGTCACCTGCACCGGACCGTGGAAGCCAACCGAGCGAAACCAGGGCCTGAGCGGCTCCAGCAACTCGGCCACCAGCCCGTAACGGTCCTCCGTGTCTCTTTCAATCAGCCCACCCAGCGGGGCGCCGGCTACGATGCCCAGGTTGCCATCGTGGGCCCGCTTGTACTCCTGGTTGGTGACCAGGGGATAGATTTCACCCCCACTGACCAGGGCGATGTGCCCCGCCTCGCAACGGCCCATGTACTCCTGCAGGAAGATGCCCTCGGTGTCATCCAGGCGGGGCAGCCACGCCAGCGTGTCCAGCTGGCTCTCACAAACAATGGTGTGAATGGGGCTGGTGGGTGAACACAGCGGGTTCTTGATGACGAACGGCCGACCTTCGGCTTTCACCCAGGACTCGGCCGCGGCGCGATCAGGCGCGAAGTGGGCTGGTGGGAAGGGGATGCCCACCGACTCGCACAGTGCCCGGGCGAAATCCCGCTCCCGTTCCAGCCGCAGGCCCTCGCCCGTCGCGCACAGCAACGGCAGCCCACTGGCCAGCAGCGCCGGCGTCCATCCCTGGAGAGCCCAGTCGATAGACATGGGTATGACCACGTCCGGACGCTGCTCGATCAACCAGGGCACGGGATCGGGTAATTGAACAAGGTCTGGGCATTCCGCCTCGAGGCGTGGCCCGTAGTGACCGTAGGCGCGGGTCAGATATGCCGACACCTCGGCCCCGTCGTCGCGCAGGATGCGCAGGCAGCCTTGGGCGAAGGCGCCGATGCCGAGCACGATGACCCGACGACGCGGAAGCGAATTCATTCAGGTGGACACGCTGGTGGAAGTGGGGTTCCTGATAGCGATAGTGTACCAACGCCACCCGCCGGTTGGCAGCACATGGACATCGGCAGCCCGATGGCCTACTGTTTCGTGCGGCGGCCATCCCCGATGGAGGTCGACCCGGAGGTAAATATGACCCGGACGCTCTCGGTCCAGGAATTTGCTGCGCGCAAAGCGGCTTGCCTGCCCATTTCCATGGTGACCTGCTACGACCATTGGTCGGCCCGGCTGCTGGCAGCCACCGACGTCGATTGCCTGCTGGTCGGCGACAGCGTAGCCATGGTTATGCACGGGCACGACTCCACCATCCATGCCGACCTGGACATGATGGCGCTGCACACCGAGGCAGTGTCACGTGGCGCAGGCGGCAAATTCATCGTGACCGATATGCCCTTCCTGGCGCATCGAGCCGGCACACCTGCTGCCATGGCTGCCGTCGGCAGGCTCGTCCAGGCGGGCGCCATGGCCGTCAAGATCGAGGGCGCTGCAGGCAATCTGGAGTTGATCCGACACATCGTCGAGTCTGGCGTGCCAGTGATGGGGCATCTTGGACTCACCCCGCAGTCCCACCTGGTGCTGGGCGGGCATCGCGTGCAAGGGCGCGACGAGCAAGTCGCCGCCAGCATTCTCGCCTCGGCCGGGCAGCTGGCTTCAGCAGGCTGCTTCGCCCTGGTTCTCGAGTGCGTGCCCGATACCTTGGCTGAGCGGGTCACTCAAAGCGTCGGGATCCCGACTATCGGCATCGGCGCAGGCAGCGGCACTGACGGGCAGGTTCTGGTTCTGCATGACCTGCTGGCAGTCAATGAAACCTTCCATCCCCGCTTCGTCCGGCAATATGGCGAAGGTCATCGCTGGGTCCGCGAGGCAGTGGATGCATTCCACCGCGACGTTGTCTCACGTCGCTTTCCGGGTCCTGCTGAGACCTTTTCGTGAGGCAGTTCGACACGGTCATCAGTTGGCAGGAGTTCCGCAGCACGCTCTCCGGCCGGATCGGTTTCGTGCCGACCATGGGCTGCCTGCATGCCGGACATGCTGCCCTTCTGGCTCGAAGCCTCGAGGAGTGCGACCGCACCATCCTCTCCATATTTGTCAACCCGGCGCAGTTCAACGACCCGAAGGACCTCGAGCGCTATCCACGCACCCTGGAAGCCGACCTGGCGCTGGCGCGCGAACTTGGCGTAGACGCAGTGCTGCTACCGGCGCCCGCAATGCTCTATCCGGACAGCTATACCTACCGGGTCCAGGAAACGCTCTTCAGTTCGCAGCTGTGTGGGGCCTCACGACCGGGGCATTTCACCGGCGTACTGACGGTGGTGATGAAGCTGCTGAACCTGGTGCAGCCGTCAAGGGCCTATTTCGGCGAAAAGGACCACCAGCAGCTGGAACTGATCCGCGGCATGGCGGCCGCGTTCTTCATGAACGTCGAGATTGTCGGCTGCGCCACCGTGAGGGATGCGGACGGCTTGGCACTCAGCTCCCGCAATCGTTTGCTGGACTCCCGGGGTCGTGAGGCTGCATTGGGTTTGGCCAACGCCCTGCGCAGCGCCGGTAGCGACGCTGACGCCGCGCAGCAAATGACGGAAGCCGGTCTGGCCGTAGACTACGTCGAGACTCACGCAGGAAGGCGCTATGCAGCCGTCTCAGTGCCGACCGCGACCGGAAGCGTTCGGCTAGTCGACAACCTGGAGCTACCATGAATCTCTGTCTCGACGTCGGCAATTCGCAGCTGTATGGCGGAGTCTTCCACGACGACCAGCTGGTGGTGCAGTTTCGAAGAACCTCCTCCCCAAAGGCATCTTCTGACGAGTTGGGACTGTTCCTGCGCACCGTGCTCAGGGAAAACCAGGTGGATCCGGCGGCAATCGGCCGGGTAGCCCTTAGTTCGGTGGTGCCTCCGGCGGTCTATTCCATCAGGGCCTGCTGCCAGAAGTATTTCGGTCTTGACCCGCTCGTACTGAAGCCGGGCCTGAAGCTCGGTCTCAACGTCCGCTACAAGGATCCACGGGAGGTGGGCTCCGACCGCATTGCGGATGCGCTCGGAGCCTTGCGACTGTTCCCGGAACGCGACCTCATCATCGTCGACTACGGCACCGCCACCACGTTCACTGCGGTTACCGCCAGCCGCGAGTTCCTCGGCGGCGCCATCGCCCCCGGCATTCTGATCAGCCTCGAGGCGCTGGTAGGGCACGCCGCCAGGCTGCCGTCGGTTGAGGTGGTACCCACGGAACGGTCGTTGGGACGGACAACCGTGGACAGCATCCAGGGTGGCCTGTACTGGAGCTCGGTAGGCGCAACCCGGGAACTGGTGGACCGCCTCAGCGAGGAGTGCTTCGCAGCTGGCGACCCGTGGGTCGTGGCGACCGGGGGCTTGTCTCACCTGTTCGCCAGTCAGCAGTTGTTCGATGCGGTGGTACCGGAATTGATTCTGGTCGGGTTACAGGAAGCCCTGACGATGGTCCCGGATTCGACTCCGCCGGACTGATTAATGCGTCGCCAAATAATTGCCGTAATGAGGCAAAGGTTCCTCAGCGCTGGGGGTGCCAGTTGCGTACTGCTGTGCTAATGTCCATTTCGAAAAAATCAGACAAGACTGATTTTTTTCACTTGTCAAAACTGGTCTTCAAGGGGTCAATACGTAATGAACAAAGCATTGGGCAACACGGGTATCCGGACGGCAGTCTTGCTGGCTCTGGGCCTTTCGTTACAGGCCGCCTCGGCCGTAGAACTCGAGGAAATCGTCGTCGTCTCGCAAAAACGCGCAGAGGGGCTCTCGGTCCAGGAGATCCCGGCAGCAGTGTCGGCCATTGATGCAGCGACCCTGAATGCCATCCAGGCGGTCGACTTGTCTGACGTGGGCAGACTGGTGCCCAACGCAGTGTTGCATCCGTCAGCCACCTTCACGGCGACCCCCAACTTTTTCATCCGCGGGATTGGCGTCAGCGGCACCACCCGCTCGCTCGACCCGGCAGTCGGGGTCATTATCGACGGCATCTACGTAGGGTTCCCGGTGGGCGCCAACATGAGCACCTTCGATCGCGAGTCGATCGAGGTCTTCCGCGGCCCTCAGGGCACGCTGCTGGGTCGCAACGTCACTGGCGGAGCGGTCAACATTCGTACCCGCAGGCCTGACGGACAGTTCAGGGTCAACGGTGAGTTGACGTTCGGCGACTACAGCCGATTCGATGCTGCCTTCAGCCTGGAAGGCGCGCTGATCGAGGACAAACTTGCCGGCAAGATTGCCGTCATCAGCGAGCGCCGTGACGGCTACTGGCTGGACAAGAACGGTGGCACGATCGACGCAGCCACCCTTGCGGCGTTCAACGGTTCTGCTGCGCCAGCGGCCTACAGGAACGTGGCCTACGACCCGATCGGCACTGGGGACAAGGGCACCAAGCCGGACATCGATCAGGTCATCGTCAGGCCGATGCTGCACTTCACCCCCAACGACTCGCTGGAGGTGACTGTCATCGGCGAAATGCTGCGCAACAAGTCGGGAACCGCCAACAGCAGGAACATCCCTGCGCCCGGCGGCTTGAATCCGACCGTTCGAGGCTACACACCCCCTGCGGACCCGTTCGAGATCAACCATGACCTTAAGGGCTATGCCGACCTCGAGGTGGACAGCCTCACGCTGGAAGCCAATTATGAGTCCGGCAACGGCGTCTGGACGGCGATCGCCGGTTGGCGCGACCTGAGTTTCGACTCCAGCACGGACTTTGACGGTTCCCCCTTCGCACTGTTCCATTTTCCGGACAACCAGGAAACCCAGGAGCAGGTGAACTATGAGGTCCGTTACGCCAACAAGCCCTCGGACCGTATTTCCTACGTGGTGGGCGTTAACTTTTTCGACCAGGAATTTTTCGTTGGCGAGCGCCGCATCACCGGGAACCTGGATCGCGCCCAGGTTGCCCTCCTGAATCATGAAAATATCAGTGTCTTTGGCGAACTTGATTATTTCTTCAACGATCAGACCAAGCTGACGGTCGGGGCCCGTTGGACCGACGAAAAGAAGGATGCCACGTTCAGCATCATCGGTACCTGCGCCCTGGATTTCAGCAGCTGTACTGATTCTCCTGGCCAGAACAACGCGAACCTGTTCGCCAAGCTCAGTGACAGCGACGTAACGCCCAAGGTGGCGCTGACCTATGAGTGGAACCCGGACGTTTCCACTTACCTCAGCTACACCCGCGGTTTCCGTAGCGGTGCATTGGATGCCCGGGCCCAGACGGTGGATTCTTTCCTGAACAGTGCGGCTGCGCCTGAGACGGTAGACGCCTACGAGCTTGGCCTCAAGTCGCTGCTACTGGATCGTAGGTTGCGTTTCAATGCCGCGCTGTTCTCCATGAAATACGACGACATGCAGCGGCTTGCCCTGGAGGCCTGCCAGATCGGCACGCCAGGCTGTGACACCGGACGAGTCCAGCGCCTGATCAATGCGGCTCAGTCGACCATCAATGGAATCGAGCTGGAGATGTCGCTGGCGGTCACCGACAACCTGGTGCTGGACGCGTCGTATGGCTTCCTTGACGCAGGTTTTGACAGCTTCGAGGGCTTTGATGCCAACGGGGGTGGCTATGATCCGAACACCGATCCGGCAGCGGCACGCAAGCTGAAATTCGAGCGGGTCCCCGACTACAACTATGCGCTTGCAGCGACCTGGACCCTGCCCATGGAGAGTGGCAGCAATGTGATCTTCCGGGCGTCCTACAATTACCGCGACGATCACTACAATGACGCCTTGAACGCGGAGATCATCAAGCAGGAGGGTTATGGACTGCTGGATGCCAGCGTTGGCTATGAAAGCGCGAACGGACGGACGCGGGTCACCCTGTTCGGCAAGAACCTGGCGGAGAAGGACTATTACGATTTCGCCCTGTTCAATTCGTTGACTACCCAGACCTGGGGTGGGTCACCGCGGACCTGGGGACTGCGGATCAGCTACTCGATGGAGTGAGGTCTCGTCGCGGGGGTACCGGGCAACCGGTACCCCCCTGTTCGCCGCAAACCTGGTCAGACCCTCAGCGACACTCCACGGCGGTGCAAGGCCGCCAATAGCGCCCACCACAGCACGACGTAGGCCGTCGCAAAGGCCAGTGAGCCATTCAACTCACCGGCCCAGGGCCGAAATGCCCACTCATAAAGGGCCTGATACAGGCTGATGCCGTCGCCTTCACCCACCCGGATCCGCAGCAGTGTCTTGGTCAGCATGCCGGAAGCCACGAAGGCAATGATGGCATTCATGCCGAAGACCACCATCCAGGCCTGCCAGGCGCCACGCCAGCACCTGACATCGATGGCCCAGTAAAGCAATGCCAACAGGCCCAGGCCCCAGCCAGCAGTCACCAGCACGTAGGAACTGGTCCACACGCCCTTGTTGAGGGGAAACACCAAGCCCCACGCATACCCGGTTGCGACCAGCACCACGGCGGCGATCAGGAGTCCCTGCATGATCAAGGCAGAGGCTCGTCCCGATCGCAGCCATTCACCGGCGGTTATTCCAATGAGGGCCGTCGCCATGGCGGGCACGGTCGACAACAGTCCTTCAGGATCCCAGGTCCTGCCCCAAAGATGCCCATCCAGGATCTGGCGGTCGATCCACGCGGCCCAGTTGCCAGCCGGACTCAGGTCACCTGCCACATGGCCCGGCACCGGCACCTGTGTCATCAGCAGCCAATAGCCAAGCAACAGCGTTACAGTCAGAACCATGCGCGCGCTCGGACCCATGAACACGAAGGCAAGACCAACGCCCAGATAAACCAGGCCGATCCGCTGCAGCACACCGTAATAACGCATGGTGCTCAGGTCGAAGTCCGGGATGGCCCGCATCGCGAGACCCAGCCCCACCAGTATCAGGGCCCGTCGCCCGATCCGCCCGACCAGGGCCATCGGGGCCGACCCCGCCTCGAGCCGCTGCCCCAATGAAAAGGGAATGGCCACCCCGACGATCAACAGGAAAAAAGGAAATACCAGGTCGGTCGGCGTCAATCCATGCCACTCGGCATGCCGCAGCGGCGCGTACACCTGCGCCCAACTGCCAGGGTTGTTCACCAGGATCATGGCCGCAACCGTCAGGCCGCGAAAGGCGTCGAGGGACGTGAGTCGTGCGGACTCGGCAGGCTGCATGACGGTCAGGTCCCGCAAAAGGTGTGGCCTATGCGCTCGTCGACACGAGGCGGATCAGCAAAGGCGGCCGCCTCGGGCTGGTCCTCGAACGGCCGCTGGAGCACCTCGTGCAGGCGCCGGAATGGCGTCAGGTTGCCCTCCCGGACCGCGGCCTCGAGGGCTCTCTCCACCTGGTGATTCCGTGGAATGAAGGCCGGATTGGCGGCGCGCAGCCGTTCGGCAAGGCCCTCGCGCGGGTCACGAGCCAGTCGAGCCTCCCAGTCGCGTCGCCAAGATTCGAAGGCCGTCGGAAGCACTGCCAAGCCGGCGGCCACTCCAGCCAGTGCACGAAAGGTGTTGGTGAAATCGGCCTGCTCGGCGTGCATCAAGGCAAGCAGCGCCTCCGCCAGCGCAAGATCATCGGGCTCCGCGCCCACCAGGCCCAGCTTGCCTCGCAGCCGACCCAGCCAGGCCTCACGGTACCAGCCCGGGACCTGCGTCAGCACCTCGCTGGCCATGGCTACGGCCTCCTCCGGCACGTCGTGAATCATGGGCAATAGCGCCTCGGCCAGGCGGGCCAGGTTCCACTGCAGCACGGCCGGCTGGTTGCCGTAGGCGTAGCGACCACGCCGGTCGATGTAGCTATAGACCGTGGCCGGATCGTATTCATCCATGAAGGCGCAGGGGCCAAAGTCTATGGTCTCGCCCGAGATGCTCATGTTGTCGGTGTTCATCACGCCATGGATAAAGCCGATACTCATCCAGTCCGCCACCAGCCCTGCCTGACGCCTACTGACGGCAGCCAGCAACTGCAGCGCCGGGCGCTCACCGTCAGCGAGGTCCGGGTCATGACGATCAATTACGTAAGCGGTAAGCCTTCTGAGCGACTCGAGGTCACCCCGGACACCGAAATATTCGAAGGTCCCGATGCGGACGTGACTCGCGGCGACCCGGATCAATACCCCTCCCGGCAGGGGCTCCTCACGAAAGACCCGCTCTCCCGTCAGGGTGGCTGCAAGGGCACGACTGGTGGGCAAACCCAGCGCGTACATGGCTTCGCTGACAAGATACTCCCGAAGCACGGGGCCGAGCGCCGAGCGACCATCTCCACCACGCGAAAAAGGGGTCCTGCCGCTGCCCTTCCACTGCAGGTCTCGTCGCCTGCCATGCACATCGACCAGCTCGCCCATCAGCAGGGCTCGCCCATCACCCAGGGTGGGCACAAAGTTGCCGAACTGATGGCCGGCGTAAGCCAGCGCTATGGGTTGGGCACCCTCAGGAATCCGGTTGCCCGCGCAGTACGCGGCCAGCTCCGCCTCATCAAGGCCGGAAAGGTCAATCCCCAACTCCGCCGCCAGGCCGGTATTGAAAATGGCAAGCTCCGGTTCGCGCACCGGCGTGGGTGCCTGCCTGGCGTAAAAAACCTCAGGCAGCCGGGTATAAGTATTGTCGAAGCAAGCCTTCACCCGGTGCATTATGCACGCGCCGGCTCCTTACCACTTCCTGCCCGAGGAGCCGACTGCCACGGTGAAGGCCGACGTACCAGCTCCCGCGGTCGCACCACAGCCCGTCACCCCCGCGCAAGACACGGCCACAAACGCCGAATCGCCACCGCTGCCCAGCGCCCTGACTCGGTAACGGTAGGTACCGGATGACAGTTCCTCAGCCAGGGTGTTCAGGTCCGCACCAACGAGCATGGTGACCGTGGACGTCCACGCTCCCTTCTTCGGGTGCCAGGTGTCACGGACCACCTCGTAGGATTCCTCATGCGAGACATCCATCCAGGTCACGCTGGCCATCGCGGTGGCCGCGTCCCAGCTCACGCTGGCGGGGGCAGGCGCATCCGGCGTCGGCGAGATGCCTGGCGTGGTGACCTGCACCGCATTCGAATAACCCGAGCTGCCGGCTGCGTTGTAGGCCACGATGCGGAAGCTGTAGGACTGCCCAGCCTCTAGGCCAGTGTGGCTGAAGAACGTCGTGCCGGCCGGCAGCGTGGCCACCACCGCATAGTCGCCGGTAGTCGCACGCTCGAGGCGATAACCGGACTCATCGCCAGCGTTGTCGAACCAGGTCAGGTCAACTCGGGTGGGGGATACCGCTACACCGGCAAGAGCCGTGGGGGCGGCCGGCGGCGCCGCTGCGCCACCCCGGAATGCCGCCACCAAAGGCGCCGTCTCGTTCATCGAACGGGCGTTGTCGGCGGCCCGCCGGGGATCGAGGTCGTGATCGATGCCGGTCTGCGCTGCGCCATTGAACAGGACGCGAGGGTTGGAGAAATAGTTCACCCGTTCGCCGGTGCAGCTGTAGGACATGACGGTGCGGAAGCTCTGGCCATTGGCCAGTTCCGGATGGTCGCAGGTGCGATAGCCGTAGGAGTAAGCGAACGCGCCAGGGCTACCCTTGGCATTGGCTTGATCATGGGCGTTGCCCTGATTGTGGCCGATCTCGTGAGCCAGGGTGTGGCTGCTGAAGCAGGTAGGCAGCACCACGCTGAAGGCGCCCGTGGCATCCGGGTTGATATAGGCATAGCCGCAGTAATCGGTATCGAGAGTGACCAGCGACACCAGGTCGGCGTTTAACGCGTTGCGCAGGGCGTGCACGTCGTCCATGTAGCCATCCCCGATCGAACGCAGGCGCGCCAGCGCGTCTTGCATGGAGCCCGTTTCCTGGTAATGGGTGACCGCCATGCCAACAAGATTCAAGTGGATACCCACTTCGCTGTTCTGGTACCCGGCATTGGCGGCAGCGACCGCGTTGACGATGCGGGTCTGCAAGTTGGCTTCACCCCCGGACCAGCTCACCGCGGCGGGCGTGTAAACCACCAGCAGGTCCTGAGTGACGGGCTCTGCGACGCTGGCGGCTGACTCCGTCGCACTGGTGTCGGCATCGGTTGTCGCAGGGCTCACCATCGGATCGCCTTCAGGGGCGAAGAAGCTCTCATCAACGCGATAGAACCGGACCCGGCCGCCACCGATGGACTCGACTTCATAGACCTCGGCACCGCGATGCATGAAACCATGCACGTTGCCCCGATAGCTGGTCACCGAGAACAGGCTGCCCGGGTAGCCCTCAAACTGGCCCAGCCAGCTGCGCTCACCACGCCGGCCGACGAACTCTTGCTGGCGCACCGCGACTGCCATGCGGCCGTCGGCGAGCTGGAGGGTGATGCGACCCGCGTCCAGTGCGGCAGAATTGAAGCGCCCCTCCACGCCGGAGGAACGCAGGGCACGCTCCGGGAGCGCGGCGGCGCGGACAGGACTGCGGTCGAGGAGCAGCGCCTGCGCTCGCGGCGCAGGGGTAGCGGCCAGGACGGTGGGAAAAGTCAGGATCAGGGAAGCAGCAGCCAGCTTCAGAAATCTCACTCATGTCTCCCGTTTCGTTGCCAGGGCCGACCTTCGGCCTGGACTGTCGATACGGGGCGAGTGAACGCTGGCACATTCCCCGCAGCCAATATAGGGGAAAATGCGTACGCGGAAGTGTGAATCAGTACTCCGCGAACGGACTCGCGGGTATCCTATGTCAAATCGCTGAGGATATTTTTCTTAATCGAGGGGGACTCGCCATGTTAGCCCGTTGGGATGTCCTGCTAACCGGGGGTCTGGTGATCGATGGCAGCGGCGGCCAGCCCGTCATCGAGGACGTGGCCATCGGCGGCGGCCGGATCCAGAGCCGCGGCCAGGGTCTGGATCGCTCGCGTGCCGAGCGGGTCGTCGACGTCGGCGGATGCTGGGTGACGCCGGGGCTCGTGGACCTGCATACCCACCTCGATCTGGAGGCCGAGATCGA
>JAURLT010000062.1 GCA_030831085.1 Gammaproteobacteria bacterium
CGGCCTGGTCACGCCCATCCTGCGCATGGCGGACACCAAGGACTGCGCGACGATCGCCGCGGAAGTCGCCGAGCTGGCCGTCAAGGCTCGTGAGGGCAGGCTGGCCCGTGAGGAGATCACCGGCGGCACCTTCACGGTCTCTAATCTCGGCATGTTCGGCATCGACCGGTTTGATGCCATCATCAATCCACCCCAGGTCGGCATCCTGGCGGTGGGCGCGGCCAAGGACCGGGTGATCGCGCGCGACGGCACGGCAGCCATCGACAAGGTCATGACCGTACAACTCTCGGCCGACCACCGGGTAGTGGACGGCGCCGAGGGAGCCCGTTTCCTGGCCACCCTCGGGGAACTGGTCGGTCAGCCGTCCTGGTAACTGGCGGGCATTCGACCTACCCCTAGCGGGACCAAAGCCTCGATATGGGGCTCTCCTTCCACACAAGCCAACCCGTGGGGCGCCATCTCGAGGTGAAACGGTGCATTCGCATAACGCCGATAGGCGTCGCGGTCGGTAAACCCTTGCATGATCACGAACTCGCAGGGCATCTTCGTTTCCAGCAACTCGAACAAGACCACGCCGTCGATTTCGCGCAGGGCATCATCCCGCAGCTTGAGTATCAATTCCACAAAGTTAGAACGCTTTTCAGGCTTAACTTTTATTCTTAAGTAATAAGCATAACCTATTGTATTCATTTATTAATTCTTTTTATTTCAGAGTCCCATAGTGAGTTTCTGAGCCGGCACAGCCATCTCGCTGCACCAAGCTGATTCGAGCTGACCTGTCCTCCCGCCTCAAGGTAGGCATCGAGCAGAACCCCGACGCCAGCGGCGTCAAGTTCATGGGCGTTGGCATACTCGGCCAGGTCCGCGGCGCACTCACCGACCGCTGCATATTCCCAGTCCACCATCCGTATGCGCGCACCGTCCCCCACCAGGATGTTCTGATGGTGTGGATCATTGTGGCACAGTCCATGGGCTGCTTCCGCCTCTAGGATGGCGAGAAAGGCCTCGACTTCGTCGCCGAGTCGACCACCCAGTCGGATCAGGGTGGCACGCATGTCCAGCCGGCGGATGCCCGTGGAAACGGGTGTGGCGTGGATGCCGGCGAGAGCCACGGCCATACGGGCCAGGTTGACTGGCTCCGCAGCCTCCACGCGGCTCCAGTGCCGGCCGGGAATCCACTCGGTCACCAGCCAGCCCGACTCCGTATCCGCCATCAACAGGGTCGGGGCGACGGGAAAGGCGGCCCGGATTGCAGCGACCTCGGCGTGCCGATCCGCGCCCAATTCGAGGGCCGACGCAGCGCCCAGCCGGACGGCCACCGGACCAGAGGGCGTAGCCACCTTCCACAGCGAGTTATAGCGCCCGCCTCGCATTTTCTGTGCGCTCGCCACGTTGGCCCCCAGATGCTCCCGGAGCACCTCCACGAGGAACGGCGGCAGGGTCTCGGGGGACTTCACATCAGAGACGCGCGCCAGCTGCGATAACCTGCCGCAGCCAACAGCGAGTAACAGAAATACAGCCCTGCGGTGAGCCACAGCGCCTGAGTCACAACCATCGCAGCGACGACCAGGTCGACGACAATCCACCACAGCCAGGATTCCAGGCGCTTGGTGGCAGTGAGCCAGGTGGCAAGCAAGGAGCCGAGCGTGGTGACTGCATCGAGCCATGGCGCGGCGGAATCACTCCACTGGCTCATGAGGTGGGCCACGGGCCATGACAGCAGCAGCACGCCGCACACCGCGAGGGCATGCCTGATGAGCGGCCAGAGGGTCACCTGCAGGGCCTGTTCCCCGCCGGTGTCCCGCCATTGCCACCAGCCATAGACGGCCATCACCACGTAGAACCCCTGCAATACGGTCTGCAGGTAAAGTGTCGCGTCGAGAAAGACCCAGATGAACAGCAGCGAGGAAATCCCGCCTGCTATCCAGCAGGCGCGACGCTGAAGAATCGCCAGCCACAGGTAGGCGACGCCGAAGGCAACCGCGAGGGCTTCAGCCGCCCCCACCGAACACCTTGAGAACAAAGACCGAACGCAGCTCGCCTGCAAAGGTGCGGGCCATTTCCTGTTCCAGTGCGCCCATCACGGTGGCGAGTTCCCCGCTGACCTGGGTACTCATGGCATTGGTTTCCACGCGCAGCTGCCCGTGCTGGTTGAGGCGTGCAATGAAATCGTCAATCGGCGGCACGTATTCGCCGCTCAGTGGATACAGGCTGATGTCGACCGCAACTTTCATGATGACCTCACTGCCATTTGAACCGTAGCGTCAATCCGACCTGCCGCGGATCGCCAAGCCGGAGGTACAGCCGTTCCGGAAAGTCCGGGGGCTCGTTGCCGAAATAGAACCCTCGCACCGGATAGCGCTCGTTCGTCAGGTTACGCGCCCAGACGTCCACCGACCAGTTGTCTGCCGCGTAGCCTGCCCTGAGGTGCAGCAACTGGTAGGGGCGACCGCGCTGGTCATGGCTTGCGTCGAAATAAAAATCATCCTGTCCGCTGAGGTCCACTCTCGCGTGAAATCCGGCCGGATGCTTCCAGCTGATCGCCAGCGAATACTGCAACCGCGGCGAGTGCGCCCAATCGCGTCCATCGAGATCGCGCTCCCCAAGTCGGTACCCGAGATACTCGCTGCGCGACGCTGACAGTCCGGCCGCCAGTTGCCAGTGCTCATCCAGCGACCATGACAGGGCGGCTTCGAGCCCTGAAGAGCGGCCCCTGGCGGCGTTGTCGGTCAGGTAGACGAAAGTCAGCGGATCCTGAGGATCGAGCTGAAAAGAAGTCGACACCTGCTGAGACTCCCGGCGAAGATGGAAGACCGAAAGGTCCGTTTGCAGTCCTCCCGGCCAGCGGCCGCGCAGGCCGGCCTCCGCGGACCAGAGGTACTCGGGACCGAAGCGCGCCCGCTCCGACGGCACCGCCACGCCAATATTGAAACCGCCAGCCTTATAGCCTCGGGACAGGGCGGCCCACAGGCTGGCCTGCTCCGACCATTCATGAACCAACGCCAGTTGCCCACCCCACATGTTGTCCGCTGGTGCGAACTTCAGTCCGTCAGAATCGGTGTACTCCGACTCACGGCGCTCAAGCCGCAGGCCCGTGCTGAACACCGTGGCTGCACCGACCGGCCATGCCAACTCACCGTAAACGGCGGCATTCAGGGCGCGGTAACTGCTATCGAGCGCACGCTCGTAGGGAAAGTCGAGATAGAGCCCGTCGTCACGTTGTCGGTTGTCTTCCTCGAGGCGCAACAGGTACAGGCCGGTAACCCACTGCGCACCGCCTTGCTCGCCGCCGGACACCCTGAAGTCCTGGGACCATGTGGTCCTCTCACGCTGCGTGCGCGAAAAGAAATCGTAGGGGCCGTCACTGCCCCAGGATTGGGGGTTGCCCCAGTCACCGTCGAAGCTAGATTCGATTGAGGAATTTGCATAGGTGCTGATGCTACGCAGCAGCAGGCTGCCAGCAGGCCAAGTCAAGTCAGCGTAGGCACCAAAAGAACGTTGCGCATCCCGGCCGGGTCGATCCGCCATGGTCTGGTAACCATTGTCGAGGGCGAAGGCGTCGTAACCGTTGGCCAGGTCTATATGCATGAACCCCAGGTCCAGCGAACGGCCGCCATCCAGATTGAGATGCGCCCTGACCCGCGCCGTCAGCTCGTCACGCGCGTTGGTGTCGCTGCGATCCAGAAAGGCATTGCGGCGAAACCCGTCGCTATTCGCTTGCTGGACTGCTACGCGCCATGCCGAAGCGCCCTCACCCAGCTGACCACCGACCACCGCTCCCAGGGCATTGAATGCATCACCGCCGATGCTGGCCTCCAGCGCGCGTTCCGGCACCGGCTCCGGGGCACGGGTCCTGACCTTGATCAACCCCGCCAGGGCGTTGGCGCCGAAACGCGTTCCCTGGGCCCCCCTCAGCACCTCGATTTGCTCGACGTCGAACAGGGTAGCCACCATGCCTATGCTGCTGAAGTCGATTTCATCAACAAGGAAACCCACCGAAGGGTTGGGCGCTCCCTGGTACTGTTCCAGTTCGCCAATTCCCCGCAACTGGAAGTAGCGCGGCCGGGAACTGGCACCGGCCCAGGACAGCGAGGGAATACCAGCCAGGGCCTCCTCCAGGTGCTGCACTGCGACGCCCGCGAGTTCCGATGCACCGAGCACGGTGACGCTGGCCGGAATCTCGCTCAGGGTCAGCTCACGCAGGGTGGCGGTGATCACCACTTCTTCCAGCTTTACGGTCTGCTGGGCGCTGGCCGCGCCGACCAGCATCAGCGGCCAAAGGTGAATAAGCGGGCTTGGTCGCATGATGTCCCTCCCCGACGGGGAGAACACGCGCGGCTCGGGACCGCAGCGCGCCAACTCCCTACGCCGGTACTAACCGGATCAGGTTCTACGGGTTCGCTGAGTGACTGCATTGCAGCGCCAGCGTCTCAGGCCCAGTCAGGCCACCCCGAGGCGTTTGAGAAGTTACAGCTTGCCGCCCAGCGCGGCAAGTTCAACGTTCGCGGATGCGGAAATACTCGGGAATTCCACCCGGCCAGTCGTCGCCCCACTGCTGCCGGCCTCCATCCACCGCCAGCAATTCGCCAGTGATGAACTTGCCGGTCTCCGGCGAGGCCAGGTAGGCCACTGCGTTGGCGATGTCATAGGCATCGCCAAAGGTCTTCATGGGGTTGGAGAAACGGAAGGCCTCGGCGGCCTCCCGCGGGTAAACGTTGAGGCCCTCGGTGGCGACGGAGCCTGGCGCCACGCAATTGACCCGAATCCCGAGCGGGGCCCATTCGGTAGAGACTGACTTACTGAGATAGATGACGCCCGCCCGCGCGGCACAGGTGTGGGCCACCTGCGGCATGCCGCGACTGACCACGGCCACGATGTTGACGATGGAACCCGGCAGGCCTCGGTCGCGCCACTGACGGGCCGCAGCCTGCATCATGTACCAGGTGCCGTTGAGGTTGGTGTCGATGACCGCGTTCCAGCCCTTCACGGAGTAGTCCAGGGCGGCTTGCGGAAACTGGCCACCGCCGTTGTTGACCAGCACGTCGAGCCGGCCAAAGCGTTCCCAGGTCTCCGCCACCAGCGAGTCAACCTGCGAAGGGTCCCGGATGGTCATGGCCCGCACCCCGACCTCCTTGCCGAGCCTCTGCTGGATCCCTTCGGCGGTTTCCCTGAGCTTCTCCTCACGGCGGCCGCAAATCATCACCTGGGCACCGAGGCGAGTCATGAGGTAGGCCATGGCACGGCCCATGCCGCTGCCGCCCCCCGAGACCAGAAACACCTGACCGGCGAACAGGTCCTCCCGAAACGCTAAGGGGTGGCTGGCAAGTTCATCGTCGTCGAGCCCCCAGTGCTTGGGCGGATCGAGAGGCCGGCGCGGCGCAGTGGGCTTGGCGTTCATGCATTTTCCGGGCAAATTCGGAGGCCGAAGTATACGTTCGCAGGTAGCCATAAATAAACAGGACTGACTGTTTATTTCGCCGGCCGGGAGGTGTACCGTTGGCAGGGCATCCAGTTTCAGCGCTCAGGGGGTGGTCATGTCCATTGCAACGAAGGCGGGTGGATCAGAATCGCCCACGGTGCCATTTGAAAGCTACGCGGGAGAGGACCTGACCCGTCTCCGGATCGCGGCCACCACCATGGGGGACCTGCTCCTGACGGCCGCGGATCGCGATCCGGACAAGCTGGCGCTGGTCTTCCCCGAGCGTGGTTACACCTATGCCGAACTCGCAGCCTGCGCCCTGCGTCGCGCTCGCAGCCTGCAGGCTCTCGGGGTCAAGCCCCGTGATCACGTCGGTATTCTGATGCATACCTGCGGGGAGTTCGTCGAACTCTACTTTGCGATCGCCATGTGCGGTGCGGTCATCGTGCCGATCAACGCGCGCTACCGCTCCGCCGAAATCGGCTACGTGGTTGAGAATGCCGACCTGGTTACGGTGATCACCACCGACGCCATCGCCGAACAGGTCAACTTCGTCGAACGCCTGGAGGCCGCGCTGCCTGATCTGGCCGGTCAGCCTGACCCCCACAACATTCGCGTGAGTGCCGCCCCAAGGCTGCGCAACGTGGTGTTGTTCGGCGCCTCCACCCGCCCTGGCTTCATCAGCGAGGCCGACTTCATGGCTGCGGGCGAGGCGGTACCGGAACTGGCCGTGCACGAGACGCGCCTGCGCGTGCGCCTGCGAGATACGGCGCTCATGCTCTACACCTCGGGCACCACTGCCAACCCCAAGGGCTGCCTGATCACCCACGAGGCTCAGGTACGCAATTCCATCGCGCTGGGACGTCACCGTTACCGCCTGACCCACCGTGACTCCCTATGGTCGCCTCTGCCGATGTTCCACATCGCCGCGGTGCTGCCGATGCTCGCCATCTTCGACGTGGGCGGTACTTACCTGACCATGGGTTACTTTGATCCGGGCGTGGCGCTGGAGATGCTCGAGAAATACGAGGTTACCGCCACCTACCCGAGTTTCGTCACCATCATGCAGGGGCTCATCTACCACCCGGACTTTCCGCAGCGGAACCTGACGAGGGTCCGCCTGATGAATTCCAACTTTGCGGTGCAACCGCCGGGCGTGGCGGAGCCGATCATGAAGGCCATGCCGGATGCCCTTCAGGTCGGTAGCTTCGGCATGACCGAGGCTTCGGGTACCGTCACTACCGGTTCGCCGGACGAACCGGAGAGCCAGCGCATTACTCGCCTTGGTCGCCCCCTGCCCGGTCTAGAGGTGCGTGTCATCAACCCCGAGACCGGCGCGGAAGTCCCCACGGGCGAGCGCGGCGAGGTACTGGTCCGCGGCTACAGCCTGTTCGACGGCTACTACCGCGATGCAGAGAAGACCGCCCAGGCGCTTGACCCCCAGGGTTGGTTCCACACGGGCGATATCGGCTCGCTGGACGCCAACGGGACGATCCTGTTCCATGGTCGGTTCAAGGATATGTTGAAGGTAGGCGGCGAAAACGTGGCGGCTGCCGAAATCGAGGCACACCTGCAAACACACCCGGCCGTGAAACTGGCGCAGGTCGTCGGGCTTCCCGATGCCAAGTACGTCGAGGTGCCGGCGGCATTCGTCGAACTCCAGCCCGGCCAGCAGGCCGCGGCCGAGGAACTGATTGCGCACTGCCGGCAGGGCATCGCCAGCTTCAAGGTGCCACGTCACATCCGCTTCGTCACGGAGTGGCCCATGTCCTCCAGCAAGATCCAGAAATTCCGTCTGCGTACCCAACTGGTGGCCGAACTTGGCCTCGACTGAGGAGATGACCATGACCGTATTCTTCGCAACGCTGAAGGTAAAATCCGGCAAGGAGGCCGAGTTCGAGAAGCTCCAGCAGGAGTTGTCGAAGCTGACCCACGAACAGGAGCCGGACACCATCGTTTATGACGTCATCCGGCACCGCGAGAAACCCGGTATCTACGCCGTATATGCGCGCTTCAAGGACGAGGCAGCCTTCCAGTACCATCAGACCACGCCCTTCCACGACCGCCTGGTCCCGCCGATCGTCGACTGCCTGGACGGTGGGGCCGAGGGCATGACGCTCGACTTCTACGATTGGGTGGGCTGACCCGATGGTCGGCACTTCCCTGTTCGGGCCGGTGATGCAGCTCGGCTTCGTGGTGCCGGATCTCGAGGCGGCCGTTCAGCACTGGATACGCCTCGGCGTGGGCCCGTTTTATGCGCTGGATCGCGTCGAGTTCGCCGAGTGTCATTACCTGGGTGCGCCGGTCGATTTTCACATGTCGGTCGCGCTCGCGCAGTGGGGCTCGGTTCAGGTTGAACTGATCCAGCAGCGCGACGCGGTACCGACCATCTATACCGATTTTGCCCTGGCCAAACAGGGCGGCCTGCAGCACCTGGGTGTGCTGGTGGATTCTGTCGATGACCACCTGCATCGCCTCGAGCAGGAAGGTATCCATCCGGTGCAGGCGGGTTCCACTACCGCGGGTACCCGCTTTGCCTACGTAGACACCGACCGGCTGGCTGGCGCCCATCCGGGCGGCATGATCGAGCTCATCGAGCGCAGCCCGGCCATCGAATCCTATTTCGAGCGGGTGCGCCGGGCTGCGGAAGACTGGGATGGTTCAAGGCCGTTGCGCGGCCGTTAGGGGAGTGGTCATGCGTTCGGCGAAGTCATACGTTTCACTGTGCTGCATAGTCATCTCGTTCGGCTGCGGTTCCAGCGTCGCCGCCACGCCCGAACAAGACCTCGGCGAGATCAAGGCGCGCATGAATGCCGCCCAGGGCGGCGATCCCGAGCAGCGGCCCGGCGCTCCACTCTACCGCGAGCATTGTGCGGCCTGCCACGAAGGTCAGGTTCAGAAGGCCCCAACCCATACTTTCCTGAGCATGCTCTCGGCAGATGCTATCCACGCGGCCCTGACCGAGGGAATCATGCAAATCCAGGCGTCTGCTCTGGACGACGCGCAGAAGCACCTGGTTGCTGAGTACCTGTCAGGTGAATCGATGGGCACCGTAAAACCCGCCCCCGCGCCGCTGTGCTCGGGCAACGCGGCACGCTTCGATCTCACCCGCCAACCCCGGGTCCGGGGCTGGGGCCAGACCCCTGACAATCGTCATTTCATTCCCGGTGAAGTTGCCGGCCTCACGGCCGCCGACGTGCCGCGCCTGCAGCTGAAGTGGGCACTCGCCTACCCGTCCACGGTGCGTGTCCGCTCCCGACCGACCTTTGCGTACGGCGCGCTATATACCGGCAGCCAGGATGGCACGGTCTACGCCCTTGACGAGCATAGCGGCTGCATCCGCTGGACCTATCGCGCAACGGCCGAGGTCAGGACGCCCGTCCTCGTACAGACTGCCGCCGAAGCCGGCGACCAAGCGCCGCTGGCTTTTTTCGGTGACCTGATTGGCCGGGTCTACGCGGTGAATGCCCTGACCGGAGAGGAGATCTGGCGACACAAGGCTGACGACCATCCCAGCGCCACCATCACCGGTTCCCCGGTCTATCACGCCGGCCAACTTTTCGTGCCGGTTTCGTCACTCGAAGAGGCGATGGCGGACCCGGACTATCCCTGCTGCACCTTCCGCGGCAGCGTGATCGCGCTAGAGGCGCGCAGTGGGCAACTGCTCTGGAAAACCTGGATGATCGACGAGGCGCCAACAAAAGTCGGCGAGTCCCGCATCGGCACGCCCATCTACTCCCCATCGGGCGCAGCGATCTGGAACACGCCCACCCTGGATCCCGCCCGGGGAGTGCTCTATGTCGGCACCGGCAACAACTACACGGGTCCCGCCAACGATCGCAGCAATGCCGTCGTGGCGCTCGACCTCGCCACGGGCGCGTTCCGCTGGCACTGGCAGGTGGTGCCCGGCGATGCGTGGAACGTAGGGTGCATGATCGGTCTGGATACCTGTCCCGAACCGGCCGGCCCGGATTTCGACATTGGCTCCGGCACCATGCTGATCTCGCTCCCCGGTGGTGGCGATCGCCTCCTGGTTGGCCTGAAGAGTGGCCAGGCACTGGCGCTCGACCCGGATGATCCCCAGCAAGGCATGATCTGGACCAACCGGGTTGGCCGCGGATCCATTCAAGGTGGTATCCAGTTCGGCATGGCCTACGACGACCAGCGCATTTACGTGCCGATCGCGGATATGGCCAACTCCAACGACGCCTCCTCCGCAGAACGCGAGGCCGAAGCGGGACCCGCACGGCCTGGGCTGTACGCGCTGAGTCCCGTAGACGGTCGCCTGCTCTGGAATACACCTGCGGAAGACGTCTGCTACGGCAGGACTTTTTGCGACCCCGGCATCCTGGCCTCGGTCATCTCCATCCCCGGTGTGGTATTCGCGGGACATATGGATGGACGTGTCCGTGCCTACTCGTCGGAAGACGGGCGGGTGCTGTGGAGCTTCGATACCTCTCAGCCCCTGCCAACGCTTTCGGGCGCACGCGGCCAGGGAGGCTCCCTGGGAGGCGGAGGGCCGGTAGTCCATGATGGCGTCGTCTACGTCAACTCGGGCTACGGGCTCTACTTTCACATGCCCGGGAACGTGTTGGCCGCCTTCTCGGTCGACGGCAAGTGATCCTGCCCCATGGCCTGTGCCCGGTGCAGGTGGCCTACCACGTGCCAGACCCGGAGGCCGCGGCCGCACGCCTGGCGAAGGACTACGGTTGGGGCCCGTTCTACCTGATGAGGCACATACCGCTGTCCTGGGCGCGCCACCGCGAGCAGCCGGCAGTATTTGATCACAGTTCCGCCTACGGCCAGGCGGGCGAGCTCATGGTCGAACTCATCACCCAGCACGGTGATACTCCGTCCGCGCTGCGTGACCTGTATGCGCCGGAGGAATCGGGCATCCATCACGTGGCCTGCTTCGTGCCCGACCTGCCCTCTGCGCTGGCGGCCGCGCGGCAGCGGGGAGAGTCCGTCGCGCTCGAAGCCATGACCAACAATGGTGTGCATTTCGCGATGGTGGATACCTCGACCCAACTGGGGCACATGCTCGAACTGTACGAGCAGACGCCCGCGCTGGCGGACTTCTATGCTTTCATCCGGCGCAAGGCCGTGGACTGGGACGGCAGGCGACCGGTTCGGGAACTCAGTTGAGGAGCACATATGGGTAGATTGCAAGGCAAGGTAGCGGTCATTCTCGGCGCGGCCTCGCCGGACAACATGGGGCAGGTCATGGCCCGCAGGTTTGCCGCGGAAGGGGCCCGGGTGCTGGTGGCTGGCCGCAAGGAGGCCCCGCTCAAGGCACTGGCTGCTGAGATCGGTGGTGAATTCGGTCTCTGCGATATCACCTCCAAGGCAGAGGTGGAAGCGCTGGCGCGCCAGGCCGAGGCGCTGACCGGCCGGATCGACGTGGCCGTCAACTGCACCGGTTGGGGCCTGCTGGCCAAGCTGATGAAGACCACCGAGGAGCAACTGGACCAACTCGCCGCGCTGCAGTTCAAGGGGCCGTACTTTTTTCTGCAGACTTTTGTCGGGTCGATGGCGAAAACCGGCGGCGGCTCGGTGATCAACTTCACCTCGGCATCGGTTTACGCCCTGCTCCACCACCACGCGGCCTACATCGCCACCAAGGCGGCGGGTGACGCGCTGGTACGTTGCTTCGCCAATGAGTTCGGAGGCCAGGGCGTCAAGGTCAATTCCATCGCCCCGGGCTATACGGAAAGCCCCATGACCGCGCGCGAGAGCCAGATGCCGGGCTTGATCGAGGCCTTCCTGCCCAAGTACCCGCTGGGGCGACTCGGCACCTCTGAAGACGTCGCCAACGCCGCCCTGTGGCTCGCCAGCGACGAGAGCTTCATGACCGGTCAGGTGCTGCAGGTCAACGGCGGCCTCACGCTGCGCTGTAATCCTTCACCGGAGGAGATCAATGCCTCGATGAAGGCTGCAGCGCCGCGTGACGGGGGGAACAAGGCCTAGCACGAGGATCGCTGAGCAGTTCAGCATCCTCGAGAAATCATCGATTCCACCTATGGCGACGCGAGCGTGGCCAAGGCCTGCCGGAAGTCTGCAATGAGGTCGTCCGGGTGTTCGATACCTATTGATATCCGGATCATATTCTCGGTAATGCCAATTTCGGCGCGGCGCTCGGCCTCGATGTCGCTGTGTGTCATGGCAGCCGGATGCGAGGCCAGGCTCTCCGTGCCGCCCAGGCTGACCGCCAGCTTGACCAGCTGCAACGCATCCAGCACCCGAAAGGCCTCGGCCTCCCCACCCCTCACGCAGAAGGAAAACGTAGCGCCCGGCGCGATGCACTGACGCGCGTACAGTTGTCCTTCTTCGCTCGCGGGGTCGAGGAAGCCCAGATACTGCACGCTCTCGACCGCGGGGTGGTCGCGCAGGAATTCAGCCACCCGCCGGGCATTATCGACCGAGCGCGTGAAACGCAGCTCCAGGGTCTCCAGACTGCGCATGAGGAGCCAGGCCGTGTGTGGATCAGTCATGGTGCCCAGGATGGTTCGCATGAGGTGCACAGGTTCCAGGGCCTTGTGAGATCCCACGCAGGCGCCGGCCACCACGTCGCTGTGCCCGCCCACGTACTTGGTCAACGAATACACGGCCACGTCGCAGCCATGCTTCAGTGGCTTCTGCCAGAGGGGACCGAGGAACGTGTTATCCACCACCACCAGCGGGCGACTGCCCTGCTTGGCGAGCAGCCCGTCGGCGGCCCTTGCACATGCCTCAAGGTCGACCAGCCCGTTGGTGGGATTGGCCGGTGTCTCTACGTACAGCGCCGCAATTCGCCCCAGACCCCCGGCGCGATCGATGGCCTCGCGTAGTGGCCCGTTGCCCCGACCCGCCTGGAAGCCGACCGTATGGATCCCGAACTGCGGCAGGATGCGCTCCAGCAGGTAGTCCGAGCCTCCATATACGGGTGTGCTGTGGACGACCACGTCCCCCGGCCGGCAGCAAGCAAACAGGCAGGTAGAGATCGCGGCCATGCCGCTGGAAAAGGCTAGGGCGCGCTCGGCCTGGTCCCAGACTGCCAGGCGGCCCTCGAGTATCTCGAGGTTGGGATTGTTGAGCCGTGAATAGATGAGGCCCGGGGTCTCGGCCGGCGCAGGTTGACGCAACCCGTAGGCCAGCTCGAAGAAGCCCTTGCCCTCCTGAGCCGAACGGAACACGAAGGTAGAAGTCTGGAAAATCGGGCACTTTACCGCCCCTTCGGACAGGCCCGGGAAATACCCAAAGCCCATCATCAGCGTCTCCGGGTGAAGCGCCCTACCCTCCAGTTCGGTGATTTCCCGGTTGAACCAGGTCACAGGTCACTCATGGCGCGTCGAGGTCGTCCAGGTACTCCCTCTCCCAGGTGCCGTCGAGGCACTCTATGATCCCCGGTGCGTGTTCTGCCAGGGCAGCGGAGTTCATGTGAGCGTGCTCGGCCTCCTCGCTTTCGAAGGACTCCACCACTGCGTAACGACGCGGCTCCCGCAGCTTGAAGAAATCAAAATAGAGCGTCCCCGGCTCGGTCTTGTGGACTACGCTGGTGAGCGACTGACAGACCCGGATGTAGTCGGCCTCCTTGCCTTCCTTGACCGTCATCCTGGAAATGAAGGTGATCCTCGGCATCGGATGGTCTCCTGGCTTGGTGGAAGCTAAGATCGTAGCCATCGAGGGCGCAAAAGGGAATCGAAATGCCGGAAACCTGGCACAGGCTGTTGGCGGAAAGCGAGCTCGCCGAGGGGGCAATGAAGGGTTTCGAGATCGACGGCCGGGAGATCGTGGTCTGCCACAGCCGTGAGGGCTGGTACGCCCTGGACAATATCTGCAGCCACGCCTACGCCCGCATGTGCGAGGGGCGGTTGCGCGGTGCCCGCCTGATCTGCCCCCTGCACGGGGCCTCCTTCGACGTGCGCAATGGGAGTGTGCTGGGCGCACCGGCCAACGCGCCGCTGGCAAGCCATTCGCTCCGGATCGTCAACGGCCAGGTGGAGGTCGCCCTGGCCGTCTGACGCTGCCGATCAGCGGCGCTGGTCGAACCGGCGGCCGACCATCGCCGCCGCGATGTTGACCTTCTGGATGTCGATGGCACCCCCGGCAATGCCCCAGCCCCAGGCGTCCCTCAGGCGTCGCTCCATCGGGTACTCGCGAGAATAGCCGTAGCCGCCCATCAGCTGCACGGCATTGCCGCACACCTCGCGGGAGATTTCGTTGGCGAAACACTTGGCCAGCGAGGAGTCGAGGATTGAAGGCAGGCCCTTTTCAGCGTTGGCCGCCGCCCTCCAGATCAGCAGACGCGCCGCCTCGACCCGCATGCGCATCTCGGCGAGGCGGATCTGCACGGCCTGGAAGTCGACGATCGGCTTGCCGAACTGCTTGCGCTCCTGGACATACTGGACCACGTCGTCCAGCGCACCCGAGGCCTGGGCCAGGGCCATGGTGGCGTTGCCACAGCGCTCGAGGTCAAAGGCTTCCATGAGTTTCTTGAAGCCGCCGGCGGGCACTACGACGTTGTCCAGCGGGATCTCGCACTGGTCGAAATAGATGTCGGAAGACGGCACGCCGCGAAACCCCATCAGGCGTTCGCGGCCACCGAAGGTCATGCCAGCGGTGCCCTTCTCCACGTACACCGCGCCGATGCCCTTGGGGCCAGGGTCGTCAGACAGGCGCAGGTAGACCACATAACCGTCCGCGTGGCCACCACCCGAGCACCAGCGCTTGGTCCCGTTGATGACCACCTTGTCGCCACGCACCTCGCCGCGGGTAGTGAGGTCGGTCAGGGCCGACCCGGCATTCGGCTCGGACATCGACACCGCCACCATCTTATCCCCTCGGCAGACGGCGGGGATCACCCTTTGCTTCAGCGACTCGCTGGCGAAGTGCTCGATCGCCCTCACCGGGCCGACACATGACTCGAACACCGGGAACGCCACCGCTCCGGAGACCTTTGCCAGCTCCTCGATCACGATCAGTGCCTCGACGTTGCCAAGCCCAAGCCCCCCGTAGCGCTCCGCCACGTTGATGCCGAGAAAGCCCATCTCGGCAAACTCGCGAACCACCTCGGCCGGGGGCGCCTCATCCTCTTCTTCACAGTGCCTGGCCACACCCGGCAGGCGTTCCACGGCAAACTTGCGGGCACTCTCCTGCAGCGCCAACTGCTCCTCGGTCAGGCTGAAATCCATCGTCACGGCTCCTTTGGATCGACGTGTATGATTATCGCATGGCTGAACTTCCGATCCTCGAGGGAATACGCGTCCTGGACTATGGCCGCTACGTGGCGGGTCCCTACTGTGCCACCCTGCTCGGTTACCTGGGTGCCGAGGTAATTCGGGTGGAAAAGCGAGGCGGCGGCGAGGATCGCTACATCGCGCCCGTCTGCGATAACGGCGAGGGCGGCGTGTTCCTCCAGACCGGCTGCAACAAGCAATCCCTGACCCTCGACCCCATGAGCGAGGAGGGCCGTGAGGTGACCCGGCGCCTGGTCCGCAGTGCTGACGTGGTGGTGGCCAACCTGCCGCCCTCCGCACTGACCGCAATGGGCCTGGACTATCCCAGCCTGGAGGCCCTGAATCCGAGGATCGTGCTCGCCAGCCAAACGGCCTTCGGCGACCGCGGGCCCTATGCTGCCCGGGGGGGATTCGACGGCACCGGCCAGGCCATGTCCGGGGCCATGTATATCACCGGCACACCAGGCCAACCGGTCAAGGCTGCGGCACCCTACGTCGACTACTCCACCGCGGTGCTGGCCGCCTTCGGGGTACTGGCTGCGCTGATGGAGCGGGCCCGTTCCGGTCGGGGCCAGCAGGTCAGCGGCAGCCTGCAGGCCACTGCCCTGTCCGTCTTCGCCTCGCACCTGATCGAGCAGGGCGTCGCGCGTACCGACCGGGTGGGCACCGGCAACACGGTTCAGACCTCCTCACCCTCCGACGTCTTCGCGACCCGCGACGGGCATGTACTGACCCACGTGGTAGGCAACGGCTTGTTCCGGCGCTGGGCGCGACTGATGGGCGAGGAACCAGCCTGGACCGGCGACCCGCGTTTCGGGTCTGACGCGCTGCGTGGCCAGCATCGCGAACCCATCCTGGCCCGCATGCGCGCCTGGTGTGCTGAGCGCAGCAGCGCTGAGGCGATCTCCGAACTCGAGGCCGCCGGACTGCCGGCCGGTCCGGTCTATACGCCTCAGCAGGCGCTCGATGATCCACAGGCTGCGGCGATGGGCCTCTTCCGCCGGGTCGACGACTACCCAGGCCTGCCCCGCCCGGCGCTTATTCCAGATCTGCCGGTGAAGTTTTCCCGCTCGCCAGCCGGCATCGACCGACGCCCGCCCACGCTCGGCGAGCACACGGAAACCATCCTCGCCAGTCTCGGTTACGATACCGGCGCCATCGAGGGCCTGCGGGCGCGCGGCGTTATCTAAGGGCTTAGCTCGCAGGCGTCAGGCGATATCCCAGTCGCGGAAAGTGCACGACGATCTCGCCGATCGACGGATCGACGCGATGCACCGCAAATTCCGTCGGACTGGAATGCACGAGCGTGCCCCGCACCCCACCGCGGCGAGTATCGTCCGGTGAAATTTCCACATCGGTCGAGCCCTTGAGCAAGGCCGCGTCCAGGGCATCGATCCCGGGGATAGGCCGCGGCGTGCCAGCACGCGCCAGGGCCAGGGCATCTCCCGCCGCCATCGGCTGTCGCCGGCCGTCACCGATCGTCGCCATGCGCCGCTCCCAGGCTTGCAGCGCATCGAAGCCCGCCAGCAGTTGCGCCGCGAGGTCCGCAAAGGCCCCCCGGGCCAGCCAGGTGAAGGGATAGGCCTGCACGTCCGCCAGGCCCGGCGCGCTGCCGCCCAGAAAGTCGGAGCCAGAGAGTTGCTGATCGAGCAGGGCAGCATGAGCACGGAACTGCGACTTGGCATGCTCGGCCTCCTCGGCCACCGTCGCGAAGTCGATATCCGGGAACAGGTATTGACGGTCCCGACGGAATTCCTCGGGCCACTGCGGCAGCATCAGGGCCAGCGCCACCTTGAGGGCGCTGCGAAAGAACGCGTCGCTCCACTTGACCATTGCGAGCTCCAGACCGGATCCCAGCGGGAACAGCGGCGGCTTCGGCAGACGGCGTTCCAGTTCACGGGCGATCAGCTGCGAGTCGATGTACACGTCCGCGCCTGCCTGCAGGACCGGCGTACCCCGGTAACCGCCAGTGAGCGCGACCAGGTCGGCTTTAGGCGGCAGCATTGGCGTCTCGACCCATCCGTACTCGGCGCCCTTGATGCCCAGCATCAGCAGAGCCTTCTGCGTGAAGGGACTGGCGTCGTAGCTCCACAGGACCAGTTCACTCATGAGTCTCTCCCTTGTGATCCGACATGGCCTGCACCGACCCGGCGGTCTGCCCGTACAGGAAGCGATATCCTTCCCGGTCCGCCTGACGCTCCGTGCCGAGCGCCTTGGCCCGCACCACGGCGGGCCTCGCCGCAATGGCGTCGTACCAACGACCGACGTTCGGAAAATCCTCGATGCGCTGGCCTTGGCGTTCCCAGGTGGTCACCCAGGGCCAGGCGGCCATGTCGGCGATCGAATACTCATCGGCCAGGAAGCCAGTGTCGGCCAGTGCGCGGTCCATGACGCCGTAGAGGCGATTGACCTCGTCGGTGTAGCGTTTGATGCCATAAGGCACCTGCTCCGGTGCATAGGCCCGGAAGTGATGCGCCTGCCCCGCCATGGGCCCGAGACCGCCCACCTGCCAGAACAGCCACTTGATCACGGCGTAACGCTGGTGCAGGTCGATTGGAAGGAAACGTCCGCTGCGCTCGGCAAGGTACATGAGGATCGCACCCGATTCGAACAGCGGCAAGGGACCACCCGGCGCATCGTGGTCAACCATGGCCGGAATCTTGTTGTTGGGCGAAACGGCGAGGAACTCGGGATCGAACTGCTCACCGCGCGTGATGTCGATCGGCGTCACCCGGTACGGCAGCTCACATTCCTCGAGCATGATCGCCGCCTTGAACCCGTTCGGCGACGGGTAATAAAACAGCTCGATCATGGGGCGCGGTTGACCCGATAGCCGAAGCGGGGAAAGTGCACCACCACCTCACCGGTCTCCGGTGTCTGCCGACGAATGGCCACTTCCAGGTCGGTCAGGGTGACCAGCTCACCCTCGACGGGAATGCGCCCGTAGTCGTCTGGGGTTACAGTCACCCTTGCTCCAGTCTCGAGCCCCAGCGGGTCGTCGACCTGAACGCCCCCGGCCGGCAGCGGCTCGGCCCCCCGCGCAGCAGCGAGCGCCGCCGAGGCGTCCAGTTCGGTGCGGCGGCCTTGACCGATCCTCTGCATGCGCTCCTCCCAAGCCCGCAGGTTCGTGAAAGGCTCCAACAGTCGCGCGGCGTCGCCGATGTTGCCGCGAGCCATCCAGACCGGGAAGAAGGCGTTGATGTCGGCCCAGCCGGGGCGCTCGCCCAACAGGTAGGCACGACCGTCCGCCAGCATGCTTTCCAGCAGCACCAGGTTGGCGCGCAACTGCGTGTACAGGTGGGGAATATCCTGTTCCAGCCGATCGAAGTCCATGAAGTTGAAGAAGCCCTTGCGGTCCTCGATCACCTCGGACGGAATGAGGGACTTGTTGAGCCCCATCGAGAGCCCGGCCCCCGGGTCAAAGAAGCTGCGGTCGCTCCACGCACCCACGGCCATCGCCAGCCCAGGATTGCAATCCGGAAACAGGCTCGGCTCCGGATGTCGCCGCTCGAGTTCGAGGGCGATGAGCCGAGTATCGCAATACACGTCCGCACCCACCTGCAGGACCGGGACCTTGCGGTAGCCACCGGTCAGGGGCATCAAGGCCGGTCTCGGCATCACCATGGGCAACTGGACAGAGGACCAGGGAAGGCTCTTGAGGCCGAATACCAGCCGGATCTTCTCGGCAAAGGGCGAGGGATCGTGATGATGCAGGATCAGGTCTGCCATACCGCTGGACTCTACACCGCAACCGCCCAAAAAAACAGTCAAGCCTGTTTATTTTATCAGCCCGCATCCTGTAACCTTGAACGGTCAATCAAACCGGGCAAGATGGGAGTCACGATGGACGCGCAAACCGTGGAAAGGCTCAAGGCCGGCATGCGCTACGAGGCCGACCGCACCGCGCCGCCCGAGGGCTTCCCAAAGTTACCCGTGATACCCGGTGGACGCTACACGGACCCGGGATTCCAGGCGCTGGAGCGTGAGTATCTGTGGCGCCGGGCCTGGCTGTATGCCTGCCATCTCGACGAAATTCCCGAGCCAGGCAGTTTCTACCTGTTCCGACGCACGGGTTCGCCGATCCTCGTCGTCCACGGCAAGGACGGCGTGGTCCGTGCCTTCTACAACACCTGCCGCCATCGCGGCGCACCACTGGTGAAGACCTGCACGGGCAAGGTCGACGGACTGGTCTGCGGCTATCACGGCTGGACCTACTCGCTGGACGGCAAATTGATGAACCTGCGCGACAAGCGCGACTTTGTCGACCTGCGCATGGAGGACTACCCCCTGGTGTCAGTGCGTTGCGAGCGCCTCGGCAACTGGATCTTCGTCAACGAGGACCCGGACGCCGAGCCGCTGCTGCAGCACCTCGGTCGCATGCCCGGATACCTGGAGCAGATCCAGCCCGATCAGGTGCGCCATGTCGATCGCCGCTCGTACCCCGTGAAGTGCAACGTGAAAGTACTGCTCGATGCCTTCATGGAGGTCTATCACCTCAAGTCGATCCACCAGAACACCGTTGACCGTTTCCTGGATCATCGGGGTACCAACATCACGCTGTGGCCGCGTGGGCACTCGCTGATGATCACGCCGAATCGCCGGCCCGACTGGCAGGACCCCGGTACGCGCGGCATGCGCCGGATCGAAACCGCGACGGAAATCACCTTGTCCAACAATCCGTCCTTCATGTTTTATCCCAATCTGGTCACGCCGGTGGACGCCACCGGCAACCCGTTCCTGCTGTTCTGGCCCACCGGAGATCGGGACATGGAGATCGAGGTCATCTGGTTCGCGCCGGACTGGGGTGACGGCCCGCCCGACCCGCTCTGGGAAACGCGCATCAGCAATTTCGAGCGCATCCTCGAGGAGGACACGCAGTTCGCCGGACAGATCCAGGAATCGGTCGAATCACAGGCCTTCGCCGGCGTCACCCTCAACTATCAGGAGCGTCGCATCTATCACTGGCATGAGGAACTGGATCGCCGCATCGGGCCGGAGCGGATCCCCGAACACCTCAGGGTGCAGCCCATGCTCGCCGACTGGGTCGAGCGCTGAGCGATGGCCGGGATTAGTTCTCTGGGCTGTTACCTGCCGCGACTGCGACTGTCGCGGCAGACCATCACCGAAGCGATGGGCTGGCTCGGCCAGGGCAACTCGCGGGCCAAGGGTGAGATCGCGACCTGCAACTGGGATGAGGACAGCCTCACCATGGGGGTGGAAGCCGCGCGCATCGCCCTGTCCGCCCTGCCGCACGCCGAGCTTGATGCGCTGACTTTCGCCTCGACCACGGCTCCTTTCGCCGATCATGCCAATGGGGTGGTCCTGGCGACGGCCCTCGGCCTCGATGCCTCGCTGCGGGTCAGCGATGCTGGTGGTTCGCAGCGCGCAGGCACCAGCGCCCTGGCGGCTGCCCTGGCAGGGGCAGACGGCGGTCGCGCTTCGCTGGTGGTAGCCGCCGATCAGCGCCTGGGCAAGCCGGGAAGCCCGCAGGAACTCCAGTATGGCCACGGCGCCACCGCGGCAGTGACCGGCACCGGGCACGGTCTCGCGGAATACCTGGGCGCCGAGCATCTGGCGGCAGACTTCGTCGATCACTATCGGGAGAGCAGTGCCCTTTTCGACTACGTGCTGGAGGAGCGCTGGGCGCGCGAGGCCGGCTGGAACCCGCTGGTCGGCCGAGCCGTAGGCAGGCTGCTGGGCAGGCTGGGTGTGCAGGCGGCGGAGATAGACAAGGTCGTGCTGGCCTGCCCGGCCGCAACGGCCCGCGGCGTTCTCAAGGCGACGGGCCTGCGTGGAGAAGCCCTGGTCTCGGACCGTTCAATGGAATTCGGGGACACCGGCTGCGGGCACCCGCTGCTCATGCTGGCCGGCGCGCTGGAAGACGCCAAACGGGACGAGCGAGTGCTCGTCATTGGCTTTGGTCAGGGCGCGGACGCCATCCTGCTGCGTGCCACTGGCGAGCGCCAGGCAGTAAGCTTTGGGCTGCAAGAGGCCCTCGCGACGCGGCGTGAAGAAACACATTACACCCGCTTCCTTGCCCATCAGGGCCTGCTGCCCGTGGAGTTCGGCATGCGCGCCGAGCGCGACAACCGGACCGCACAGACCGTCGCGTGGCGCAAGCACGAGGTGGTGACCGGCTTCACCGGCGGTCGGTGCCGCAGCTGTAACGCGCTCCAGTTCCCGCTCTCGCGAGTCTGCGTGGCACCGGACTGCCGCGAAACCGATACGCAGGAGCCAGTGAGGCTGGCCGAGCTGCCGGCCAGCATCAAGACCTTCACCGAGGATTGGCTGGCCTACTCGGCGCGACCGCCTCTGGTCTATGGCAACGTGCTATTCGAGGCGGGCGGCAATGTGTTCATGGAATTCACCGACTTCGCCCCCGGCGAGGCCGCTGTAGGCAGACCCGTCCGGTTCATGTTCCGGATCAAGGACGTCGACAGCCGGCGCGGATTCCGTCGTTATTTCTGGAAGGCCGCTCCCGGCCTGGGGGCCTGAGATGGCACGCGGCATCAGTGACAAGGTCGTGATCCTGGGTATGGGCTGCAGCCGCTTCGGTGAGCGCTGGGACAGCGGCCCCGAAGACCTGATGCTGGAGGCCTTCCAGGAGTGCATAACCGACGCTGGCATCGAGCGTGACCAGTTGGAGGCCGCCTGGCTGGGTGTCTTCTATGACGAACAAAGCGTCTCGAAATCTGCCCTGCCCCTCTCCATGGCCCTGCGTTTGCCAAATATCCCTGTCACCCGTGTAGAGAACCTGTGTGCCACCGGCACCGAGGCGCTGCGCGGTGCAGCCTACGCGGTGGCTGCCGGCGCTTGCGACTTCGCCCTCGCCATGGGGGTGGAAAAACTCAAGGACACCGGCTTTGGCGGGCTGCCCGAGCGAACCAAGGGCACCTTCGAGGACCTCTGGCAGCCCGGCTTTACGCCGCCCGGGGCCTTTGCCCAGCTGGCAGCCGCCTATGCCGCCAGGCACGGCATCCCGATGGATCGCCTCAAGCGGGCCATGGCTCATGTATCGGTCAAGAGCCATGCCAACGCCGTGGCGGCCGAGAAGGCGCACCTGCGCAAGGCAATTACCGAACAACAGGTGCTGGATGCACCGATGATCGCCTACCCACTGGGCACCTTTGACTGCTGCGGGGTATCGGATGGTGCCGCCTGTGCCATCGTCACCACGCCGGAGAAGGCGCGCGAGCTCGGCCGGCGGGATGCGGTCGCGATCAAGGCCATGCAACTGGTGCCCTCCAATGGCGTTGAGCTCTCACACTCCTCCTGGGACGGAGCGCATACCCCGACCACCCGCGAAGCCGCGAGGCGTGCCTATGCAGAGGCTGGTGTCCGCGATCCCCGGCGGGAAATCTCCCTGATGGAGGTGCACGACTGCTTCTCAATCACCGAGCTGGTGCTGATGGAAGACCTTGGCATGTCTGATTCGGGCAAGGCGCCGGATGACATCCTCGACGGCCGCTACGACCGCGACGGCCGCACGCCCTGCCAGACCGACGGTGGACTCAAGTGCTTCGGCCACCCGGTGGGCGCCTCGGGCTTGCGCATGGCCTATGAGGTCTATACGCAGCTGAGTGGGCGGGCGGGCGTACGCCAGTTGGCTTCGCCCAGCCTTGGACTCACCCATAACCTGGGCGGTATACCCAATCGCAACGTCGCCAGCGTGTCGATTCTCGGCTTGCTGGGCTTATAGGGGGTTACTCATGGCTGACACACTCTTCACCCGGATTCCGCGCGACGAACTGCCCGAGGGCTTTCGCCCTGCCTGGGACATGCTTAACAAGCTCACGGGCGAACCCACCTTCATCGAGGTGTTCGGGCAAGCGCCGGAACTCGTCAACCTGGTAATGAACGAGTTCTACATGAAGACCTTTTTCGGCGGACGAGTCGAGCAGCGCTACAAGCAATTGGTGCGGCTACGGCTGTCCATCGTTCATGGCTGCCGCACCTGTAACAAGCAGAACGTGCCGGGAGCGCTGGAGGCGGGCGTCAGCCAGGCCCAGGTGGATGCCATGATCGAGGGACGCTATCCGGACGAACTGTTTACGACCGCCGAACAGGCCGTGCTCGAATACGCCGACCAGATGGTGCTGACCAACATGAACGGCCAGGTGGGACCCGAACTGTTCGGACGCCTGCGCGAGCATTTTTCCGAGCCGGACATTCTTGAACTGGGCGTGGTCATGGCCATCGTCGCCGGCATGGCCAAGCTGTCATTCCTGCTGAACCTGGTGGAGAAGGAAGACTACTGCCCCTTCATCCCGGGCGCGGCAGCCTGAACGGCTCGTCTCGCTAGAAGTTCGCTAGCGCGCCGCCGTCGACCCGCAGGCCGTAGCCGGTCACGAAAGCCGCTTCGTCCAGCGCCAGGAACAGCGCGCAGGCTGCAACGTCAGCAGGCTGCCCGAGCCGCCCCACCGGCGCCTTCTGTTCCCAGTGCTCGCGAAAGCCCGGGGCCTCGAGAAAAGGCCGGGTCATGTTGGTCACGATCACGCCCGGCTCCAGGTAGTTCACCGTGATTCGCAGCGGACCCAGGTCTACCGCCATACACTTGGACAGCCCGGCTACCGCGTGCTTGGAGGCGCCGTAGGCCGCCAGCCCAGGTCCGCCAATTTCTGACATCACCGAGCCCAGGTTGATGATGCGCCCGCCCCCGCGCTGCTTCATGGCGGCCACTGCACGTCGCGAGATCCGAAACAGGCTGCGCAGGTTGACGTCGAGCGTTCGGTCCCAGAGTTCGTCGGTCAGTTCCTCGAAAGGTGCACTCGGCGCGATGCCGGCATTGTTGACCAGGATATCCAGCCCACCGAAGCGTGAGACTACCTCGCCGACCAGCCGCTCCGGCGCGTCGGCATCGGTCACGTCGCACTCGAGGCAGTGGCTGCCCGACACGCCCTCATACACCGCCGCCAACCCCTCGCCGGGCCGATCCACGGCCAGCACCCGTGCACCCTCGGCGAGAAACCTCCTGGCGATGGCCTCGCCGATGCCTGTCGCGGCACCGGTTACGACAGCCACCTTGCCTACCAGCCTGCCTGCACCTGCTTCCATGTTTCCCTCCAGATCGATCCGATCCACAAAAAGAAAGGCCGGCTTGCGCCGGCCTTTCCATCGGACCCGAGGATCCCTGGGCTAGCGGCCGCTGCCGAACTTGGCGCCGAACTCCAGTCCGAAGCTCACCGGCGCACCCCACTGGGTGTGCGTCCACAGCGTCGCCACCGACTGGGTGGCAATACGATAGCGCTCATCCAGCAGGTTCTTACCGAAGGCTCGCACGAAGTAACGGTCCTCGGCATCGGTATAAGTCACCGACAGGTTCACCAGGGTCTTCTCGTCCAGGTAAGCGTCGTACTCGCGTCCTGCCGCCGAGATGTAGAAGAGGTTCTCCGCTTCGAAATACACTTCGCCGGCAATGGCAAGCGACCCATTGGCCAGATCCATGGTGTAGACACCCTGCACCGAGCCACTACGCTCCGGCGAACGCGGCACCGGCAAACCCGAGAAATCACCAACGAACGGGAGGATGGTTCCTCCGGAGGTCGGGTCAGTGAGGCCCGGCTGGTTGATAGTGAACTGGCCATAGCTGGCGTCGAGGAAAGACGCCTGCGCACGGATCTGGAGGTTATCCGTCAGGAGCGCCTGCATCTCGATCTCGAGGCCCTTGGAAGTCACCTCCGCCGCGTTGTAGAACACCGTTTCCTGGAACTGCGAACCACCACGTTCTGTGATGATGTTCACTGCCCGCTGGGCGTCCTCGTACTTGGTCGTGAACAGCGTTGGGTTCAGGCGGAACCGGCCGCTGGGCGACTCGTACTTGAACCCAAGCTCATAGTTGGTGGCGAACTCTGGATTGACCGGGCGGGTCAGCGAGGCCACCATCAGCCCACTGGTCCCCGTCTGGTCGTTGTAACCCCCCGCCTTGTAGCCGCGCGATACGGTCAGGTAGGAGAACAGTGAGTCATTGAACTGGTAGGAACCGGTCAGGCGCCAGCTATCCTCAGACCAGGTACGGCTGAGGTTGTCGAAGCCCGGCGTGTCCTGGTTGACGTACACACCACCGGGGTACTTGCGGAAATTGCTGGCCTGAATCGCCGAATTGAGGTCCGTCCAGGAGAGGCTGCCGTTAAAGGTATTGTCGTCAAGCAGGTCGAAGTCGACCTGCGTCCGGCCCTCCCAGGAGCGCTCGTCGCGGGTATAGCGCAGGCCGGCACCCAGGGTGAATTTGTCGGTCACCTTCCAGGTCAGGTCAGCGAAACTCGCCAGCGAATCCGAATCCTGGGCATTGCACAGGATCGAGGGGCTGTTGTTGAACAGCTGTGGCGGGAGGCCCAGCGCACCGAAGTCCACGATCATGTCCACGAAGCCCAGCAACTGGACCACGCAGAAGGCAGCGTCGTTGGTTTGCTGGAAGGCACCGACCACGTAGTTGAAGGCACCGTCGTTGTTGGAGGCCAGGCGGACCTCGAACTGGGTGGTTTCGCGGGTCGTGTCGCGCGTCGCGTCGAACAGCGACAGCACCGAGCCGTCCACCGTGTTGACCGGCGCGGCGCCGGTGTAGGTGTTGGGCAGGTGCTCGTCCTGGTCGCGCTTGCCGGCTACCGCGAACAGGGTGTGGCTGCCGAGGTCCCATTCCAGGTTGGCGTAAATGCCGTCGACATCGATGCGCTGACCCTTCTGCATGTCGATCAGGAAGCCTGAACGCTGCGAGGAGGCCATGTTGTCCAGCGGGTCGCCCGAGGGACGCGTCACGCCGAGGAAGTTCCACAGGTAGGGACCATCCGGCGGAGTATCGTTGTAGGACGGAACCGCGTCCGACTTGTCACGCATGTATTCGTACTGCAGCAGCACGGTGACGTCGTCCGACGGGTTCCACTGGGCCTTGATGCGACCGTTGACCACGTCGTCGCCGCCAATGCTCTTGCCGGCGCCGAAGCCCTCACCGGAGGTACCGGTGATGCCGGGAATCGGGTCAGCGGTAAAGGTGACCAGCGGGCCATAGTCGGCGCCCAGCTTGTAGTAGCCGTCGGACTTGTTGTACGAGGCCGCAACGCGGACCGAGAACACATCCTCGATGACCGGCAGGTCGACGGCTGCCTGCACCCGCTGGGTGTTGAAGCTGCCATAGCTCAAGCGCACGTCGGCGCCAAACTCGTTCATGTCCGGCCGCTTGGTGCGGATCTGCACCGCGCCGCCAGTGGTGTTCTTGCCGAACAGGGTGCCCTGAGGTCCGCGCAGCACCTCGACGCTCTGGATATCGAAGGTGTCGAGCAACTGGGTCTGGACCGACGGCATCACGAAGTCATCCACCTGCACGCCCACTGGCGAATCCTGGTAGACGATGATGTCGGTGACGCCCACGCCACGCATGGCGAAGGATGCTGCATTGAATGCCGTAATACGCGAGGCCGAGAAGCCCGGCACCGACGAGGCAATGGCCGAGATGTCCTTGGCCACGAACTGGTCGATCTGGGTGGCGGTCACGGCGGTCACGGAGACCGGGGTGGTCTGCAGGTCGGTCTCGGACGCGCTACGGGTCGCGGTAACCATGACCTCTTCGAGTGTTGCGGGGGCGCCCTCCTGGGCAAGTGCCACACCGCTGAAACCGACGGCAGTTGCTCCGGCGAAAACGGCGGCCTTGAGTGAACGGGCCACGGCCTGCCTCAACGCGATAGACATAGATTCTCCCTCCAGGGGATTGGTCTTGGGGAAACAATAGTTTAGACCCACAACTAAAAAAGTCAAAGCTTCCGGTTTTGCGCCGCGAATTTTTGCGACGCAGCGCAGCGGAATTTGACATAAGCGAGTCGATCACCCGCTCTGAAGCCTGTCTGCCCTGACCAGCGAGTCGCGCATGTTGCTTATTCGCAACAAATCTGTCGGCCTCTCCTTACAAAACAAACAGTCTGGACTGTTTGCACGCTGGGCAGGTCAGTTATAGTCGACTGGTCAGACTCTTGATGAGGTAGCCGCCATGACCTTTGACGTCCGCATCAATCCCGACGCTCCCGCCGATTCCCTGGAAGCCAAGCGACCCTCGGTGGACAACGGCCTCACGGTGCTGGATCCCGCCCGCTACTACTCACGAGAGTTCATGCAGAAAGAATGGGAGCGGCTGTGGCCCCGGGTGTGGCTGCTGGCGGGCGTCACCTCGGACCTCCCCGAGGAGGGCGACTACGTTACTTCTGACTTCGGGCACGAACAGTTCCTGCTGGTGCGCCAGAAGGACGGCGGCATCAAGGCCTTCTACAACGTCTGCCCGCACCGGGCGAACCGCATCGCCCTCAACGAGCGCGGCAGCGTGGCCCAGTTCACCTGCGCCTTCCATGGCTGGCAGTTCCACTGCGACGGCCGGCTGAAGGGCATCACCGACGAAGAAACCTTCGCACCAGCGCTGGTTGCCCACCGCCCGGGCATGACCGAGGTGCGCTGCGACCAGGTGGGCGGCCTGATCTTCATCAACATGGACGGCAAGGCCCCGCCGCTCAAGCAGTGGATTGGCCTGCCCGAGGGTTATATCGAGAACTATGAAATCGACAAGATGCATTGCGTACGCCACGTGCGCAGCACCTGGGACGCGAACTGGAAGGTCGGGTTGGATTCTTTCTACGAGACCTATCACCTGCCGCACATTCACCCGCAGACGCAGGGCGTGATGGACGATTTCAGCCAGCTTGATCTGTATCCCAACGGCTTCCAGCGCATGATCGTGCCCCTGTGCATGAAATCGCACCGCATCGCGGACCAGGACACGGTGGACGCCGGGCTGCGTTTCATGATGCAGGACGCTGGCATGGACCCGGACAGCTTCAAGGGCAATGCCCGCGAGGTGCGCGCGGCCGTCCAGCAGTCCAAGCGGGAGCGGGCAAAGCGGCTGGGTCTTTCGCACTACGAGAAGTTCACCGACGGCCAGTTGACCGACAGCTGGGCCACCGGGTTTTTCCCCAACGTGCAGATCGGCATGCACCCGGAGGGCGTGTTCATCATGCGCTTCCTGCCTCACCCTGACGACCCCAACAAGTTCTACTACGACAACCTGACCATGTACCGCTACGTTGAAGATCCTAACTACAACGTGCCGGCGTGGATGGGGCTCCCGGAAGGCACCGACGTCACCGGGCGGGTGCGCCCGAACATCGAACACGTACCCGAGGGGACCAAGCCCGACTTGGGCGAGGTGCTGGACCAGGACGTGGAACTGGTGGCCGCGGTGGGTGCCGGATCCCGCTCACGCGGGTTCCGCGGTCCGCTCTGGGGAGAGCAGGAAGTGCGTATCCGGCATTATCACCGGGAGATCGACCGCTACGTCAACGGCGAGAAGTAAGCAGCGCCCAGCTCGCCCCGGCCTCCTGCACCACCCGCCCATCTCGTTCAAGCTTGATGAGATGGGCGTGCAGGGAAAAGATCGCCAGCTGGTGCAGCTGCGGATCGACGTCGGCATACACCTCGGGCAGGAGCTGCTCCAGCGCCGAGCTGCCGAGCCTTTCGAGAACCGCCATCACCCTCGCCTCCCGGCCGAGGCGGTGAGCCATGAGCCGGTCGATCACACCGACGGGATCGACGAGCGGCGGTCCATGTCCGGGCGCGATCCAGGCCAGCGGTAGCGCCTTGAGGCGCTGCAAGGACTCGAGGTAGTCCGCCATGGAACCATCCGGCGGCAGGATCACCGGAGAGACGTGGCCGAGGATGTGGTCTCCCGTGAACAACACGCCCTCCCCCTCCAGCAGAAAACAGTAGTGGTTGGACGCGTGTCCGGGCGTGGCAATGCAGCGCAAGGCCAGGCCATCCGCGACGATTCGCTCGCCGTCGACCGGTTGCATGTCTGGACGGAAGCGCGGGTCCTGACGACCGTCATCGGGCGCCAGGGCACCCACCACGGTGGCACCGGTCGCCCGACGGATGGCGCGGGCCGCAGGAGAATGATCAGCGTGAGTATGCGTGACCAGCACCCAGGCGATGCGACCCTCGCCAGCCTCGAGCAGCGCGTCGACGTGCTCGGGCAGGTCGGGGCCCGGGTCGATCAGGATCCGCTCCTGCTCACCGAGCAGATAGCTGTTGGTACCGGGACCGGTAAACGGACCGGCATTCGGGGCAACGACGCGGCGCAGGCCGGGCGACAACTCGACCACCTGCCCCGGAGTGAAATCGGCCAGTGCCGCAGCTTCCTGCATGGGCTCACTATACCGCCGACACCCCGCCGCTGAGGTAAACTCCACACTCCCAAACCATGCCGAGGAGACGCGACATGCGCATCATCGCCACCAGCCTGACCACCCTGGCCTGCGCCCTGCTGGCCGCCACCGCAGGAGCGACCTGCGTCTATCCCCGTCCGCCCGAGAGCCTCCCGGACGGCGCCACGGCGACTTATGACCAGATGGTCGCGGCACAGACCGCGGTAAAGGCGTTCGACAAGGACATCGCGGCCTACAATTCCTGCCTCGACCTGGAACTGCAATCGATCATGGCCAGCACCGAACTGGATGACGCGCGCAAGGCCGAACTTCAGGCCATGCAGGCCAAGAAGAACAATGCGGCCGTCGACGAGGCACAGGCCGTGGCCGATCGCTTCAATGAGCAGCTGCGGGCCTACAAGGCGGCCAACGCGAAGTAGGCTGCCGCTCCGGCATGGCCGAGGCCGTGATCACGCCACTTCCCATCGCGGAGCGCTCGCCCCAAGACCGTCTGGGGCGGCGCCTGCGCGACCTGCGGATCTCGGTCATGGACCGCTGCAACTTCCGGTGCCCCTACTGTATGCCCCGGGAGACCTATGGCGATCACTATCGTTTCCTGTCCTCGACCGAGCGGCTGGATTTCGAGGAAATCACTCGCCTGGCGCGCCTGTTCGTGGCGCTTGGCACCCGCAAGCTGAGGCTCACCGGCGGCGAACCGCTGCTGCGCACTGGCATCGCCGACCTGGTGGGTGAGTTGTCCACCATCGAGGGCCTCGAGGACCTGGCGCTCACCACTAATGGCATCCTGCTGGCCGACCAGGCCGTCAGGCTCAAGGCCAACGGCCTCAAGCGGGTGACCGTCAGCCTGGACAGCCTGGACCCGGCCACCTTCAAGTCCCTCAGCGGGGGCTTTGACGGCGTCGAGCGGGTACTCGAGGGCATCGCAGCAGCCCGGGAGGCGGGGCTCGGGCCAGTCAAGGTGAACACCGTTGTCCAGCGCGGGGTCAACGAGGACTCCATTCTGCCGCTGGTCGAGCACTTCCGCGGCACAGGCGTGACCGTTCGTTTCATCGAGTATATGGACGTGGGTACCTGCAATCGCTGGGACGCCTCGCGGGTAATGCCCTCTGCAGCGATCAAGCAGTTGCTGGAAGCGAGCTGGCCTCTCGAGGCGGTGGACCCGACATACCCGGGAGAAGTCGCGGAGCGCTATCGCTTCGTTGACGGCGCCGGCGAGGTCGGCTTCATCTCTTCGGTGTCGCAGCCTTTTTGCGGCGCCTGCAACCGGGCGAGGCTGTCCTCCGCGGGGGTTCTCTACACCTGTCTGTTCGCCGGCACCGGACGGGACTTGCGTGGCCCCTTGCGCGCCGGCGAAGACGACGGGGCGCTGCTGGAACGTATCCGTTCGGCATGGACCGAGCGTGAGGATCGCTACAGCGAGTTGCGGGCGATCGGCCGCCATCAGCGAGCCGAGGAACGCGTCGAGATGTTCTACATCGGTGGCTGACTCGCTGTCCCACGTCGATGAGCACGGCCAGCCCACCATGGTCGACGTGGGCGGCAAGCCCGTTACGCTCCGTAGCGCACTGGCTGAGGCGACCGTGCGCCTGCCACCCCACGTCGCAGCCAGCCTGCGCAAGGCAGGCTTCGTGACGGCCAAGGGTCCCGTGTTTGCAACAGCCATTGTGGCCGGCACGCTGGCTGCCAAGCGTACCCACGAATTGATTCCCTTCTGCCATCCGCTGGGGCTGGAGCGATGTGAGTTGCACTGCGACTGCGGCGCGGACGACGTGATCCGGATCACCTGCAGAGTAGCCCTGCACGGGCGCACCGGGGTGGAAATGGAAGCGCTCACCGGCGCCTCCGTGGCGGCACTCACCGTCTATGACATGTGCAAGGCGCTGTCCCATGATCTGGTCATCGGCGAGGTCAGGCTGCTGGAAAAAACCGGCGGCAAAGCCGACTTCACTCGCACACCGGAGGCTGGATGACCGGCATTCGTGTCCGCTATTACGCCCTGTTTCGCGAGCAGGCCGGCTGCCAGGAGGAAGAACTGGAGACCGTCCACACCGACCTCCGTGGCCTGTACTCCGAATTGGCTGCTCGACACGGTTTCAGGCTGCAGGCCGGGCAGTTGCGGGTCGCAGTCAACGGCGACTTCGTCGACTGGTCGCACCGCCTGTCGGCGGGTGACGAGGTGGTCTTCATCCCACCGGTAGCCGGCGGATGAGCCGCTTCCGGTTCAGCGAGGTCGCGCTCGACCGCGACGCGCTTGCCGCAGAGATGACCCACCCTGCTGCCGGCGGGTTTGCCACCTTCGAAGGCTGGGTCCGCAACCGCAACGAGGGCCGATCGGTCCGGCAACTCGATTACCAGGCTTTCGAGGAATTGGGCATCCGCGAGGGCAGCCGCATCATCGAGGAGGCCATCGCGCGCTTTCGATTGATCGATGCCCGTTGCGTGCATCGGGTCGGTGCCCTCGCCCTCGGTGACCTCGCGGTCTGGGTGGGTGCGGCCAGCGAGCATCGTGCGGAGGCTTTTGCCGCCTGCCGCTACATCATCGACGAGGTCAAACATCGCCTGCCCATCTGGAAGAAGGAGCACTACGAGGACGGCGACTCCGGTTGGGTGAACTGCGAACGCTGCGCGAACCCGGACCCTGTGCATGTACATGAACACGGACGCCGCGTTGACCCAACTCCGGCAGGCTTTCCCGACTACTCGCGCCAGGTCGCCCTGCGCGAGGTGGGCGAGGCCGGCCAGCGTCGCCTGGCCGCTGCTTCGGTACTGGTGGTCGGTGCTGGCGGCCTCGGGTGCCCGGTGTTGGCCTGCCTGGCTGCGGCGGGCGTGGGCGTCCTGCACGTGGTCGACGGCGATACGGTGGAGGCCAGCAACCTGCACCGCCAGCATCTGTATACGCCTGCCGACATCGGGCGTCCCAAGGCCGAAGCGGCTCGCGAGCGGCTGCTGGCGATGAATCCAATGCTCAGGGTCGAAGCCCACTGGCAGCGCTTCGAAGAGACCAACGCCGACGCCCTGGTCTCGCTGGCCGAGGTGGTGGTCGACTGCAGCGACAACTTCCGCACCAAGTTCCTGGTCAACGATGCCGCGCTGCGGGCTGGCAGGCCTGCGGTGCTGGCCAGCATCCACCAGTACGAGGGTCAACTGCAGGTAGCGAGGCCCGACCTCGATGCCTCTTGCCTGCGCTGCCTGTGGCCGGAGGCCACCCGTGACGGGCTGGTCGGCAACTGTGCCGAGGCCGGCGTGCTAGGACCGGTACCTGCCACCCTCGGCGCGCTGCAGGCCATGGAGGTGATGAAGATCCTCCTCGACCTGCCTGGTCAGCTGGTCGATCAGCTGCTGCTGGTCGACCTGCTCGGGCAGGAGACGCGCCGCCTGCGTGCACCGCGCAACCGGGACTGCGGCCCGGGCCAGTGCGTGCGACTCGCAAAGCCGGGCTCGGAGCGCGCGCGACCTCAACTGGAGCTGTCGCTGTCACTGCAGGACGCCGAGCGACAGGGCTACGTAATCATCGACTTGCGCGAGGCGCAGGAGGTCACGGCAGAGCCCCTGCCGGCCGTCGCCCACCGTCACTGGCCGCTGCAGGAACTGCTCATGGAAGGCCCGAGCCAGCTGGGCGGGGACACCCGTTACCTGCTGGTCTGCAGTCGCGGCCTGCGCAGCCGCGCCGCTGCCGAGGCCATGCGCGAGGCCGGACTGAACGAGGTCTACTCGCTGGCCGGCGGCCTCAGTGGGGCCGAACCTGGCCCTGCCCGCGCACCACGTACTTGTAGCTGACCAGCTGCTCCAGACCGACCGGGCCGCGCGCGTGGAAACGATCGGTGGAGATGCCGATCTCCGCGCCCATGCCGAACTCACCACCATCGGCAAACTGAGTCGAGGCGTTGTGCAGCACGATGGCGCTGTCGACGCCGGCCAGGAAGAGTTCGGCGACGGCCTGGTCGGTGGTCACAATGGACTCCGTGTGCGCCGAGCCGTAGCGCGCGATGTGCTTCATGGCTGCCTCGACGCCCTCGACGGTGCGCACTGCGACGATGGCATCGAGGTACTCCGTGTACCAGTCCTCCTCGGTGGCCGCCAGCACCCGCGGGTCTAGGGACTGGATATCCTCGTCGCCGCGCACCTCGCAACCAGCCTTCAGCAGGGCCGCAACGATTGGCTCTGCGTGGCTCGCCAGGATTGGTCGATCAAACAGCACGGTTTCCGCTGCCCCGCAGATGCCGGTGCGACGCAGTTTCGAGTTGAGCACGATCTCGCGCGCCACGTTGACGTCGGCCGCGGCGTTAACGTACACGTGGCAGTTGCCGTCGAGGTGACCGATCACCGGCACCCTGGCCTCCTCGCGAACCCGGGCGATCAAGCCCTTGCCACCGCGCGGTACGATCACGTCGATGTAGTCGGTCATGCCCTTGAGCAGGTAGCCAACGGCCTCCCGATCCTGGGTTGGCACCCGCTGGATGCACTCGGCGGGCAGCCCCACACTGACCAGGCCAGCCACCAGGCAGGCATGGATGGCCTGGTTCGAGTTCACGGCCTCGCTGCCGCCGCGCAGGATCACCGCATTGCCTGACTTGAGGCACAAGGCCCCTGCGTCGGCCGTCACGTTGGGCCGACTCTCGTAGATGATGCCGATCACGCCCAGCGGCACGCTGATGCGCTGGATCAGCAGCCCGTTGGGCCTGACCTTCTCCTCCAGTATCCGGCCCAGCGGATCCGGCAAGCTGGCGATGGCCTCAAGCCCGACCGCCATCGACTCTATTCGATCAGGATCCAGCCGCAGTCGGTCCAGCATCGCCCGATTGAGCCCGGCGGACTCCGCCGCTAGCAGGTCGAGCCCATTGGCCGAGAGGATGCGCCCGGACTGCGCCCGCAGCTCACCAGCCGCGGCCCGCAAAGCAGCATCACGGCGCTCGCGACTGCTGCCCGCCAAAGCATCGGCCGCCTCCAGCGCGCGCCGACCGAGTTCCAGCATCAGGCCGCCGAGTTCCGCGCTCACGCCCCGCTCCCCGCCTCTGCATCCCCCAACAGCACCAGGTCGTCGCGATGGATCATTTCGTCGCGACCTCGATAGCCCAACAATCCCTCGAGCTCGCCAGTTCGGTGACCCAGTATCCGTCGCGCGTCCTCGCTGGAGTAGGCACAAAGGCCCCGTGCGAGTTCAGCACCACCCGGCCCCAGCACGCGCACTGCATCCCCGCGATCGAAGCGCCCGCTCACACTCACAACGCCTGCCGGCAGCAGGCTCTTGCCGCGCGCCAGCGCAGCCGCTGCGCCTGCATCCACGGAGAGTACGCCGGCCGGCTTGAGGCTGCCGGCGATCCACTGCTTACGCAGGCGGCCTGGCCGGCCGCTGGCCGGAAACCAGGTGCACTCGGACCCTGCCTCGATGGCACGCAGCGGATGTTCGCGACGGCCCGAGGCAATGCACAGGTGTGAGCCCGCAGCGGTGGCGATGCGTGCCGCCTCCAGCTTGGTGGGCATGCCGCCGCTGCCAACCCCAGAAACGCTGGCACCGGCCATGGCCATGATGCGCGCGTCGATACCTGGCACTTCCTCCACCAGCGTAGCCTCCGGGTCCTGGCCGGGATCGGCGGTATACAGTCCCGCCACGTCGGACAGCAGTACCGTGCAGTCCGCGGTGAGCATTTGGGCGACGCGCGCCGCCAGCCGATCATTGTCACCATAACGGATCTCGGCGGTCGCCACCGTGTCGTTCTCGTTGATCACCGGCACGGCGGCCAACCCAAGCAGCGTTCCAAGAGTCGAACGTGCGTTCAGATAGCGACGGCGTTGTTCGGTATCCCCCAGGGTCAGCAGCACCTGGGCCACGGTCAAACCCCGCGACTCGAGCACCTCCTTCCAGGCATGAGCGAGGCGGATCTGGCCCACCGCCGCGGCTGCCTGTTTTTCCTCGAGTCGCAGCGACCCCGCAGTGAGTCCCAGGTGACGTCGACCCAGTGCGATCGCTCCGGAAGAGACGACCACCACCTGCTGCCCGCGACCGGCCATAACGGCCAGGTCATCGGCCAGGCTTTCAAGCCAGGAGCGGTTGAGGCGCCCTGACCCTGCGTCGACCAGCAGCGCAGAGCCGACCTTGACCACCACCCGACGGGCCCGGACGAGGCGCCGCGCCCGGGTCACCCTGGTCTCGGTCACGGTCAGCCCAATTGTTCAGCCGACAGGGCCATGACGTTCCCGGCCCCCGATTGAAGCGCGTCCAGATGCGCCTCGGCGCGGGGCAGCAGCCGCGCATAGAAAAAGCGGGCCGTCGCGATCTTGGCCTCATAAAACGACCCCTCATCGGTGCCCTGACGCAGCGTGGCGATGGCCACCGCTGCCATCTTCGCCCAGCACCAGGCCAGGCACAGGTAACCCGTCAACTGCAGATAATCCACCGCCGAGGCGCTCACCTCGTCCGGGTCCCTCGCCGCCCGCTCCGCCACCTGCTCGGTCGCCTCGCTCCATTCCTTGAGCAGTCCGGCCAGCGGCGCCACAAACTCGGTCATCTCCTCGTAGCCGGCGTGATTCTGGCAGAACGTACCGATCAGTCCGCCCAGCAGGCGAGCCATCTGCCCACCGGAGCCGAGCACCTTGCGGCCCAGCAGATCGAGTGCCTGAATCCCGTTGGTGCCCTCGTAGATGCAGGCGATGCGAGTATCGCGCAGGAATTGCTCGACACCGGTCTCGCGGATGTAACCGTAACCGCCGTGGACCTGGATACCGACGCTGGTGACCTCCACCGCCGTGTCGGTGACGAAGGCCTTGACGATGGGGGTCAGGATGGCCAGCAGGTCCTCCGCGCGCGCGCGTTCCTTCTCGTCAGGGTGATAGCGCGCCTTGTCCATCTGCAGGCCACCGAGAAAGGTCAGAACGCGGCAGCCCTCCACGAAGGCCTTCTGCGTGAGGAGCATGCGGCGGACGTCGGGATGGTCGACGATCAGATCGGCTGCCTTGTCCTGGGCCGCGCTGCCCCGAGCCGCCCTGCCCTGGCGCCGGTCGCGGGCATAGGCCAGGGCAGCCTGTCTCGAGCGCTCGGCCTGGGCGAGGCCCTGCAGGCCCACCCAAAGTCTGGCGTGGTTCATCATTACGAACATGCAGCGCAAACCGGCGTTGGCCTCACCGACCATCCAACCCCTCGCCTCCTGAAAGCTCATCGCGCAGGTCGCCGAGCCATGGATGCCCATCTTTTCCTCAAGACGGGTGCAGCGCACGCCGTTGGCCTCGCCAGCTTCGCCGCGTTCGTCCAGCAGCCGCTTGGGCACCAGGAACAGGCTGATGCCACGGGTGCCCGGAGGGGCATCCGGCAGACGAGCCAGCACCAGATGGACAATGTTGTCAGCCACGTCGTGGTCGCCACTGGTGATGTAGATCTTCTCGCCGGTTACCAGGAAACTGCCGTCGGACTGAGGCTCTGCGCGGGTCTTCAGTAAGCCGAGGTCGGTCCCGGCCTGGGGTTCGGTCAGGCACATCGTGCCGGTCCACTCTCCGCTCACAAGCCGCGGCAGGTAGAGATCCTTGAGCGCGACGGAGGCGTGTTTCTCGAGGCAAAGGACGGCGCTGTCGGTGAGCCCGCTGTACATCTTCCAGGACTGGTTCGCGGACACCAGCAGTTCCCCGACCGGTCCGCCGAAACCCTCCGGCACGCCCTGGCCGCCGAACTGTTCGGGACCGCACAGTGCCGCCCAGCCGTCCGCCACGAACTGCTGGTAGGCCTCGCGGAAACCCGGCGGCGTCACCACACCCGCTGCGGTCAGGCGGGCACCGATCTGGTCGCCGGGTTGGTTGGTCGGCGCGACAACGTCTTCCGCAAACCGCGCGGCACCCTCCAGCACCGAGTCCATGAACTCCGCGTCGAGGTCCCCGCGCCCCAGTTCCTGGTAGTGGTGCGCCGCATGCAGCACCTCGTGCAAGGCGAAGCGGATCTCGCGGAGCGGTGCGGTGTAAGTCTGCATGGGTCGAGGTCCTGTACTTTGGCGCCGGCGTTCGAGTTTAACGGAAGCAGACCCAGACGGGTCATTCAACGGGCGCCGGCGTCACGCGGGGCATGATCGAACCGAACCCGGACGGTGAACAGCCAGCCCCTTTATCCCGTGCCGAAACGCCCAGCGCAGCCATCCATCGAGTTGCCGGGCACTGGCGCGGGCCGGTAGCAGGAGGGTCTTGGCAATCGACCCGTCGACATGTCGCTGCACTGCGGCCTGCACCGCCAGTTGGGCGGAGGGCGTCACTTCACCTGCCTCCAGAAACACCCCGCGTCCGCGATGACGGCCCTGCCAGGCCGACCAGGCGGGGTCGACGGCCCGGAAACCGTGGGGGCCGTCCCGCCCTTGCAGGCTTCGCACGCCCTCGAGCAAGGGGATCGGCTCGATCCCAGGCGAGACGTTGCCGGCCAGCAGGCTGATGGAACCGGTCGGCGCAACGGCCAGAAGGTGACTGTTGCGCACGCCATGCCGGGCCACGGCGTCCCGGAGGCTGGCGGGCAGACGTGTGACGAAGGCACCGGCCATGTAGCGGTCCTGGTGCCAGGCGGGGAAAGGGCCTCGCTGGCGCGCCAGCCGCACGGACGCTGCATAGGCGGCCAGCTTGACCCGCTCCATGATGTCGCCGGCCGCCTCGGCCGCCTCCGGCGCGTCGTAGCGCAACCCCAGCATGGCGAGGGCATCGGCCAGGCCCATCACGCCGAGCCCCAATCGCCGGGATTGCAGCGCGACCCGTCGTTGCTTTTCCAGCGGATACCCCGCCCGGTCCAGCAGGCCGTCGAGCATGCGCACCCCCGAGGCGACCGCCTCCTCGAGCCGCTCGAAGTCCAGGTAGGCAGCGGACGTGAACGGCCTGCGGACGAGCCTGGCCAGGTTGACCGAACCCAGCAGGCAGGCCCCGTACGGGGGCAGCGGGGCCTCGCCACAGGGATTGGTGCCCGCCAGCCGCTCCCGCCACCACAGATTGTTCTCTCGATTGATGCTATCGGTGAACAGTAGCCCCGGCTCGGAACTGGCAAGCATGGATTCAAGCATCTGCTGCCAGCGTGTCCGCGCCTCGTCGGCTCGCCAGCAGGACCCTCGCGGTGGCCTGCCCTCCAGCGCCAGCATGAAATTGTCGTCGACCAGGAGTGACAGGTTGAACCTCGGCAGCACGCCTGCTTTCCGCTTCGCCAGAATGAAATCGGGGGCATCGGCATGGGCAACATCGAGGGCGGCCATCATCGCCCCGCCCCGCGACTCCCCTACGGTGGACGCTCGACACATACGCTCACAGGCCGTGAGGGTGTCGAGCACGGCGCCGGAGCCAGCCTCCAGCGCCGAGAAATCCCAGCCCACGCCGCCCCCGGCGGCCAGCGTGACGGCGGCCTCTGCCAGCCAGGACCGGCGGGCAATCTGCCCATTCGGGGCAGGAGACATAACGAAGCAATTGAGCAGGGTTTTATGGTGATCACAGCCGGCACCGGCCAGCACCCTGCCGGCAGGGAAAAAAAGCCGGGACTCCATCAACCGGTGGTAACGCACCCGCCATCGGCCAGGATCCGGCCCGGCTGCGGCGGCGAAGGCCGCGACCCGCGCCCAGGTTGCCGAGGAGTGTGCATCGGGCGGTTGACCACTCGGGCACCGGTAACGCTCGGACCAGACCGCCCGCGCCAGCGCTGCGTTGGGGTTGGCTCGATGAGACAAAACGTTCTCCGGTCAGGCGTTGCGGGGCTTCGGGCGGGCCTCTAATATGATGTAGTCTATCTGTCCAGTGCCTTCGTTTTTTCCGCAGCCGAGGAGTGCCCTCATGGGCCGTGAACACGAACCAATCAAGGGTCAATGGTACGAGAACCTGGAGGACGGCGACCTCTTTCAGGTGCTGTCCTTCGATGAAGATAGCGAACTCGTCGAGGTCCAGTACGAGGATGGCGACATCGAGGAGGTCGATTACGAGACCTGGCAGGAAATGGATCTCGAACTGGCCGATGAACCCGAGGGCTGGATCGGCGGCGATGAAGGCGACGACGACGAGGAAGTCGAAGAAGAAGAAGAGGACGAGGACGAGGATGACGACGACTGGGACGATGACGAAGAAGATGACTGGGACGACGACGAAGACGACCATTACGGTGATCGGGACGATTACTGATCGATCCGGCGTTCTCCCGTGACGGACGGCCGGTGACCGATCCCGCCGCCAGTACGGCCGAGCCGCTGGCGTCGCTGGCGGAACTCGAACTCAAGGCGGTGCTGGATGCCGCCGTCGATGCAGTCGTGGTGATCGACGCCGCGGGCACCATTGAAACCTTCAACCGGGCCGCGGAGCGCCTGTTCGGCTATTCGGCCTCGGAACTGCTTGGGCAGAACGTCGCATTGCTGATGCCCGAGCCTCACCAGAGTCGACACGATGCCTACCTGGGGCATCACCTGCAGACCGGTCAGCGCAAGGTCATCGGCCGCGGCCGCGAGATGACCGCGCGGCGCAGCGACGGCACCCTCTTCCCGATCTTCCTCTCCGTCGGCAGGGTGACGGGTCCCGGCAAGCCCCGCTTTGTCGGGCTGATGAGCGATATCTCGGAACGCCGGCGGGTCGAGAACGCAATGCGGCGCGAGCGCGACCGGGCCCAGGCCTATCTCGACCTGGCCGAAGTGATCCTGCTGGCGGTAGACCGGGAGGCAAAGGTAACGCTGATCAATCGCAAGGGTTCGGAGATCATGGGCTGGGAAGAACGCGATCTCCTCGGCCGGGACTGGCTGGAAACCTGCGTACCGGAGGCCCAGCGGGAGGCGGCGCGGCACCTACACCATCTGGTGGTGGGTGACATTGCGGCTCCGGGCCAGTACTCGGAGCACGAGGTGATCACTCGCTCGGGCGAGCACAAATTGGTGGCGTGGCGTCATAGCCCCCTGCGCGACGAGTTGGGAACGGTGATAGGCAGCCTGTCTTCCGGCGAAGACATCACCGAGCGTCGTCTGGCCGAGGAGAGCCTGAGAAAAAGCGAACAGTTGCTGACCGATGCTCAGGCCATCGCCGGCCTGGGTAACTTCGAGATCGGCCTGGACCATGAACACACCTACTGGTCCAGGGAGATGTTCCACATCATTGGCATGCCCAGCCTGCAGGCGCCCCTGCCGCTGGCCGAATTCCTCGACCGCCACGTGCACGTCGCCGATCGTGAGCGCCTGGAGACAGCCTGGCGCCGCATGGTGCGGGAAGACGGAGAAATGGACCTCGGGTACCGACTGGTCCGGGCCGACGGTCACCTGCGTCACGTCCACTCGCTGGCCAGGATCGCGAAGGACCCCCAGGGGCGACGGCAAGTGACCGGCACCATCCACGACGTCACTGAAAGCCAGCAGGCCCAGGAAGAAATCCGCCAGGCCCAGGAGCGCATGACGCAGTTTTCCCGCCTTTCCACCATGGGCGAAATGGCGGCAGGCCTTGCGCACGAGATCAACCAGCCGCTGACCGCCATCACCAACTATTCCCAGGCCCTGAAACGCATGCTGGCCTCCAGCGCTGAGCAGGATCCCGAGGACATCGAGCTGGCGCTCTCGCAGATCTCCGCGCAGGCCTTGCGGGCGGGCGAGGTAATCAGGCGCCTGCGCAGTTTCGTCAAGAACCGCGAGGCGCGTACCGAGCCCATCGCGCCGAGCCGACTGGTCTCTGAATTGCTCGCGCTCGTCGAGCCCGACGCGCGCCTGAACGACATCCGACTGAAGGTCGAGATGGACGACCCGCTGCCGGACCTCACCTGCGACCCGGTGCAGATTCAGCAGGTCCTGATCAACCTCGTCCGCAACGCCATAGACGCCACCAACGAAGCCAATGCACTAGACCGCGAAGTGCTGCTGGAGGTCCGCAGGCACGATGGCGACGTAGTGATCAGCGTGGCCGACCACGGGCCAGGCATCAGTGCGGAGGTGGCTGCGCACCTCGGGGATCCCTTCTACACCACCAAGTCGTCGGGAACCGGGCTGGGGATCGCCATCAGTCGCTCGATCCTGCGGGCCCACGGCGGCAAACTGGGGCATCGCCCAACACCGGGGGGCGGCGCCACGGTATTCTTCACCTTGCCGGTGCTTTCGGGGAGGGAACAATGAAAGAAAAACCAGCGACCGTGTTTGTGGTCGACGACGACGAGGCCGTGCGTACGTCACTGCGCCTGCTGCTGAAGTCGGTGGGCCTGCCGGTGGAGACCTTCGAGTCGGCCACCACATTTCTTGAGCAGTACGATGGCAACCGCGCGGGCTGCCTGGTACTCGATATCCGCATGCCGGGCATGAGTGGCCTCGACCTTCAACTGGCCCTCAACGAACGCCATTCGATCCTGCCCATCGTCTTCATTACCGGCCACGGCGATGTGCCAATGGCGGTCGAGGCCATGCAGGCCGGCGCCGTGGACTTCATCCAGAAACCCTTCCGCGATCAGGACTTGATCGACCGCATTAACCGGGGTCTGACCAAGGACGGTGAAATGCGCGAGGCGCTGCGCGCCCGCGACGACATCCGCGTACGGATCAGCGAGCTGACTCCCAGGGAAAGGGAGGTCCTGGACCTCGTCACCGCCGGCAAGGCCAACAAGGTCATTGCCGGGGACCTGAACGTCAGTCAGCGCACTGTGGAGATCCACCGGGCCCGGGTAATGGAAAAAATGAATGCCAATTCGCTGGCCCATCTGGTGCGCATGGTGATCGAGGCCCAACGCGAGGACTAGGGGATAGTGCGTATGCCGCCCGCCGCCAGAGCGTTGCAGAATGGTCTCACGGAATGATCCGTACAGCCCTTGGCACTCCAGATGCTCATGATGTCCAGACAGCGCTACATGCACTTCGATACTGACCAGCCCTCACCGGTAGTCCTGGTGGCGGATCCCGATGACGAGGTTCGCGCCGGTTTGCGGGAAAGCCTGGCCAGCATCGGAGTCCAGGTCCGGGGCTACCGACGCGGCGCAGATCTGCTGCGCGGGATCGAGTCGCAAGCCGCCTGCGTGATCACCGAACTGAAGCTCGAGGATATGACGGGCATCGAACTGCTCAGCCAACTGCAAGCGCGTGGCCTCGACCTGCCCGTGATCCTGCTGGCCTCCGATGGCGACGTTGAGACTGCCGTGGAAGCCATGCAGGCGGGGGCGCTGGATTTCATTGAAAAGTGCAATTACGAGCGGTTGCTGCTGTGGCACGTCGGTCGGCTGACCGACCGGGGCGCGCTCGGTCCGGTGGCACTGCAGGCCTAGACTTTACCCAGCCCTGATCGTGGGTCGAACGGCAGTTCTTCCCGCATCTTCTCCATCCAGTCCTTAACCCCGGGCAAATCCGCCGGGGGCAGGGCTATCTGCAGCACAACGTACTGGTCTCCAGGAGGCTTGCCCGGCAGGCCGCGCCCCTTGAGACGCATGCGCTGGCCGGCCCGGGCACCGGCAGGCACCTTGAGATCGACCCGGCCAGCCAGGGTCGGGACCGGCACCACCGCACCAAGCACCGCCTCCCAAGGCGCCACGGGCAGCACGATGGACACGTCGCGCCCTTCGAGCGTGTATAGGGGGTGCGGCGCCAGCTTGATGCGCAACAGGAGGTCACCCCTTCCCCCGGGGCCCTGCCCCCCCTGCCCGGCGAGTCGGATTGTCTGCCCCTCCGTCACCCCGGCCGGGATGCGCACCTTGAGTTGCCGAGTGCCCGCTCCCTCCCGCAGCGAGAGGGTTTCGCTGCCGCCGGCAAACGCGGTCTCCAGGGGAAGCTGCAGCTCGGCTTCATGATGACCACCCCTTCCCTGGAAGCCCCCTCTCGGCCCTGGCCGACCCCCGAAGGCGCCAGCACCGCCGAACAGCTGCTCGAAGAAATCACTGAAGCCGCCGGCACCGCCGCCGCCGGAAAAGGAAAAGTCGCGACCCCAATCGGGAGGCGGCCTGAATTCCTGGCCCTGCCGATATCGACTGCCGAGCTGGTCATAGGCAGCGCGCTTTTCCGGATCCTTCAGGACTTCATAGGCTTCCTGAACTTCCTTGAAGCGGTCTTCCGCGTCCGCCTCCTTGCTGACGTCGGGGTGGTATTTGCGGGCCTGCCGACGATAGGCCTTCTTGATCTCCTCGGCGTTGGCTTGACGCTCGACTCCCAGCAGCTGGTAGTAGTCCTTGAATTGCATCGCGACGTCCTGTGAATGGGCTTTATCTTGAGCACAACGTCGGCCATTTCAAGCCCCGCCTTTTATTCGACCGCGCGATGCGGGCGCCTGGCCATGATCCGGTTCAGCAACTCAGGGGATTCGGCCAGCCGCGCTGGCTTCCAAAGCGACCAGAATCCGGTGCGATACGGGACGACCATGAAGGGGACACCGACTCCGGCGGTCAGCGGATTCTCCCGGGAGTCCACCAGCACGAGTCCTTCCGGACTCTGCCGCGCGAACTCGGCCAACTCGCCGGCATCCCAGAGTTCCCGCAATGGACGCTCGAGCCTGCCGACATAGTGCAGTTGCCCATGATACTGCCCCCAATAAGCGATGCTGCGCCCCGCCTGCTGCAGGGCGGCCACTTCTGCTGCCATGCCGTCCACCGCATAGGCTCTACCGGCCGGAGTCACGGTGCCGGCTGCAGCAATAAGGGCCAGGGACACCATCATCGCGGCCTGCAGGCGGGCCGCGCCCTCGAGCAGGGAGCGACGGAAAGGCAGCGCAGCCCAACCGATCACCGCCCACAGGGCGACGATCCAGGCAGGATGGATCTCGGCAAACCAGTGCGCCCATTCCCCGAGCACCGTGCCTGCGGTTCCCATCGGCCAATAGTTCAAGGCGAGTTCGACGCTGGCCACCGCAGCCAGCAGCGCCGCCGGCATGACCACCAACAGGCGATCTCTCCGATAGCTCATGCGCTGGGAAGTCGCCAGGCCGCGAGCCACCAGCAGGGCCGGCGCCGGCAGCAGCGGCAAGAGATAATGCGGCTGCTTGCCGCTGACGGCGCAGAAAGCCAGAAACGCAGGCACCGCCCAGGCCAGGCAAAAGCGGGCCCCGCCGGGCATGCCGAGCGCTTCACGGGCAGCCCGCCAGGCTGGCGGCCAGATGAACCAGGGCAAACCCAGTGCGGGCAGCAAAGGCAAATACCACCACCAGGGTCGCTGATGGGCAAAGCTGGTGGCTACCCGATGCGCCGTCTGATCCCACAGCAGGTTGTGAGCGTAGGCCTCGCCGCCGACCCACACCGCAGGGACCACCCACAACATCGCCAGCAGCAACGCGCCGAGGCAGGCCCAGGCCAGAGCCCGGTACCAGTCCTTCGGCGCCGCCCGCACGGAGTCCCGCCACCAGGGTGCCGCCAGTGCCACCGGCAGAACCGTGAGCAGAGCCACTGGCCCCTTGGCCAGCACGCCGAGCGCCAGCCCTGACGACACCCAGATCCAGGGCCGGACCGTGCCCCGCGCGGCGGCGGCATCGGCAAGTCCGTTGAGCGCTACCAGCACACAGCAGGTCAGCAACAGGTCGAACATCACCAGATTCTGGAAGGCCGCCCACCACAGGGCGCCTCCGACAATGATCGCTGCGAACCGGCCAACGCCATCGACCCCGGGCCACAGGCGGCCAGCCAGACGGTACACGAGCAGCAACGCCAGGCCGCTCAGGACCACCGGAAGAATGCGCGTCCAGGCATCCCCAACGCCCACCGATTTCCAGCCAATGATCAGCAGCCAGAACAACAGTGGAGGCTTATGGGCGTAGGGTTCCCCGTTAAGATGCGGAACGAGCCAATGGCCCTCCCTAAACATCTCCCAGGCCACGGCCAGATAGCGGGTCTCGTCGATGGCGAGCGGCTGACGGAACCACACCGCGACGATGGCCACCACGGGCAGGACCAGCCAGGGCATGGCTGACCAAGGCAGGTCACGTCTCATGAAGGGAGCCTTCTGCTATTGCGTCGTCCGTGGGACGCCGCAGGGTCATGAAAGCAACCGCAACAATCAGGGTTCGGCAAACTGAGAGAGGGCTTCCTCGCCCAGCAACATGCCGAGCAGCGCACCGATGCTCCGGTGGCGTTCAATGGGATGCCGCAGCGGTCGGTCCAGGGCCATGTGGTAGCGGTTGCGGCGACCATCGCGCTCGCGGGTCAATACGCCCGCGGACTCGAGGTCGGAGACGATCTTCTGCACGGCACGTTCGGTGATGCCGACCTGAGCCGCGACATCACGAAGGCGCGCCCCGGGATCGCTCGCCAGACAGACCAGTACGTGGGCATGGTTCGACAGGAAGGTCCACCGCCGGCCACTGCCGCCTGTCGACGCGTCGCGCTCGGGTATCGTCCTCATTCCGAAGGTTTCCATGATCTGAATCCGCAATATCATAACATGCGAACGTTCGTTCACGTGTTAACCTTCACGGGGACGTCTTGAAACCAACCTGGGTACACCCCACTCCAAGGCGACATACGGCGAGTACCAAGCACCAGAGGACGACTCACAGCCATGAAACGCGTTTTGCTGTTCCTGATCACCAACTTTGCAATCCTGATTGTCGCCAGCATCACCCTCAGGCTGCTGGGCCTGGAACCGTGGCTGGATGGGCAAGGCATCAACTTCAATTCCCTGCTGGTGTTCGGCGCCATCCTCGGCTTTGGCGGCTCGTTTTTCTCGCTGGCCATCTCCAAGTGGTCGGCCAAGCGGATGATGGGCGTGCAGATCATCGAGCAACCACGCAACGAGACCGAGGCGTGGCTGGTGGCCACCGTCCAGCGGCAGGCCCGGGAAGCCGGTATCGCCATGCCCGAAGTGGGCTACTTCACCTCGCCGGAACCGAATGCTTTCGCCACCGGGCCGTCCCGCAACAATTCGCTGGTCGCCGTGTCCAGTGGCCTGTTGTCCCACATGTCCCGTGAAGAGGTGGAGGCCGTGCTGGGCCATGAGGTCAGCCACGTGGCCAACGGCGACATGGTCACCCTCACCCTGATCCAGGGCGTGGTCAACACCTTCGTGTTCGTGCTTTCCCGCCTGATCGGCCAGCTGGTCGACCGGGTGGTGTTTCGTAACGAAAGAGGACATGGTCCCGGCTTCTGGATAACGACCATCGTCGCTGAGCTGGTGCTGGCCGTGCTGGCTTCCATCGTCGTGATGTGGTTCTCCCGGCAGCGTGAGTTCCGGGCGGACGCCGGCGGCGCCCACCTGGCAGGCAGGCAGAGCATGATCGGGGCCCTGGAGGCCCTGAAGCGCAACCAGCCGCACGGACTGCCGGACAAGATGGCGGCCTTCGGCATCGCCGGTGGCCTGGGCCAGGGCTTGCGCAAGCTGTTCATGAGCCATCCACCGCTGGATGAGCGCATCGCCGCGCTGCGCAGCCAGTGACCCAACGCGCTCCGGGTCGGCTGTTCGTCGTCCTCGGCGACCAGCTGGACCCGGCCACGCCGGCCTTCGCCGACTTCGACCCTGCACGGGACGTCCTGTGGATGGCCGAGGTCGACGAGGAAGCCCGGCACGTGCCCTCCCACAGGGCGCGCATCGCGATTTTCCTCTCCGCCATGCGCCACTTCCGCGACGCGCAACGTTCGCTGGGACGCTCGCTGATCTATCGAAGCCTGGGCGCTGAATCAGAAACCAGCCTGGCAACGGCCCTCTCCAGAGATCTTGAGCGGACTCCTTACGAGTCGGTCATTTGCGTTCAGCCTGGCGAATGGCGCGTCGAGCAGGCACTCAGGCAGGCCACCCTATCCGCAGGGCGGTCGCTGGAGATTCGCGAGGACCCGCATTTCCTGTGCACGCCACGGGCTTTCGCGGATTGGGCCGAGGGTCGCAAGGAACTGCGCCTCGAATATTTCTACCGCATGATGCGGCGCGAGACCGGCCTGCTGATGGAAGGGGACACCCCTGCCGGCGGCGCCTGGAACTTCGACTCGGCCAACCGCGGCAGTTTCGGCAAGCAGGGCCCCGGCATGCTGCCGTCGCCCGCCAGTTTTCCACCCGATGAGCGCACCCGAGAGGTGCTGGAACTCGTCGAACAACGCTTTCCCGATCATCCAGGAGACCTGAGCCAATTCGACTGGCCAGTCAGCCGCACCCAGGCACTGGTCGCGCTGGAAGATTTCATCGCCAAGCGACTGACAAACTTCGGCCAGTATCAGGATGCGATGTGGACGGGCGAGCCATGGCTCTATCACTCCAGGATTTCCGCATCGCTGAACCTGCACCTGCTGCATCCGCGCGAGGTCTGCGAGGCCGCGGAGCGGGCCTGGCGCAGCGGCGACGCGCCAATCGAGGCGGTGGAGGGCTTCATACGCCAGGTGCTGGGCTGGCGCGAGTACGTGCGGGGGCTGTACTGGCTGAGGATGCCCAGCTACCTCGAGGCGAACGCGCTGGACGCACGCGAGGCCTTGCCCGCTTTCTACTGGGACGGGGACACCCCCATGCGCTGCCTGGCTGACTCGATTGGCCAAACCCTCCGTCATGGCTACGCACACCACATCCAGCGACTGATGGTGACCGGACTCTATGCGCTGCTCCTCGGGGTGGAACCGCGACAGGTACATGAGTGGTATCTGGCCGTCTACGTAGATGCCGTCGAATGGGTGGAGCTGCCCAACGTGCTCGGCATGGCTCTGTTCGCCGATGGCGGCGTGATGGCCTCAAAACCGTATGCCGCGACCGGCAAGTACATCGACCGGATGAGCAACTATTGCGGCCATTGCCGCTTCAAGCCTGATCAGTCCACGGGCCCCCAGGCTTGCCCCTTCACCACCCTTTACTGGGACTTCCTGGACCGCCACGAGGAGCGCTTCACCAACCATCCGCGCATGGCGCTGCAGGTCCGCAACCTGCGGCGTTTGTCATCCACCGTGCGGGAGTCCATCCGGGCCCGGGCGTCAGAACTTCGGCAAGGCTCCGTCGCCTAGGCCATCATTCGGCGATGAAGACCGCCATTGTCTGGTTCCGACGGGACCTGCGCCTTACCGACAACCCCGCCCTCGAGGCCGCCTTAGAGCAATTCGAGCGCATAGTCGCCCTTTACGTCCACGCTCCGGAAGAGGAGGCGCCCTGGGCGCCAGGCGCTGCCAGTCGCTGGTGGCTGCATCACAGCCTCGCCGCTCTGTCCGGCAGCCTGGTGGCTCGCGGCGGACGGCTGCGTCTGGAGGTCGGCCAGAGTGGCGCGACCCTGCTGCGAGTCGCGCGCGAGGTGGGCGCCGACGCCGTATTCTGGAATCGCCTCTACGAGCCGGCCCTGATCGAGCGCGATACGTCCATCAAGCAGCTGCTGACCGAAGCGGGCCTCCATGCCGTTTCCTGTAACGGGGCCCTCCTGTTCGAGCCCTGGACCGTGAAGACCGGAGGCGGCGGCCCCTACAAGGTGTTCACCCCTTTCTGGAGATCTTGCCAGCGTGACCTGTCCTCACTGGCCGCACCGCGACCAGCTCCCGGGCGCCTGAACTGCGCCACCGACAGCGGTGGCATTGAATTGGAAACGCTCGAGCTGCTGCCACGCATCCGCTGGGATGCCGGCATGGCGCGCCACTGGCAGCCCGGTGAGTGTGGGGCACTGGAGCGGCTGGACGAGTTCGTGGAATCCGCCGTGCTTCGCTACGACGAAGACCGCAACCGGCCGGACCGGCCAGGCAGTTCGCGTCTCTCTCCCCACCTCCATTTCGGTGAGCTGTCGCCGCGCCAGGCGCTGGCGGCCGCCTCGCGCCCGGACCTGGCAGGCTCTGCCGGGGCCGATTCCTTCATCCGGGAACTGGGCTGGCGGGAGTTCGCCCATCACCTGCTGTATCACTTCCCGCACACGACCGATGCGCCGCTGGATGGGCGCTTCACCGGCCTGGAGTGGCAGGAGGACGCTGCAGCGCTGGCTGCGTGGCAGCGTGGGTGCACGGGTTTCCCCATCGTCGACGCGGGCATGCGCGAGTTGTGGGAAACCGGCTGGATGCACAACCGGGTCAGGATGATCGTGGCGTCCCTGCTCACCAAGAACCTGTTCATGCGCTGGCAGGAAGGTGCCCGCTGGTTCTGGGACACTCTGGTGGATGCCGACCTCGCCGCCAACACGCTGGGCTGGCAATGGACGGCAGGCTGCGGCGCTGACGCTGCGCCCTACTACCGGGTGTTCAACCCGGTGCTGCAGGCGGAAAAGTTCGACCCCGAGCGACAATACCTGCGGCGCTGGCTGCCAGAGCTGGCCGCGCTGCCCGACAAGTGGATCGCCCGTCCCTGGGAGGCACCGAGTGAGGTACTGGAAAAAGCGGGGGTGACCTTGGGGAACCAGTACCCGTTGCCAGTGGTCGACCCTCGTGGAAGTCGCGACCAGGCCCTGCGGCGCTTCGAGCGCCTCAAGTCGATGTCGAGGCCCTGAATCCATCAGCACTCAGAGCACGAAACCATGCCCATGCGCGTCCGTGATGTCTGCCTTTCGCTCTGCCTGCTGCTGGCCCTGCCGGTAGCCCGGGCCGACCTGCCCTCGCCGCTGCGCGCGGAGACCACATCCCTCCAGCAGGTCGGCCAGGGTCGATTGACCTGGTTTGGTTTCGGCGTCTACCGCGCCAGCCTGTGGTCCGCCGACGGCAAGGTGCCCATGGCCAACCCGGGCAATCCGCTGGCCCTGTCCCTCTGGTACGAGCGAGCATTCAGTCGTGACCAGTTGATCGACATCACCCGCAACGAATGGGAACGCCTGGCGCTGGCTCCTGCGGAAACCCGGGAGACGTGGGCGCGGCAACTGGGGGCCATCTGGAGTGATGTGGGCAAGGGCGACAACCTGACCGCACTGGTGATTCCCGGCAGCGAGACCCGCTTCTACGACGGCCGTCGCTTGCTGGGTCGGATTACCGACCCCGGCTTCGGACCGGCCTATGTCGCCATCTGGCTGGACGAAAGAAGTGCGGTTGCCGATCTTCGTAAGGCATTGATTGGGAAAGGTTCCCGCTGACGTCTCGTCTGGTTTACACTGTCTCCCGTCAGTCGGGATAGATCGAATTGAGTCACTCTTCCTCCAAGGCGGCCACGCCAGGATCACGGTTCCTGCATAACCTGGTTCGCTGGGTCGCTGCCGACCATGCCAGCCTGCCCGTACCGAACCGCCCGGAAGCGATCGACTGGTCGCGAATCATACCGTTCGTGCTGATGCACCTCGCCTGCCTCGGTGTCATCTGGGTCGGGGTGAGCCCGGTGGCGCTTGCCAGCGCGGCTTTCCTGTACGTCATCAGGATGTTCGCCATCACGGGGTTCTATCACCGCTACTTTTCCCACCGAAGCTTTCGGACCTCGCGCCTGCTGCAATTCCTGTTCGGGGTACTGGGAGCCAGCTCCGTCCAGCGGGGCCCGCTGTGGTGGGCGGCCCACCACCGGCATCACCACGCCTACTCGGACCGGCCTGAGGATCCGCACTCTCCCGGCCAGCAGGGCTTCCTGATGAGCCACATGGGCTGGTTCCTGACCCGGGGTGGTTTCCGCCCGGACATGACCCGGGTTCGTGACCTGGAGCGCTACCCGGAACTGCGCTGGCTGGATCGCTACGACATCGCGATCCCCGTGCTGCTGGCGCTGGGGCTGTTCGCGCTGGGTGGCTGGCTGGAGCGCGCCTACCCGGCGCTTGGCACCAGCGCCGCGCAGATGCTCGTGTGGGGGTTCTTCATCTCCACCGTGGTGCTCTACCACGCCACCTATACGATCAACTCGCTGTGCCACGTGTTCGGAAGCCGGCGTTACAACACGGGTGACGACAGCCGTAACAATCCCTGGTTGGCCCTGATCACACTCGGCGAGGGCTGGCACAACAATCACCACCACTATCCCAGCTCGGTACGTCAGGGCTTCTACTGGTGGGAGGTCGACATCACCTGGTATCTGTTGAAGGCCATGTCCTGGTTTGGCCTGGTCTGGGATCTCAAGCCGATCCCGGCCAGCGTACGCGAGGACCGCACGGATCACCCGGGATGAAACTGGCCGTCATCGGCTCGGGCATCGCGGGCCTGACGGTCGCAGCAGGACTGGCTGAGCGCAGGCAGCAAGGCGTGGAGTTCCAGGTCTTCGAGGCAGAGGAACGACTCGGCGGACACACCCACACTGTCGACGTCGAGGAAGACGGGCGCACACTGGCTGTCGATACCGGCTTCATCGTATTCAACGACTGGACCTACCCAAATTTCATGGCGCTGCTCGAGCGCATCGGCGTGCCGTGGCAGCCGTCCAACATGAGCTTCAGCCTGCAGTGCGAGCTCAGCGGGCTCGAGTACAACGGCACCTCGGCCAACAGCCTGTTCGCGCAGCGCCGCAACCTGATCAATCCCCGCTTCCTGGCCATGATCCTCGAGATCCTGCGCTTCAACCGTGAGGCTCCCCGCTGGCTCAGGGACTCGAGGGAGGACCTGAGCCTGCGCGACTGGCTGGCATCCCGGCGTTTCCGCGGACGCTTCGTCGATCACTACATCCTGCCCATGGGCCGGGCCATCTGGTCCGCCGGCGCAGAACAACTGCTTGGATTTCCCGCCCGGTTCTTCATCGAGTTCTTTCATCGGCATGGCTTTCTCTCGGTCAACGATCGTCCGGTCTGGCAGGTGGTCAGGGGCGGCTCCCGGGAATACATCCGGAAACTGGTACAGCCCTTCGCAGGGGACATCCACCTCGCCACTCCGGTTGTCGGCGTCAGGCGCACACCGTCCGGGGTCACGCTCACGCTCGGTGGTGGGAATTCGCTGGACTTCGACGCCGTGGTGTTCGCCTGTCATGCCGACCAGGCACTCGCCCTCCTCGAGGATGCCGACGCCACCGAAACCGAGATCCTGGGTGCCTTCCCCTACACCACCAACCAGGCGATCCTGCACACCGACGAGCGGGTGCTGCCGCGCGCCCCGCTGGCGCGGGCGGCCTGGAACTACCACCTGCGCCGGGAGGACCCCGAAGGCGTTGCCGTCACCTACGACATGAACGTGCTGCAGAGCCTCGATGCCCGACGCCGCTACCTGGTTTCGCTCAACCTGGAGGACCGGATCGATCCACGGCTCATCCTTGGTCGTTACCAGTACAGCCATCCTGTCTACACCCCCGCAGGCGTCGCCGCCCAGGCCCGCCACGCAGAAATCAGCGGCCAGCGGCGCAGTTACCATTGCGGCGCTCACTGGCGTTACGGTTTTCATGAAGATGGCGTCGTGAGCGGACTGGCAGTGCTGACCCAACTGGATGAGGCCCTCGGCCATGGATAGTGCCCTGTACGTGGGCACGGTGCGGCACCGCAGGCGCCTGCCCAGCGGGCATGCCTTCAGCTACCGGCTGTTCATGCTGTATATCGACCTCGCGGAACTGCCAGAGCTGTTCGACCGCGTACCCTGCTTCTCGGCGCGGCGCCCCGCACTGGCCTGGTTCCGGCGAGCAGATTACCTTGGGCCGGCCGACCAATCGCTCGACGAGGCCGTGCGTGCCCGGGTGGAGGCCAGCACCGGTGAGCGCCCCAGCGGACCGATCCGGCTGCTGACCCACCTGCGCTACTTCGGCTACTGCATGAACCCGGTGAGCTTTTACTACTGTTTCGACGCCGACGGGGAGACGCTCCGCTGGATCGTTGCCGAGATCAACAACACGCCGTGGGACGAGCGCCATGCCTACGTGCTGGCGGTCGATGCGGCCGAGGCCGCCGGTCGTGGCTGGTCCTGGCGCTTCCGCAAGGCCTTCCACGTTTCACCCTTCATGCCCATGGACATGGATTACGACTGGCGTTTTGACCTGCCCGGCAACTCTCTCCATGTCCATATGGACAGCACCCGGGAAGGCCAGCGCAGCTTCGACGCCACGCTCAGCCTCGAGCGCCGGGCGCTGACGGCAGGCAGCCTGAATCGGGCGCTCTTCAGCTTCCCCTTGCTCACGCTGAAGGTCGCCACCATGATCTACTGGCAAGCCCTGAGGCTTTGGGTCAAACGCATGCCTTTCTACGCCCACCCATGAAACCGAGCATCGTTCCCAACCAAGTCGCTCCCCAGTCGCACCCTGCCCCGAAGGGGCGAGCGGGGCCCCTGCAAGCGATCGGCCGTCGCGCCCTGCTGGCTGCGCTCTCGAAACTCGGCAGCGGCAGGCTGACGCTTTTGGAAAGTGGTGCGCAGCACTGCTTCGGTCCCGGCGATGCGGGGAGCCCGGAAGTGAAGCTTGCAATCAACGAGCCCGCTTTCTGGGCGGACGCCGCTTTCGGCGGCACGGTGGGCGCCGGGGAGTCCTACATCCGCGGTGACTGGTCCTGCAACGATCTGACCGGCCTGGTACGCCTGATGGTTGCCAACCGGGCAGTCATGGAGGCGATGGACGGCGGCATGGCCCTGGTGAGTGCACCCCTGCGGCGCATCCTGCACTGGGCGCATAGGAACAATCCCCAGGGCAGCCGGCGCAACATCGCCGCGCACTACGACCTGGGCAACGACCTGTTCCGCCTGTTCCTCGACGAGACCATGGCCTATTCCTGCGGCATCTTCACTCGTCCGGACGCCAGCCTGCACGAAGCCTCGCTGGCCAAGTTCGACGCCATCTGCCGCAAGCTGGACCTGCGCTCCGGCGAGCGGCTGGTAGAAATCGGCACGGGCTGGGGCGGTTTAGCGATTCATGCTGCCAAGCACTACGGCGTGGAGGTCACCACCACCACCATCTCCCGCGAGCAGCATGACTACGCCCGCGACTGGATCGAGCGCGAGGGGCTGGGGAACAGGATCACCCTGCTCCTGGATGATTACCGTGACCTGCAGGGCCGCTTTGACAAGCTGGTCTCAGTCGAGATGATCGAGGCTGTCGGCCACCGCTACCTCGGCACTTACCTCGGCAAGATCTCCACGCTGCTGGAGCCAGATGGCGCGGCGCTGATCCAGGCCATTACGCTGCAGGACCAGTACTACGAGCAGGCCCTGCGCTCGGTGGATTTCATCCAGCGATTCATTTTTCCCGGCAGCTTCATCCCCTCGGTTACGGTCATCCTGGAAGCCATGCGCGACCAGACCGACCTGAAGTTGTTCAACCTGGAGGACATCGGCCCCCACTACGCCACCACGCTGCGCCATTGGAGAGAGCGCTTCATGGCCCGGCTGCCAGAAGTCCGCGCGCTGGGCTACCCGGAAGAATTCATTCGCATGTGGGAGTTCTATCTCTGCTATTGCGAGGGCGGCTTCCTGGAGCGGCAACTCGGCGACGTGCACCTGCTGTTGACCAAGCCGGGCTGCCGGCGCCCGGCGCTCGCCAGCCTGACGGCATCTCAGGTCGTGCCCGGGTGACCAAGCCGCACCCCGCAGCGCCCTGGCTGCCAGTATTGCGCGAGTCCCTGGGGCCGGATGGATACCTCGATCAAGCCGGCGACCTTGAACCCTTCCTCAGCGACTGGCGAAAACTATATCGCGGCAGCACGCCGCTGGTGGCCCTGCCGGCGACGACCGCCGAGGTCGCTTCCGTAGTAAGGCTGTGTGCGGAGTATCGAGTGCCCATCGTTCCGCACGGGGGCAATACCAGCTACTGCGGGGGTGCGACACCGTCGGAGTCGGGGGCCGAAGTGGTGCTGTCCCTGCGCCGGCTCAACCGGGTGCGCGAGGTGGACACGGCCAACTACTCAGTCACCGTGGAGGCCGGTTGCATCCTGGCGAGGCTGCAGGAGGCTGCCGAGGAGGCAGGTCGCTACTTTCCCATGTCGCTGGGCTCGGAAGGATCCTGCACGGTGGGCGGCAACCTCTCCACCAATGCAGGCGGCACGGCGGTGCTGCGCTATGGAATGATGAGGGACCTCGTGCTGGGGCTGGAGGTGGTGCTCCCGGACGGGCGGATACTCGATCAACTCAGGTGCCTGCGCAAGGACAACACCGGTTACGACCTGAAACAACTTTTCATTGGCGCGGAAGGCAGCCTCGGCGTCATCACCGCCGCATGCCTCAAGTTATTCCCAAGGCCAGCGGCTCATGCCACCGCAATGGTCGGGCTGAACTCGGTTGCCGACGCCGTGACCCTGCTCGGGCGGCTGCGCGATGCGGTCGGGGACGCGGTAGTGACCTTCGAACTCATCCCGGCGGCCGCGCTGGAACTGGTGGGGCGACACATCGACAGCGTTCACCTGCCGTTTGAGATGCCACCTCCCTTCTGCGTGCTGATGGAACTGGCGCTGCCGGCGCCTGACTCCGATCTCGTCGCGCGGCTCGAGGCCCTGCTGGGTTCGGGCCTCGAGTCCGGACTGTTGTGCGATGCAGTGCTCGCCGACTCGCTGGCCAGGCGAGAGCAGCTCTGGAAACTTCGCGAGTCCATCCCCGAGGCCCAGACCCGCGAGGGCGCCAGCCTCAAGCACGACATCTCCCTGCCCACCAGTGCCCTGCCCGGGTTCATGGCCGAAGCGGTGCCGCTGGTGGATTCCATCATCCCGGCTGCCCGGGTCATCGCCTACGGTCATCTCGGCGATGGCAACCTGCACTTCAACGTCAGCCCGCCGACGAACACTGAGGCTGCGGATTTCCTGGAGCAGGGCCCGGCGCTCAAGCGCGCCGTCCACGACCTGGTGAAGGCACGCGGCGGGAGCTTCAGTGCCGAACATGGGATCGGTCGGCTCAAGGTGGGCGAGCTCGAGCGCTACGAAGATCCGGTGGCCCTCAGCCTGATGCGTCAACTCAAGCAAAGCCTCGACCCGCTCGGCATCATGAATCCCGGCAAGGTGCTCGCCTGAGATGGTAGCCCGCTCAGTACGCACATTGAGCTTGCCGCTGCATACCCCGCGGCTGCTGATCCGCGACCTTGAACCGCGGGATGAAGATGCCTACGCGGCCCTATACGCCAACCGGCAGGTGCACCGTCATCTGCCCTTCGGCGCCCGGGACCAAGCTGGGGCCCGGCGGCAGCTGGCCGGTATCCTCGCCGCACCCAAGCGGGCAAGGCGGGATGCCTGGGAGCTCGGCGTCGAGCTGCAGGTGTCACCAGGACTGATCGGCGCCTGCGACCTGACCTGGCACTCATCGCGCGAGGCTGAGATCGGCTATCTGCTGGACCCCGCCTACTGGGGCACCGGACTCGGGATCGAACTGGTGCGCGCCCTGCTGGCAGCCGCCTTTACCGAGCTGGGGGTGGCGCGGGTACTGGCCCACGTCGAGGTCTCGAACCGGCGCTCCATCGAACTGCTGGAGCGGGCCGGACTGGCCTGGGAGGCTACCCTGCGCCGCTTCGCGCAGGTCGACTCTCGCTGGTGGGACGTCCATCTGTACTCGGTCACCCGCGAGCAGTGGAACAGCGACCCCTGATCTGGATCGAGAGCTTGATGGCGCTCAGTCCTGGCCCCTCCCCGGCTTGCTGCCCCAGCCGCCCGGGCGCTCCCGGATCAAGCCCTCCTGGGCGACGCTGGCCACCAGCCGGCCGCCACGGTCGTAGATGCTGCCGCGGGCAAAGCCCCGTGAGCTGGAACGGCTTGGGCTGTCGATGCTGTAAAGCAGCCAGTCGTCCACCCGGAGTTCGCGGTGGAACCACAGCGCGTGATCGATGCTCGCCATCTGCAGGTCGTAGAAGGGCTGGCCATGCGGCAGGTTGGCGGTGTCCAGCAGGTGGTAATCGGAGACATACGCCAGCAGGCAGTTATGCAAGGTGTCATGGCTGTCTGGCAGGCGACCCACCAGCCTGAACCACACATGCTTGAGCGGCTCACGGCGCTCCGGCTTTGAGTAATCCGCCGGCCGCACCGGGCGAAACTCGAAAGGCCTGTCGTACTCGAAGAACCGCCGCACCTTTTCGGGGACCCGTTCCAGATCCAGCCCCTGGAACTGGGCACGGTCATCGGCCAGGCTGTCTGGACCCGGCACCTCGGGCATCTCCGAATGGTGCTCGGAGCCTGACTCGCCCACGTGGAAGGACGAGGACATGGTCAGGATTGGCTGGCCATGCTGGATGGCCACCACGCGTCGGCTGGTGAAACTGCCACCATCACGGGTCCGCTCCACCTGATAGACGATGGGCGCATTGAAATCGCCCCGCCTGAGAAAGTAGGCGTGCAGGGAATGCACGCGACGCTCGCTGACCGTGCGCGAGGCCGCCACCAGGGCTTGACCCAACACCTGTCCGCCGAACACCTGCGGCGCCCCGATGTCCCGGCTCACCCCCCGAAACAGGTTGTCTTCCAGCCGCTCGAGGTCGAGCAGTTCCACCAGCTCAGCCAGCCTTTTGTCCATGTGCCTAGCGTAGCAGGGCTGGCGGCGTTAGACTCGCGCGCCCCATGCAGCCCCTCATCCTCAAGTTCGGAAGTTCGGTCCTGGCCAACGCGTCAGCGCTCCCCCTGGTGGCGGACGATATCGTACGGGCCGCAGCTGATGGGCGGGGGGTCGTGGCCGTGGTGTCCGCTTTCGCTGGAGTGACCGACGGGCTGATCCGGCGCGCGGAGTCGGTGGGTGGAGCCGTCGACCCCTATGCTTATGCTGCCCTGGTGGGCAGCGGCGAACTCGAATCAGCCTCCATGCTCGCCCTCACCCTCGCTGCGGGAGGGCGACCGGCGCGCTTGTTGACGCCAGAGCAGTTTACCCTGCGCGCGCGCGGCAACCCGCTCGATGCCGAACCGCATGATTTCGATCGCGAGCAGTTGGCGCGCGCGCTGGACGAAACCGGGATCGCCATCGTGCCGGGTTTCATCGCTCACGATGACCGAAACCGGACCCTGCTGCTCGGTCGTGGGGGGTCCGACTACACGGCGCTGTTCCTGGCGGCACGGCTCAACGGTCGCTGCCGCCTGGTCAAGGACGTCGACGGGCTGTATGAGCGGGATCCGGCAGTGCCCGGGCCGGCGCCGAGCCGTTACCGGTCGGTAGAGTGGAGCGAAGCGCTGCGGGTGGCGGGCAAGCTGGTGCAGCCAAAGACCATCCGCTTCGCCGAGTCACTCGGCCTGCAGTTCGAGGTCGGCTGTATCGGCGGCGACGACGGAACCCTGGTGGGACCCGGTCCCGTGCAGTTGTACTAGCGCCGGGGTCCGCTCAACCGCCTTCCTGAACGCCGAGGCGCTGCTGCATGACCGGGCTGGTGGTGGTGTATTGCAGGAACTGCCGCTTGCCGGGGTACACGTGGCCCTGCACGCCAAACGCCGCCAGCGCGGCCTCGTGAAAACCCGAGAGGATCAGTTTTTTCTTGCCGGGATAGGTGTTGATGTCGCCGACGGCGAAAATCCCCGGCACGCTGGTCTGGAACTTCTCGGTGTCTACCTTGAGGGCCTTCTTCTCGAGTTCCAGGCCCCACTCGGCGATCGGTCCCAGCTTGGGGTGCAGGCCGAAGAAGGCAAAGGCATGGTCGCAGGAGACCTCTTCCTCGCCACCGCTGAGAAGCCGGACCGTCACCGCGGCTCGCTCGCCGTCCCCAAGCTTGAAGGCACCCACCTGGCCCGTCAGGTGGCGCAGCTTGCCGGCCTCGGCGAGCTGCTTCATGCGCTCCACGCTGGCGGGCTGGGCACGAAACTCCTCGCGCCGGTGCACCAGCGTGACTGAACGTGCCTTGCCGGTGAATTCGAGCACCCAGTCCAGCGCGCTGTCGCCACCGCCGGCGATCAGCAGGTCCTGGCCATGGAAGCGATCAGCCTGACTGACCCGGTAGTGGAGACGATAGCCCTCCAGTTCCGCCGCGCCCTCCACGGCCAGCCGCTTGGGCTGGAACGAACCAAGGCCCGCGGCGATGATCACGGCGCCTGCGTCGAAGCGATTACCGAGGGCAGTTTCCACGTCGAACCTGCGATCCTCCCTCGGCGTCAAGCGAGTGACTTCTTGCCCAAGGTGAAAACCGGCACCGAACGGCTTGATCTGCTCCAACAGGCGGTCAACCAACTCCTGCGCTCCGCACACCGGCAGGGCAGGAATGTCGTAGATCGGCTTGTCCGGATAGAGCTCGGTACACTGGCCACCTGGATTGACCAGGGAGTCGATCACCTGGCACTTGATACCGAGCAGGCCGAGTTCGAACACGGCGAACAGGCCGCTGGGGCCGGCGCCAATGATCACGCACTCCGTTTCGATGGGTTGACTTGGGGTATTCATACGGAAATTGTAGCCCATCGTCGCGCCATCACGGTCACGTATACTCGCCTCCCCTGAGCGCCCCCGTCCACCATGCAGGCAAGATCAGAACACTCCCAGCGTGTGCCCGCGCAGCGGATCGCTGACGACGGCTCACGACAGATCGACTGGCGCGCGGTGGCCGCACTTGCCGCACCGCTGGTGCTCAACACCTCCATCCAGGCGGTGCTGGGGCTGACCGACACCTGGTTCATCGGTCGCCTGTCGGTCGACGCCACGGCCGCCATTTCCGCGGTCTACTGGCTGGTGATGCTGGCCATGTTCCTGCTCAGCGGGGCAACCATGGCCGTCCAGACCCTGGCCGCTCAGGCCTGGGGCTCGGGTAGGTTCAGGCGCGCCAGCCAGTCGATGTGGATGGGCCTGTGGGGCGCACTGGGTACCTTGCCCCTGTTCGTCCTGGTCATCGTGAACGGAGACGGCCTGCTGGCGCCCTTCGGGCTCCCGCCGTACATCGAGGCGCTGGCCATCGAATACTGGGATCCGCGCATGCTGGGCGGCCCGCTGGCAGTCGCCCTGTGGGGGCTGACCGCCTATTTCAATGGCATCGGTCACACCCGACTGCCGCTGCTGATTACGCTGGTGGTTGCCGTGGCGAACGTGTTCCTGAACGAGTGGTTCATCTTCGGCATGGAACTGGGCATCGCCGGCGCGGCCTGGGCAACCACTGCGGCACAGGCTACGGGAGTCATCGTGGCCCTGATACTGGTGTTCAGAGTGGACCGCGAGCGACTGAAGCCAACCCTTACCTGGCGACCAAAGGGCCGCTTGATCTGGCGCCAGTTCCGACTAGGTGTGCCGATGGCAGGCACCGCTGCGTCCGACCTGCTGGCAGTGTCCTTGTTCCAGCTCATGCAGGTCCGCATTGGGGCCGTAGATGGGGCGGCCACGCAGATCGTGATGGTGTCCACCTCGCTGTCCTACATGCCCGGCATCGGCCTCGCGCTGGCCGGGACCACGCTGGTCGGGCAGGCCATCGGCGCGGGCGATCGTGACTGGGCAGCCCGGCTCGGTAGCGGCATGATCAGGCTCGTCTCACTGTGGATGGGCGGCCTCGGCCTGCTGCTTGCCCTGTTCGGTCCCTGGCTCGTGCCACTGTTCGTCAACGCCGCCGACCCCAACGCCAGCGCGGTGGTCAAGCTGTCGCTGACCCTGCTGTGGATCGCCGCCATCTACCAGTTCGCAGATGGCCTGAACTTCGGCTCCAGCTTTTGCCTGCGTGGCGCAGGAGATGTGAACGTGCCGGCAGTCGTAGTCTTCGGCCTGGGCGCAACCGTGTTCGTGCCGCTGAGCTACCTGCTCACGTTTGCGCCCGGACAAGGCTGGTTCGGCGGCCCGGGCGCCGGGCTCGGCGCCATCGGTGGCTGGAGCGCGCTCGCGACCTACGCCGTGATCGTCGGGGTTTGCCTATGGCTCCGTTGGCGCAACGGCGCCTGGCGAGCCATCCGGCTCAGTTGAGACCTCATCGGCGGGCGCGTCTACACGGTCGTAGTCGCGGGCCAGCCGAAAACCGAGGTCTGACTGGCGGCGAGAAGGGGGCTCCGAATCCCGAGCCCCGGCCCTCGCCTGCGAGGGCTGGCTCGCCCACGACCCACCACGCACGGACTTGAGACTGCAGCCCCCCTGCCAGGTCCACGCCCTGCCGTCACGCGGTCGGCCCGCATAGCTGGCGGTAAAGCAGTCCTGGGTCCACTCGCGTACGTTGCCGATCATGTCGTAGGCGCCGAAAGCGTTGGGCCGGTAGCGCCCGGCCTCGCTCACCTCGGCAGCTCCATCCCGGCAGGCTGAGTTGGGCAGCCCCAGCCCGGTCAAACTCACGCTGCCGGCATCCAGCACGTTGGCGTAGTCACAGGCCAGCGTGACCGGCTGATCTTCCCGGGTATCTGCCGAGCCCCAGTAACGCGCGAAGTCGGTGCCACCTCGAGCCACGTATTCCCACTCGGCCTCGGCGGGCAAACGGAAGCTGCGCCCGCTGCGGGCAGACAGCCACTGGGCGTAGGCGCGCGCATCCTCCCAGTCGATGCAGGTCACGGGATCGTCAGGCCCCGGAGGCAGGGCGAAGCCGGGATCCCGCCAACTACGCTCTGGATCCTCCACCCACTGACCACCGCTCAGCACCCGGCAGCCACGGGGTGGATCGTAGCCACCCTCCTCGACGAACAGGGCGAACTCGCCGACCGTGATCTCACGTGCCGCAATGAAAAACGGCCGGCCGAGGCTCATCAGGACCTCCGGCACCTCGCCCGTGGCGCGATTGGCTTCAGAGCCTCCCGGCCGCGTGCCCATGCGAAATTCGCCGGGGGGAACCAGCAACATCTCCGGGCACTCACCGCAGTCGCGGGTCACCGAGGCCGGCGCCTGGGCCTGCGCGCCCACGGCGAGTACGGCAGCCAGCCCAGCAAGGTAACCAGACTTCATCGACTGCTCCTGCCGGTCTCGATATCACGGGCCACCCGAAAGCCGAGGTAGTCGGCCCGCAGGCCAGCCGGCGCCGATGCATGGTGGCCGCTGCGACTGCGCTCGGGCGGCGAGAGCCAGGCGCCACCGCGAATGACGCGCTCCTCGCAACCACCCAGCCAGGTCCACGCCTCGGACCCGGTCGGTCGACCTATCCTGCTGCCAGTCGCACAGTCCTCCGTCCACTCCCAGACATTGCCAATCATGTCCTTCAGGCCAAAGGCATTGGCCGCCAGCTGCCCGACGGGCGCTATGTCGGCGTAGCCGTCTCGACAGGCCGCCGCCGCCCAGCCCAGGGCATAGCGTGCCTGGGCGGTGAGGTCGTAGGTGTTGGCCTGTCCGCAGCCGTCGGCCGCGAGACTGCCCCAGGGCCTCGAGGTCACACTGCCGGCACGGGCCGCATATTCCCATTCGGCCTCGGAAGGCAGCCGGTACCTTTGCCGTGCCTTGCGGGAAAGCCACGCGACGTAAGCCTGCGCATCCGCCCAGGCGACACAAGTGACGGGGTGTTCATCGAGGGGGTCGGCAGGCACACCCGGCGTGCGCCAATCGCGCCGCCCATCGTCCGCATACCGCGACAAGGATTCATCCCAGAGTTGACAGCCCGGAGCGATCTCATGGCCGGTTTCCCGAATGAAGCGCGCAAACTCACCCCGGGTAACCTCCACACGACTCAGGGCGAAGGGACGCGACAGGCTGATGACCGTCCGCTCCGATTCCGGGGGGCCCGCCTGAACGGCAGGCTCGTCCGGTCCCGCCCCCATGACATAGCTGCCGGCAGGCATCCGGAGCATCTCGGGGCAGATCTCGCAGTCACGAAACGCCTCCTCGGCTGCCGCGGCACCCGACCCGCCGAGCAGCAGCCATAAGGCGAGCGATGCGCCAGTCAGGGTGCGAGCGATGTTCATGCCCGCAAGGCTGTCACGGGCACGAGTTGCCGGCAAGCCCCTGCTCCGACTCAACCGATCCTCACCGGCACGTAAATCTGACCCTCGCCCCGCTGCAGGAGCAGGGCCACCGTCGCCCGGGAACGATCGATCTCGCGACGCAAGTCCGCGAGGCTGTCCACCGGCTTGCCGTTGACCGCGATCAACACGTCACCCGGCTCGACCCCGGCCAGCGCGGCGGGACCCTCCACGTCTTCCACAAGCAGTTTCCCGTCGGTATCCAGGCGCCGTTGCTCATTGCTGCTGAGCGTCCGCACGGTGAGGCCGAGCTTGCCGGTCTGCGAATTATCGCTAGCCGGCTGGCGCTCGGAGCCACCTTCCTCCTCGACCTCCCCGACCTCGACGGCCACGCGCCTCGACTTGCCGTCCCGCCAGATCTCGAACTCCACGCTTGTGCCCGGCTCGACCTCCGCGACCAGCGGCGGCAAGTCCCCGGAGGCCTCCACTGCCTGTTCGCCCACGCCCAGGATGACGTCACCCGGACGGATGCCCGCCTCGTCAGCCGGCCCCTTGCGTTCCACGGAACTGACCAGGGCGCCCCGCGGCCGATCAAGCCCGAAGGAGTCCGCCAGCGCCTGATTGACGTCCTGAATGGTGACGCCGATGCGTCCGCGCTTGACCCTGCCATGCTCGATGAGCTGGTCCCGCACGCTGACCGCAACGTCGATGGGAATGGCGAATGACACGCCCTGATAGCCCCCGGTACGGCTGTAGATCTGCGAATTGATGCCGACCACCTCGCCCCTGAGGTTAAACAACGGCCCACCGGAGTTGCCTGGATTGACCGCCACGTCGGTCTGAATGAACGGAGTGTAAGCATCGCCCGGCAATGAACGGGCCTTGGCGCTGACGATACCTGCCGTCACCGAATTCTCGAAGCCGAAGGGGGATCCAATCGCGACCACCCATTCACCCACCTTGAGCGACTTCGGATCGCCCAGCCTGACGTACGGCAGTTCGCTGGCGTCTACCTTGAGCACGGCCACGTCGGTGCGCTCGTCGATACCAACCACTTCGGCCAGATACTCGCGGCGGTCAGTCATTCTTACGGTTACTTCACTGGCTCCCTCCACCACGTGGGCATTAGTGAGGATGTAGCCATCCGGACTGACCAGGAAGCCGGACCCCTCACCGCGCACCGGTGGCCGCGGGCCGCGCGGCATGCCGAAGCCGAAGCGCTCGAAGAATTCGTACATCGGGTCGGAGGGGTCGAGTCCGGGTAGTCCGCCGCGACCGGTGGCGCGCGCAACCGTGGATACGTTGATCACTGCGGGCCCGAAGCTTTCCACCAGCGGACTGAAATCCGGCAGCCCCGCTGCATTAACGGTCACCGGGGCCGCGGGAGGCGGCTGCACACCCGCCAGCCGGGGGGCCTCTCCCGCCGCGGCGCGCTCATCGCCGGAGCAACCGGCCAGTAGCGAGCCAACCAGGACGACCAACGTGAGTCCGTGGGTTGCAGATCTGTTCAGTTTTTTGATGAAAATCATGGACCGCACCTCCATGCCTACGACCCGCCGTGGGCGGCAAAGTTGCATCGGTTTGGCGTCACGATATAGTCGCACGCCATGACAAAACCCGCCCGTGCTTTATTCTGGGTCCTTGCCCTCACGCCAGTGCTGGCCGCCGCCGCCACGCTGCCGGACCGGCCCCGTGCGGTCCTGCGTCAGCAGTTGGTGAAGGAAGAGTCGGTGACGGTCGTGGTGCGCGACGTCGCCAGTGGCGAGAGCCTGATCGAACTCAACCCGCTCACGCCGCGCTCACCGGCCTCGACCCTGAAGCTGCTGCCCACCTGGGTGGCCCTCGAGATGTTGGGACCCGCGCACAGCTGGAAGACCCGGGTCTATGCGGACGGGCCGGTCCGGGGTGGGGTGCTGAAGGGCAACCTCTACCTGCAGGGGGGCGGTGACCCCATGATGACCCTGGAGCGCTGGTGGAAACTGATCACCGACCTGCGCCAGACCGGACTGCGGGTCATAGAGGGCGACGTGGTCATCGATGAGGAGCTGTTCGCTCCCCTCGCCGAGCGGCGCGGGGACTTTGACCGCCGCCCACAGCGCACCTACAACGTGCTGCCCCACCCCCTGCTCGTCAACCTGCAGAGTATCGAGTTCACCGTCCGGCCGGCCGATGATGGGCGCACCATTGAGGTCGGCGCCACGCCGCTGCCCAGCAACCTCGAACTGCAGAATCGGATCCGGCCCTCGAACGGGCCGTGCAACAGCCGCAACCGGAACTTCTCCATCCAGCATTCCGAGGACCGCCCCCTCAACCTGGTGGTTAGCGGTACTGTGTCGGTGAATTGCCCACCGCAGAGTGCCCGCCAGGCGGTCATGAACCCGGTTGACTACGCTTACGGCAGTTTCAGGCAGCTTTGGGAACAGCAAGGCGGCAGCATTGGTGGAGGATTGCTGCGGGCACCCACTCCGCCCAAGTCCAAGCTGCTGCTCTCGCGCGACTCGCCCACCCTCGCTGAAGTCATCCGGGTGGTGAACAAGTTCTCAAGCAACGTCATGGCGCGCACGCTGGTACTGACCATCGCGGCCGAGAACGGCAGCCTGCCGGCCAGCAGTGCGGCCGGTGAGGCGCTGATCGATGGGTGGCTGCGAAACCAGGGCCTGGCGTTCGAGGAACTGGTGATCGACAACGGTTCTGGCCTCTCACGCAAGGCCAGGATATCGGGCGACAGCATGGCACGCATGCTGGCCGCCGCCTGGCGCAGCCGCTACGCGCCGGAGTTCATCGCCACGCTGCCGATGGGCGGGCTGGACGGCTCCCTGCGCAAACGCTTCAAGCGGCTCAAGGACCCAAGCCGCGTCCGGATGAAGACCGGCAGCCTGAATGGAGTCAGCTCGCTGGCCGGCTACGTGACCGGCCGATCCGGGCGCACCTACGCGGTGGTGATCATGGTCAACCAGAAGAGCGCGCAGTATGGCTCGGGCGACCTCATCGAAGGCGCGGTCGTCGACTGGGTACTCGATCAATGAGCCAATCGGGCGGCCAGCCACGACCGGAAGCTGCCATCCAGCACCTCCGGCCAGCCGCGACGGTACTCCTGCCGAAGCAGCGGCGCGATCTCGCCGAGGGCCTCCCAGCCGCCATGGGTAAGCGAGAGCAGGCAGCCCTCTGCGGTTGAATGGATCTCCACCTGAACCCACTGGGCGCTGTCCGGCTCCCGACCCGGGTGCCAGGTAAACAACAGCCGAAATCGGCCCTCATCCATTTCGAGCACCCGGCCCCAGGCCTGGTGCTCGCCGGCGGGCGTCACCTCCAAGACTGCGCCGCCCGGGGTGGGTTCCAGCACGCAGCAAGTCCGTGGGTCACGGGACAGGGAGTGGGTCATTACGGGCCACCAGTCAGCAAAATGATGCACAAAGGCCTCCCAAACCGGTTGCGCCGGGTACGGCAGCTGCAGCTCCACGGTAAAGGGCGGGCACTGGTCAGGCATTGGATTCGCGGCCAGCTGACTGGGACCGCGCTAGGATAACGGACGGAGGCCCATCAATGAGCGATGACCGTCGACCCCTGAGCCGGCTCGAACTGCTGGAACTGGCCGCTGCCGGAGCCGGCGTCGGTCACTGGACCTGGTGGCTTGAAGAAGGCGTCTCTCACTTTGACGAACGATGCGCCCAGCTGCTGAACCTGCCGGAGGGTGTCTACGGATTATCGGATGATGATTTCTGGGCGCTGCTGCATCACGAAGACCTCACCCTCAGGCAAACGAGCTTTACTGCGATGCTTCGCAGCAAGGACCCTACCTACAAGACCCGCTACAGGGTGCGCGATGCCAAAGGAAATTGGCGGTGGCTTGAAGCCAGGGCTCAATTCTTTGCGGCGATTGATGGCAAACAGGGTGCCCGCTGCGCCGGCATCCTCTTTGACGTTGAGCAGCGCGACCACGAGGCAGAACTGATCCGTGAACAGCGCCTGCGCCTGGACCTGGCCCTTACTGCCTCCGGGCTGGGGGTGTTCGATGGCAGCATTCATCAAGGCCGTGTCACGCGGCTTTTTTGCGACCAAAGATATCGTGACATCACTGGACTTGACCATGGGGGAAGCACGGAGCAGGAAACGTTGCAGCGCTGGATCGCCGACCCGGACGGGCAAGGCATGGCGCCTGAAGTGTTGGTGGGTTACGTACATCCTGACGACTCCCCGCGAATACTGAACAGCATCCAGTCCCTGATCTTCGGTGATGCGCAAAAAATCAGTTTTGAGGGCAGAATCGTCCGTCCGGACCGGCGCTTGACCTGGGTCCGCATGGAAGGTGCGTGTGTGCACCGCCATGCCGACGGCTCTGCCGCGCGGATTCTCGGCACGCTGGAGGACATCACCGAGAGGGCGCAACGTCAAATCATGATCCGCATGGGTGAGGACCTCGCGGGCTTCGGATTCTACGAGTACGACATCGGCAGCAGCATGATCCACTGGTCGCCGGGGACCTATGCGGTGTTCAAGCTGGATCCGGAGAAATACTCGCCCGTGCTGGGGACCCAGCGCCACATGTACGACGTCCGCAGCCGCGAATTGATAATCACCGCATTCGAGCGTGCGTGCCGGACTGGCGAGGGCTACGACCTGGAACTGCTGGGCACTGACGCCCACGGTAGCCTGCTCTGGACCCGCAACAGCGCCCGAGTGGAATTGGTCGACGGCAAGCCCGTCAAGCTGTTCGGCGTCATTCGCAACATCACCCCACGCAAGCTGCTCGAAGCAAGGCTGATGGATGCAAACCGGCTGGAACAGCGCAGGCTGGGTCGGGAGTTGCACGACGGCCTGGGCCAGCAATTGACCGGCATCTCCCTCATGATGGAGGGCATTCGATCAGAACTGGGTTCCGTTGAACCCGCAGTGGCAGAACGCCTCGCCAAGGTGTCAGGCTTGGTCCATGACGCGATCCGCGATACCCGCCAACTGGCCCAGGTGCTGTCACCCGTTCATGAAGGGCCGGAGGGACTGGTACCAGCCCTGCGCCTGCTGATCGAGCAGGTCCGCGGCGCAGGTCTGGAGTCGGCGTTGCTTGAGACAGACGCGCAAGGTGCCATCGCACTTTCGGCGCAAGCGTGCAGCGACCTGTACCGGGTTGCCCAGGAGGCAATCAACAATGCGCTTCGCCACGCCGCGCCGACCTCGGTCGTGCTGCGGCTGTCGGCGACCGCCGAGACGGTGGAGCTCGAGATCCTGGATGACGGCCGCGGCATCGATCCTGGCTCGCTGGAAAAACCTGGCTTCGGCCTGCTCAGCATGCGCCATCGCGTCGGCGGGCTGCAGGGCAGGCTCGAGATCACCCGGAAAGACCGAGGCACCAGGGTGCGGGTGACGGTCCCTCATTCGTCCGACCCCTGAGGCGCTCGGTCGAGCGCGCGTAGCAGCGCCCGCTGGCAGTCAAGGTTGGCAACCAGCTGATTATGGGAGGCGCAGACAAACCTCGCGTCGCGTGCTCCGCTACTGATTGATGCGGAGCCAGCCGTCAGGGGCCAGGTCGGCTGGCCGGCCGCGCTGGCACGGGTCACCGTGCCATCTCCTGGTTCGAGCATCAGCCGCTCATAGTCGAGACCGGGCCGGCGCCAGCGCAGGGTGTCGGGCCGGGCCCTCCCATGCCATTGACCAGCCACCCGCTCGAGCATCAGCCGCGCCACGGTTGGCCGGCAATCTCCGCCGATGGTGTGGTAACCCAGTTCTGTTGGCAGCGGCGCCGAGCGAATCGCCTCGCGGAACTGGCGAGCCCGCTCGAGCCGGCCAAGGAAGGCCAGCTCCAGCACGGCTACCCGCTCATGGGTTGCTCCCCGACCACCTGCGTCGGCTCGCACTCGAGCACGTATACGTTCGTCGAAGACCCCAAGACCAAACTCGCGCCAGAGGTCCGGGTCGCAGCTGTCGCCGGGCACTGGCCTGCCTCGGTCGTCCAACAGCCACGCATCGTCGCCGTGCGGCAACAACTGATAGGGACTCTCCGCCGTCATCAGCGTTTCGGGTGCGACCGTTCCGAGGCCCAGCGGTTCGCCCTCGAGCAGGGCCTGAAAGCCGCGCGTCAGCCCAAGTTCAGGCACACCGATGGCCACCACTCGCTCGACCCGTGCGGCACCGGCAAAGTCGGGCGCCTCGGCAACGGCCGTTGCCAGGCTGCGTGCGCCATGCAGCAGGTAGTAGCGCGCCAGCGTCCCACCGCTGGAGTGAACAACCAGGTCGACGCGCTGGCCCGGTCGCGGGGAAGCCGCGGCCACCTGGTCTACCAACCGGGCCAGTTCCCGCGCAGCACTGACCAGGTCACGCCGCCAGTCGTAAAGGAATAGATATAGCGGCGGCGCATCACTCGAGGGGGGGCGCCCGACTTCGGTCAGCCGATAGCCGCCGGCTTCGATCAGCATGCCTACCAACGGACCATAAAAATCGACGGTGCCGATGGCGTCAAACAAGCCAGCAACCTCGACGTCATCGTCCAGCGCCTGGCCGGTCTCCGGATCGAGCGGTAGGGCCAGCTGGTCGTAATCGTCCAGCAGCAATTCCGCGGCGCCCATCGGCCAGACTTCCCGTCCACCGGCGCGACGTCTCAAGCGGGCACCGAAAGCGCCGTGCACGAATATCAAGGGAGGTCGGGGGGCGGCTCGATGAAACCATTCGGGGGGCTCGCTCAACCACCTGCCCACCGGACCACAGCCGGACAGGGGCAGGGCCGCGGCGAGCGACGCGATCAGCCGCCGGCGCGACCTGTCAGCGCGGTGCCGTCGACTCATAGCGGGCAGCCGCCCTGCGCAATTCTCCCGCAACCCGCTCGCGCAGGGTGGCGGGACCCAGCACCTCCACTTCCGATCCATGGCGCAGGATGTCCATGACCAGTTCCGGTTCCTCGCTGTAGGGCACGTCCAGCAGGTAGTGGCCATCGGCTTCGAACGCGCCCCGCTGTCCAGAGTGCCAGGTCTCGCTCGCCACCCAGCGCGCGCGCGCCGGCGAAAAGCGCAGCCGGGCCAACTTCACCTGCTCGCCCGCAAAAATGCCGTAACCGGCCCTGAGGACTGCATCCAGCTGCAGCGGGTTCACCTCGCGCGACGCCTGCTCCAGTACCGCTGCACTACCGATGGCATCCACCGCAAAAGTGCGCAGATCACCGCGGGTATGACACCAGGCATCCAGGTACCAGTTGTAGCGATAGTGGACCAGCCGCTGGGGAGACACCGTCCGCTCGATCCGTTCGCCGGTCTGCCGTCGCAGGTGACTGATCCGCAGCCGGCGCCGGTTCAGCAGCGCAAAGGAGAGCGCCTCGAACACCTCGCGGTCCACCGGCCGCGTACCCATGGGCAGGAGCTTGATGCGGTTGCGGATTTCCCGGTGCCCCTGGTCGCCGCCTTCCAGGAGGCCCGCCAGGCGTTCCCGCAGAGGTTCGAGCTGTCGCGACAACAGTCCGGTTCCCAGCTGGCCGAGCAGGTGTTCTATTTCCAGCAGGGCGTAAATCTCGGCTGGACTGAACCAGACACCGGGTAATTCCGCCACGTCGGCGCCCGGCTCCAGCACATAGGACTGCTGCTCGGCACACCACATGATGGGCACGTTGAGCCGGTCACGCAGGTACTCGATGTCGCGCTTGAAGGTTGAGTGGGAGACCTCCAGCTCCTGCTCAATCTGGCGCCGGGTCAGCGAGCCTTGCTCCAGCAAGCGACTGCGGATCCGGTAGAAACGCTCGGTCCGATCCACAGCGCCTCCCGCAGGGCCCGCTAGGACGCCGGCGCCAGGCGCAGGATCCGGCTGGCCGTTCCGGAGTCGGTCAGCAGATAGACGGCACCGTCCGGGCCCTGCCGAACGTGTCGGAGACGCTCCCCAAGGTCGATGCGTTCCTCGCCGAGCACTCGATGGTCGTCGGAAATCTGCAAGCGGATCAGCGCCTGCGCAGACAGCGTCGCCAGCAGCAGGTGGCCCTTCCACGCCTCGATCAGGTCGCCGGCATAAAAAACAATGCCGGAGGGCGATACCGAGGGCACCCAGTGGTAGACCGGCTGTTCCATGCCCGCCTTCTCGGTGCCCTCGCCGATGCTGGGCCCGTAATACTCGCGCCCGTAAGTGATCACCGGCCAGCCATAGTTGAGGCCCGCCTGGATGCGGTTGACCTCGTCGCCTCCGCGCGGACCGAATTCGGCGCCCCACAGGTCACCGGTCAGGGGATGGAGGTCGGCCCCTTGGACGTTGCGATGGCCAAGCGAAAAAGTCTCGGGCAGCGCGCCCTCGCGCCCCAGGTAAGGGTTATCGTCCGGCACGCCACCATCCCGCCGGATCCGCACGACCTTGCCGAAATGCGTGGAGAGATCCTGCGCACCGTCGCGTTGTGAGCCCCGGTCGCCGAGCGTCACGAACAGGTTGCCATCCCGGGCAAAAACCAGGCGCGAGCCATAATGATGCTTGCTGTCCAGCTTGTCCCGCTGCTGGAAAATAACCTCGAGCCCCTGCAGCGTTTCACCCACCAGGCGGGCGCGGGCTACCGCCGTCCCTGACTCATCGCCCTCCCCGGGCTCTGAGTAGCTCAGGTAGACGAGCCCGTTCTCGCTGAAATCAGGGTCGAGCGCCACGTCCAGCAGGCCACCCTGGCCGACCGCCCGCACCGCAGGCACGCCCGCCAGCGGGACGGACAGTTTCCCGTCTTGGTCCAGCAACCTGAGACGCCCCGGTCGCTCGGTGACCAGCGCCCGACCGTCGGGCAGAAAGGCCAGGCCCCAGGGGTGCTCCAACCCCTCGGCCACGGTGCTGACCGCCAACTTGCCGGCCTCGACATCCAGCACTCGATCTGCCGGGACGGCAGCCGGCGTCGCAGAAGAACAGGCGGCCATCAAGCCGGTCAGGCACACGACACGGACCATGTAACGCAACGCTCAACCCTCCCGACCGGTCACCCCGGTAATGATGTAACCACCGGACTTCGCATCGTGCTCCAGCGCAAGCAACTTGCGATCCCGGGCTTCCTCCAGCAGCTTCCCGAAGGTCTTGAAACCGTGGTAGGTCTCGTTGAAACCGGGTTTGCGACGCTTGAGGGCCTGCTTGACCATCGAGCCCCAGATCTTCTCACCCGGGTCGCGGTCCTCCATCAGCGCCTCGATGGTCTCGAGGACCAGGTCGAGGGCCTCCTGCTCGCGTGATTCCTCCGGACTGGGCGCCTGGCGCGGTGCCGCGCGGCTGCCACGACCACGGCGACGCCCGCCACCCGCCTGCTCGGCTTGCCGGGCCAGGTCGTCGTAGTAGATGAATTCGTCGCAGTTGGCGATCAGCAGGTCCGACGATGAATTCTTGACACCGACGCCGACCACGGTCTTGTTGTTCTCCCGCAGCTTGCTGACCAGCGGGGAAAAATCGGAGTCGCCGCTGATGATCACGAAGGTATCGACATGCGCCTTGGTATAGCAGAGGTCCAGCGCGTCGACCACCATGCGGATGTCCGCCGAATTCTTGCCGGACTGCCGAACGTGGGGGATGTCGATGAGCTCGAAGGCGGCCTCGTGCATGCCGGCCTTGAACTCCTTGTAGCGCTGCCAGTCGCAATAGGCCTTCTTGACCACGATGTTGCCCTTCAGCAGCAGGCGCTCGAGCACCTTGCCGATGTCGAAGGCGGCATAGTTGGCGTCGCGAACGCCGAGGGCGACGTTCTCGAAATCGCAGAACACCGCCATGATCCTTGTACTGGACTGTAAGGCCAAGAAACTCCTCCCGGAACCGGTAGAATATCACGGGCATGAACGCCACCCTCCCGCTGCCCCTGGTCGAGTACACGCCGCCCGTCGAGGAGAGCCCACCACCGCGGCTGCGTGAGATCCCCTACAACTACACCTCGCTGTCCGACCGAGAGGTGGTTTCACGCCTGCTGGGCGAGGAAGCCTGGGCACTGATCCAGGGCCTGCGAGGCGAGCGCCGCACCGGGCGTTCCGCCCGCATGCTCTACGAAGTGCTCGGCGACATCTGGGTGGTTCGTCGCAACCCCTACCTGCAGGACGACCTGCTCGACAACCGCCGGCGCCGGCGGGCGCTGATCGAGGCCATGGAACACCGACTGGCCGACATCGACCGCCGTCGCGAGCCGGCCTCCACCGAGTCCGACGCCCGTGTGGCGGCCCTGCTCGAGAGAGCCCGCGCTGCGGTCAGTGCCTTCGAGGACGACCTGGATACGCTGGCCAGGCTGCGCGGCAAGGCGCGTCGCGTGCTCGGTCGTCACACTCGCGCCGACAATCTGCGCTTCGACGCCTTCGCGAGGGTCTCGCACGTCACCGACGCCACCGACTGGCGAGTGGAATATCCGTTCCTGGTGATCTGTCCCGATGAAGAGGACGAGTTGCCGGGGCTGGTCAAGGCCTGCATCGAACTCGGCCTGACCATCATCCCACGCGGCGGCGGGACCGGTTACACGGGCGGTGCCATTCCGCTCACCCCGCTCTCCGCCGTCATCAATACGGAGAAGCTGGAGCACCTGGGTCCCGTCGAGCGGCGCGCCCTGCCCGGTGTCGCCGGGGAAGTGCCCACCGTGTTCAGCGGCGCCGGCGTGGTCACCCGCCGGGTTGCCGACGCGGCCCAGGCCGCCGGTCTGGTGTTTGCCGTGGATCCCACCTCGGCCGACGCGTCCTGCATCGGCGGCAACGTGGCGGTCAACGCCGGCGGCAAGAAGGCCGTGTTGTGGGGCACGGCGGTCGACAACCTCGCCTGGTGGCGGATGGTCGATCCGGAGGGTAACTGGCTGGAGGTGGAGCGCCTGGGACACAACCTCGGCAAGATCCACGAGGTGGAAACGGCCACCTTCCAGTTGACCTGGAAGGACGGCAAGCAGCCGGCCGGCGAGGCGCGCGTCATCAGGACCGAGCGGCTCGCCATCCCCGGCAGCCGTTTCCGCAAGGCCGGCCTCGGCAAGGACGTCACCGACAAGTTCCTCGGCGGGCTGCCGGGCGTGCAGAAGGAGGGCTGTGACGGCCTGATCACCGCGGCGCGCTGGATCCTGCACCGGATGCCGCCCCATGCGCGCACGGTTTGCCTGGAGTTCTACGGGCAGGCGCGTGAGGCCATCCCGGCCATCGTGGAAGTGAAGGATTACCTCGACAGTCGCGGCAAGGCCACCGGCACCCTGCTGGCGGGCCTCGAGCATCTCGACGAGCGCTACCTGAAGGCCGTGGGCTACGCCCCGAAGTCACGGCGTGGCGGGCTGCCGAAGATGGTCCTGATCGGCGACCTGGTGGGCGAGGACGACGCGGCCGTGGCCCGCGCGACCTCTGAGGTCATTCGCATTGCCAACGCCCGCGGCGGAGAAGGCTTCGTGGCCGCGAGCCCCGAGGCCCGCAAACGCTTCTGGGCCGACCGCGCGAAGACCGCGGCCATTTCCCGCCACACCAACGCCTTCAAAATCAACGAGGACGTGGTCATCCCGCTCGACCGCCTCGGCGACTACACCGACGCCATCGAGCGCATCAACATCGAACTGTCGACCACCAACAAGCTGCGGCTGGTGGCGGAACTGAAAGGGCTGCTGCGCGGCCCGCTCAAGCTGGCGCCGGCCGAGGACGAGGAAACCCACCTCGACGCCGCTGCGCTCCTCGGCGAGCGCCCGGCCCAGGCGCTGGAGATCCTCTCCCGGACTGCCCGGCGCTGGTCGTGGCTGCTGGAGAACCTCGACGCACGGCTCTGCGACCTGTTGCCTGCACTGCCCGGGCTGTTCGCTGCCCCGCTGGCCAGCCAACTCGTCGAGCGCGCGAGCCAGCGGCCGGACACGACCCTGTTTGAACTGATGCAGGAGCGCACGCTGCGCACCTCCTGGAAGGTGGAGGTGCGCACCCCGCTGGAGCGCCTGTTCACGGGGGCAGAGTTTGCCCCGATCCGCGAGGCGGCACGGGCCGTGCACAAGCGGGTGCTGCGCAGCCGGCTGTTCGTCGCCCTGCACATGCATGCTGGCGACGGCAACGTGCATACCAACATCCCGGTCAACTCGGATGATTACGCCATGATGCGCGAGGCCGAGGAGACGGTCGAACGGATCATGGCCATTGCCCGCTCGCTGAACGGCTCCATCTCCGGCGAGCACGGCATCGGCATCACCAAGTACGGCTTCCTGACCGAAGCCGAGGTAGCTGAATTCCGCGCCTACAAGCAGCGGATCGACCCTGAGGGTCGCTACAACCGCGGCAAGTTGCTGCCCGGTGCCGACCTGCGCCATGCCTACACGCCAAGCTTCGGCCTGCTGGGGCACGAGTCGCTGATCATGCAGCAGTCCGACATCAATTCCATTTCGGACGCCGTCAAGGATTGCCTGCGCTGCGGCAAGTGCAAGCCGGTCTGCGCCACCCACGTGCCGGGGGCCAACCTGCTCTATTCGCCACGCAACAAGATCCTGGCCACCTCGCTGCTGGTCGAGGCCTTCCTGTACGAGGAGCAGACCCGCCGCGGGGTCTCGGTGCGCCACTTCGACGAGTTCGGGGACGTGGCCGATCACTGCACCATCTGCCACAAGTGCGCTGCGCCCTGCCCCGTCGACATCGACTTCGGCGACGTGTCGATGGCCATGCGTGACCTCCTGCGTCGTCTCGGCAAGCAGCGCTTCAACCCGGCCAAGCGGGCCGCACTGTTCTTCCTGGAGGCGAACCGTCCCGAAACCATCAAGGCGGCCCGCAAGGTCATGATCGACTGGGGCTACCGGGCTCAACGGCTGGGGCATCGGGCGCTGGCGGGCTTCGCCCGCCGCCAGACCCGTCGACCGCCGGCCACCACCGGCCGGCCGCGCCTGCATGAGCAGGTGGTGCATTTCGTTAACAAGAAGATGCCCGGCGGCCTGCCCAAGCGGACCGCGCGGGCCCTGCTGGATATCGAGGACCGCAACTACGTACCGGTAATCCGCGATCCACAACGCACCACCGCAGACTCGGAGGCCGTCTTCTACTTTCCTGGCTGTGGCTCGGAAAGGCTGTTCTCCCAGGTCGGCCTGGCCACCCAGGCCATGCTGTGGAAGGTCGGGGTCCAAACCGTCCTGCCGCCCGGTTACCTCTGCTGCGGCTATCCGCAGCGCGGCGCCGGCGAATTCGACAAGGCCGAGAAGCTCATCACCGACAACCGGGTCCTGTTCCACCGGGTGGCCAATACCCTCAACTACCTCGACATCAAGACGGTGGTGGTCAGCTGCGGCACCTGCCACGATCAGTTGCAGGGCTACCGTTTCGAGGAGATCTTTCCGGGCGCCCGCATCGTCGATATCCACGAGTTCCTGATGGAGAAGGGCGTGACCGTGGAAGGCGTGACCGGCGTCCGCTACATGTACCACGACCCCTGCCACTCGCCCATGCAGGAGCACGAGCCGCTGACCGTGGTCAACACCCTGATGAACGCCGCCGCCAACGGCAAGGTGGTCAAGAACGACCGCTGCTGCGGCGAATCGGGCACGCTGGCCGTGGTGCGTCCGGACGTCTCGACCCAGGTACGCTTTCGCAAGGAACAGGAACTGTCCCGCGGCACGGCGGCCCTCCGCGCCGACGGCTTCGAAGGGGAGATCAAAGTGCTCACCTCCTGCCCCTCCTGCCTGCAGGGGCTGGCAAGATTTTCGGATGACACCGGGCTCGACGCGGACTACATCGTGGTCGAACTGGCCCGTCACGTGCTGGGCAAGGACTGGATGCCCGACTACATCCGCATGGCCAACACGGGCGGCATCGAGCGCGTCCTGCTCTGAGATTAATTTATTTTATAAAAAACAAATGTTTATAATGTTTTTTTAATAAATATTGTTAGGTCAGGGCGGGCCACACTTTGCATCGGCCGCCACGGACACTATTATCTCCGGGGCGGATTTCCCGCCCCGTCAGTGAAAGGGGTTGATTGCAATGGCGATTTCGGTAGGCGGCGATGCTTCTGAGCCCATGGTGGAGCCCAATGTCATTCCGTTGGTGGACATCATGCTGGTGCTGCTCATCATCTTCATCATCACCATCCCGGTGATGACCCACGCGGTCAAGATCGACCTGCCACGCGACACCCCCACCGAGCCCACCGAGCCGCCCGAGGTGATCAACCTCGAGATCGACTTCGACGGCAGCATCATCTGGAACGGTTCCGTGATCGATGCGGCTACCATGATCGACTTCATCCGCACCGACGCCAACAAGGATCCTCAGCCCGAGGTACACCTGCGGGCCAATTCCCGGGTGCGCTATGAGTATGTGGCTTACGTGCTCTTCGCCCTGCAGCGTAACGGGCTGAAGAAGATCGGCTTCCTGACCGGCGATCCCACGGCGGCGCCGGCAGGCTAAGTTCCGGGATAGCGCGCAAACCAGGCCAGGATGGCCTGGCTGCGCGCGGCCAGTTGGCTCGGCCGCAGGTCGAGCGAATGCGGTGCTCCCGGCACCCGCACCAGCAAGGTGTCGACTCCCCTCAGCTTGAGCGCCTGATAGAGCTGCTCGGACTCCGAGATCGGGGTCCGCAGGTCCTCTTCTCCGGTCAGCAGCATCGTCGGCGTACTGACCTGTCCCACCCTCGATAGTGGCGAGCGGCGCCAGTAGCCTTCCGGATCCTCCCACGGCGTCGACGGGAACCAATAGCGGGAAAAGTAGTTGGGCAGGTCGGCAGTCAGCGCGAAGCTGGTCCAATTGGTCACCGGCTTCTGTACCACGGCCGCCTTGAACCGATCGGTGCCACCGACGATCCAGGCCGTCAGCACTCCGCCACCGCTGCCACCCGTCACGTAGAGGCGCCCGGGATCCGCGTGGCCCGCTTCGATCACCGCGTCGACAGCCGAGAGCAGGTCGTCGTAGTCCTGGCCCGGATAATCATGATGGATCAGGTTGGCGAAGGCCTCGCCATAACTGGTGCTACCGCGCGGATTCACGTAGAGCACCAGGTAGCCAGCGGCCGCATAGAGCTGCATCTCCATGGCGAAGCGTGGCCCGTAATTGGCGAAGGGGCCGCCGTGGATCTCCAGGATCAGCGGATAGCGGCGCCCCGCCTCGAAGCCCGGCGGCTTGACCAGCCAGGCCTGGATGTCGCGCCCGTCGGCCGACGAACGGACCGTGAGCTCCTCGACCACGCCGAGACTACGACGCCCCAGCAAGTCCTCGTTCAATGAGGTCAGGACCCGGGCCTTGCGGCCCGGCTCAAGCAGCGCGACCTCCGCAGGGCGGGAAGCGCTCACCGAGGTGTAGGTCAGCCGTCCGGCTCGCGATTGTGAAAAGGAACCGCCGGGATAGGGCCTGGACCAGCTGGTGCCTCCGAGGTCGTCGACGAGGACCTCGGCTTGACCGCCCACGGCGACAGGCAGCCTGAGCAGCCGGGTGCGTCCGTGATCGTCCGACTCCACGATCAGCGCGCGTCCATCCGGTGTCCAGCTTGGGGCATTCAGGTCACGATCAAAGTCGGCGGACAGCTCGCGCGGCTCGCCACCCGACAATGGCATGACATACAGGCGGCTTCGCTGGTAGCTGATGCGCCCGTCGTCGAACCCGGTCCAGGCCAGCCACTTTCCGTCCGGCGAGACCACCGGATCGGAATCCGGTCCGTAGCGTCGGGTCAACGGAGTCAGCTCACCGCGCACGAGGTCCAGTCGGTAGAGCTCACTGTCCAGCGGATGCTGCTCGCGGTCCTCGCGACGATTTGCCGAGAGCAGCAGGCCACTGCCATCGGGCAGCCACTCAAGGTCGCCGTGATCGTAGGGACCCTCGGTCAGCTGCCGGGGAGTGCCCCCCTCGGCCGGGACCACGAAGACCTGGGCGTACGCATCGGGCAACATGCCGCGGCCATCCCCGCGAAACACCATGCGATCGATCACCACCAGCGGCTCGGCCCACTTGGCGCCCTTGGGCGCCTTGGGCAGGTCGAGTGCCAGCGGCTCGTGCTGGCGCGGCACGCGCATGGTGAAGGCCAGGCGGGCGCCATCCGGCGACCACTCCATGGACAGCGGCGCATCGGGCAGCTGGGTGACGGACGTCGAAGCCCCCGCCCCCAGATAGCGGACGTAGAGCTGGGCCCGCCCGTCTCGATCAGCCGCCACGTAGGCAATCCGGTTGCCGTCCGGCGACCAGCGCGGCGTGGAGGCCTCGACGTCGCCATCGAGCAACGGACGATGGCTACTGCCGTCCGCTCCCACCATCCACAGCTGCCCCCGTCCCCGGTCCAAGAGCCTGTCGAATGACCGGCGCTGGTACACCACTTGCCTGCCATCCGGGGAGATCTGCGGGTCCGCGGCATACTCGAGTTCGAAGACGTCGGCCGGCGACAGCGACGGAAGGTCGGCCATGACTGCCGGAGCAGCAAGGTACATCCATCCGGCCAACAGGCCTCCCAGACCGGCGCGAAATTGCATGGGTGTTCTCCTGTTCATGGGCAATAGGGTAAGTGGTTTGTTTCCCCTGATGCCACCCAGCGACCAGGCGTGGTCGCAGCAACCGCTACGCAGGCAGCCTCGGAGAGCGAACGGAGGCCGCTACTTGCTTGTTACCAACAAGGAATCTAGTATCGTTTCCGGTGCATGCTGGCCCGCCAGGCGCGCGCAAAAATCCGCCCTGACTGTCGGCGCATGACGCTCTTGAACAATGGCTTGGAGGATTTTCAAAGTTGGCAACCGAACAACTCAGGCACCAGGCTGATTACGATGTCATCGCGGTGGGAGCAGGCTTTGCGGGACTGGGCCTGATTCACTACGTGCGTCAGGCAGGGCTGTCCATTCGCGTGTTCGACAAGGCCTCCGACATCGGCGGCACCTGGACCTGGAACCGTTACCCTGGCGCCGCCAGCGACAGCGAGTGTTATTACTACTGCCTGACCTTCTCCAGGGAACTGCTCCAGGAGTGGTCCTGGTCCTGCCGCTACCCAGGTTGGGAAGAGAACCTGCGCTACATGCACTTCGTCGCCGACCGTTGCAACATGTGGCCACACATCACGCTGAACACCAAGATCGCGAGCGCCGACTTTCAGGAGGACAGCGGACTCTGGCTGGTCCGAACGGAGGGCGGCGAGACCTACACCTGTCGCTACTTCGTCAGTGCGATGGGCATGATCTCCGAGCCGGTCATTCCGGACTTCAAGGGGATGGACCGGTTTCAGGGCCCCTGCTTCCACTCCGCGCGCTGGCCGGAAGGGCTGGAGTATGCGGGCAAGCGCGTCGCCATCATCGGTAGTGGCGCGACCACCGTACAGATGTTGCCGGTCGTGGCCGAAACGGCGGCGCAGGTCACCGTATTCCAGCGCACGGCGAACTTCATCATGCCTGCAGTGCAAAAGGCCATGACCCCCGAGTGGGACCGGGAGATCAAGGACAACTACGACGAGATCATCAGGAAGTGCCGTAACCACTCCTTCGGCATGGCGTTCGACAGTCCGGTGGGTCGCAACCTTGCCGACACCCCGCCCGAGGAAGTCGAGCGCATCCTCGAGGAGCACTGGCCGAGGGGCAGCTTCCGGTTCGTATTCGAGACCTTCGACGACCTGGTCGTGAATGCCGAGTCCAACCGGGTGGTCGCCGACTTCCTGGTGCGCAAGATGAAGGAGAAGGTTAAGGATCCAGAGGTCGCCGAGATGTTGACCCCGAAGGGCTATCCCTTCTTTGCCAAGCGTCCACCGCTGGATCACGGCTACTTCGAAGCCTTTAACCGCGACAACGTCAAGCTGGTCGACATCAACGAGCGGGAACCGATCGTGGAGATCACCGAGACCGGCATCCGGACCACGAAGCAGCACTATGAGTTCGACATCATCGTCCTGGCGACCGGTTTCCAGGCCTACACGGGCGCTCAGGAAGCCCTGCCCATCCGCGGCCAGCAAGGCGTGCTGCTGAAGGACAAGTGGCAGGAGGTGTCGAGTTCCATCATGGGGGTCTTCGTCGCCGGCTTCCCCAACCTGTTCATGATCACTGGCCCGCAGGCGCCGTTTGCCAACCTGCCCACCTCCATCGAGCAGAACATCCTCTATATCGTGGACTGCATCAAGAAAATGGAGGGCGAGGGTTACGGGGTGTGCGAGCCCAGGCAAGAGGCCGAGGATGCCTGGACGGCCCACACCGCAGAAATCCACCAGATGACCCTGATGGCGCAGGGGTACAAGGCTCATTCCTGGATGATGGGCGCCAACTTGAAAGGCAAGAAGCCCCGGGTGCTCATCTACTTCGGCGGCGCCAATGTTTATTACGACAAGATGCGCGAGTCAGCCAGCGCCGGCTTTCCGGAAGTCGAGTTCAGGCGCCAGGCCGGATAGCGTTCAAGGTCGGGCTGTCTATGGGACTGACCATCACCGTTCAAGCCACAACTCAGGCGCTCGCGACTCTTGCCCTGGCCGCGGTTGCGGCCGCCCATGCGCGGCCTGCGGCGGCCGCCAATGAGCAGTACGCCCGCTACTGCGCGGAATGCCATCACCTCGAGTTGCGCGGCAGCGCCCATGGCGCCGCTCTCAAGAGTGCAGCGTTTCAGAACAAGTGGAACGGCCGTAGCGTCGGGGAACTGGCCGGGCTCATCCGCAGCAGCATGGCCATGAACGCGCCCTCCGGGTTGTCGGCTGAAGATGCACTCGCCCTCGCGGGGTACCTGGCCCAGGCCAACGGGGCAGACTTCGCAGGAGTCGCGCTGGAGCCGGGGACCACCCTTGAGTTCAAGGCAGAAACTGCAGCCGACAGCGAGGCCAGCAGCTGGGAAGGCGCCAGCGGGATTGCCGAGGCAGCGGCACGGGCGAATCGCTGGCGCAACGGCCGGACTCCCGACCTGCGCCCGGTCACCCAGTCCCTGCTCGACGATCCCCCGCCGGGCTCCTGGTTGAACTGGAGGCGGACGGCCTCCGGTCATGGTCATAGTCCCCTCGACCAGGTCCAGGTCGGCAATGTGGGACGGCTCAAACTCGCCTGGGCCATGACCATGCGCGAGGGCAGCAATCAGGTCACCCCCATCGTGCATGACGGCGTGATGTTCCTGACCCACCCGGGCAACGTGATCCAGGCGCTGGATGCGGGCACGGGTGAATTGATCTGGGAATACTCGGCAGGGTATCCGGAGGCCTCTCGAACCCTTGGTGGACCCACGCGCAATATCGCCATCCACGGAGACAAGCTTTTTCTCGCCACCTACGACGCAGCGCTGGTTGCGCTCGACATGCACACCGGCCAAGAAGTCTGGCGGACGGTCAAGGCCGACTACCGCAAGGGTTACACCCACACCGCAGGGCCGGTGGTGGTGGCCGGGGTGCTGATCAGCGGCATCAACGGCTGCGAGCGGTTCAAGGATGAGGGCTGCTTCATCACTGGCCATGACCCTGAAACAGGCCGTGAACTCTGGCGAACCCAAACCATCGCGCAGCCGGGTGATCCCAACGACAGCAGCTGGGCAGGTGTCGACCTCAGGCTGCGTGGCGGCGGGGACAACTGGATCGCGGGCAGCTACGACCCGGCGCTCGGCCTCTACTACCTCGGTACCTCCCAGGCCAAGCCCTGGGTCGCAGCCAGCCGGGGCATGAGCCCGAGCGACGCAGCGCTCTATACCAACTCCACGCTGGCACTCGACCCGGCCACCGGGCGAATCGCCTGGTACTTCCAACATGTCCCCGGCGAGACCCTGGACATGGAGACTGGCTTCGAAAGGGTGCTGGTCGACCTCGATGGGAAGCCTTCGCTACTCACCGTGGGCAAGGACGGATTGTTGTGGAAGCTCGATCGGCGTGACGGTAGCTTCCTGGGGGTCAAGGAAACCTTGCCCCAGAACCTGTTTGAGGACATTGATTTCCAGACTGGCAGGGTCCGCTATCGCCGGGACATCCTCGATGCAGGGATCGGCGACGCGGTATCGGTCTGCCCAAGCATCTATGGGGGACACAACTGGCAGGCCAGCGCCTTCAGTCCCGAGACCCGCTCACTGGTCATTCCACTGCACCAACTCTGCGTGGAGTTGACCGGCCGCGAGGTGAACATGGCGGACGGTGGCGGCGGCTATGGCGGCGAAGCGCGCATCTTTCCGCAGCCGGGCAGTGCAGGCAAGCTCGGCAGGCTCAGTGCCTTCGACGCCGGCACGCTGGAGGAACGCTGGACCCACACCCAGGAGGCTATGTTCCTGACTGGAGTCCTCACCACCTCCGGCGGACTCGCCTTCGTCGGCGACCTCAACCGGTACTTCAATGCCTTCGACGTCGCCACCGGCAAGCGTCTGTGGCGGGCCCGTCTCGGCGCGCCCCTGCACGGCTACCCGATCACCTACCTCGCAGGGGATCGGCAGTATGTGGCGGTGGCCACCGGCATGGGCGTCTTCAAGCTGATGACCGCCGAGCTCAGCCCCGACATCTACCAGCCCTCCGGTGGCAACATGCTCTACGTCTTCACGCTGGCAGATTGAGCACTGCTGCGGCTTGCCGAGGATGGGGCGTGCGTCTATCCTTGTCGGCAACAAGTAAAGGCCCATGAAAGACGCACTGATTCTTGACCATGTCCGCACCCCGCGCGGTCGCGGCCGCAGCGATGGCGCCCTGCACGGCATTACTCCGGTGCAACTGGCCGCCCAGGCCCTCGGCGCGCTGAGGGATCGCAACGAGCTGGATACCTCGCGCATTGATGACGTGGTGCTTGGTTGCGTGAGCCCGATCGGCGAACAGGGTGCCAACATCGCCCGAATCGCAGCGCTGAGCGCCGGCTTCGCCGAGACCGTCGCCGGCCAGCAGGTCAACCGGTTCTGCGCCTCGGGGTTGGAGGCCGTCAACGCGGCAGCTGCGCAGCTCGCCTGCGGTGCCTCGGACTGCGTGGTCGCCGGCGGCGTGGAATCAATGTCGAGAGTGGCCATGGGTTCTGACGGCGGGGCATGGCATGCGGACCCCGCCGTAGCGAGCGCCCTGCACTACGTGCCGCAGGGCATCGGTGCAGACCTGATCGCAACGCTCGACGGCTATGATCGCCAGCGGGTGGACGCCTATGCCGTGGAAAGTCAGGTGCGCGCAGCTCGGGCCTGGGACGAGGGCCGCTTCGCGCGCTCCGTTACGCCGGTGCGTGACGTGATCGGCCGGATAGTCCTCAGCCACGACGAGCACCTGCGCCCGGCCACCACCCTTGAATCACTGGCCGCCCTCAAGCCGGCCTTCGCCGAGATCGGCAAGCAACCGGGCTTCGATGCCGTGGCGCAACTTCGCTACCCCCAGGTCGAGACGATCCACCACGTGCATACAGCGGGCAATTCCAGCGGCATCGTCGATGGAGCCTGCGCCGTTCTGCTGGGCACTCGGGAGTTCGCCAACTCGGCAGGCTTGCGACCGCGGGCACGCATCAGGGCCTTCACTTCGATCGGTTCCGAGCCCACCATCATGCTGACGGGGCCGGCCCTGGTCACCGAGAAACTGCTGCGCAAGGCGGGCATGCAGGTCGACGACGTCGACCTGTTCGAGGTCAACGAGGCCTTCGCGGCCGTGGTGCTCAGGTTCATGTCCCACTTCGACCTGGCCCACGAGCGGGTGAACGTCAATGGTGGAGCCATCGCCATGGGGCACCCGCTGGGTGCCACCGGCGCGATGATACTCGGCACCGTCCTCGATGAACTCGAGCGGCGCGATCTCTCTACCGCGCTGGTGACCCTGTGCGTCGGTGCAGGGATGGGCACGGCGACCATCATCGAGCGCGTATAGGCCGGAGGAACCCCAGGCATGCAGGCGAATTTTCGCAATCTCCGGCTCGAGACTGGCGCGGGCGGCGTCGGTGTGCTGCACCTCGACGTTCCCGAGGCATCACTGAATCCCCTTTCCGATGCGGTGGTGGCGGAGTTTGACCAGGCCTTGAGCCTCCTGCTCGGGGACGAAGCCATCCCTGGCATCGTCATCGCCTCAGGCAAGCAGGCGTTTGCTGCCGGCTGGAACCTCAAGGACATTGACACACTGTTGGCGAGTCGGCCCACCCCCGAGCAGGTCCTCGAGGCGACGCCCGCGTTTTCCCGCTTCCTGCGCCGCCTGGAAACCTGTGGCAAGCCCGTCGTGGCTGCCATCAATGGCCTGGCATTGGGTGGCGGATTGGAACTTGCGCTCGCCTGCCACCAGCGACTGCTGGCTAATCGCCCGGAGGCCGTGGTGGGCCTGCCCGAAGTCAAGGTCGGATTATTGCCCGGAGCAGGTGGCACCCAGCGCCTGCCCCGCTTGATCGGCCTGGAGCCGGCCTTGCGCGCGATGCTGGAAGGCAACTCGCTTGGTCCGGCGGAAGCGCTTGACCTGGGCATCGTCGATCGCCTGGTGGAGCCTGCTGCACTCCTGGACGAGGCGATCCGGGCAGCAGGCGCGCCTGGCGCTTCGCGGGTCCAACCCTGGGACGTGAAAGGCTTCGTGATGCCCGGGCGGCTGCGACCCGGTGGCCCGGGATGGGGCGAGGCCTTCGCCGGTGCTGTGGCAGCCGCCACCCGCAGCGGCTACGGCAACTACCCGGCGCCCCTGGCGATCCTCTCCGCGAGCTACGAGGGCCTGCAGCTTCCCATTGAGCGGGGTCTGGCCGTCGAGCGCGACTACTTTGCCCGCCTGGCTGCGGGCAGCGTGGCCCGCAACCTGGTGCGCACCCTGTTCATCAACCGCCAGCGCGCCGAGAAGCTGGCCGCCAGACCCGCGGGCATCCCGCCGACGGACGTCACCAGGGTGGGCGTACTTGGGGCCGGCATGATGGGGGCCGGGCTGGCCTACGTGCTTGCTCGCAGCGGCATCCACTGTCGGGTGATCGACCGAACCCCTGAGATCGCCGAGAGGGCCACTAGCTACGCAGAGCGGGCCCTGCAGCGCGAGATCAAGTCCGGGCGGCTGGACGAGGACGCTGCCGCCAGGGTCATGGACCGGATTCAGCCGGGTGTGGACTTCACCGTGCTGGATGACTGCGCACTGGTCATCGAGGCCGTTTTCGAGGACCGCGAGGTCAAGGCCGACGTCACCCGGCGGGCGGAGCGCGTGCTGCCCCCGGGTGCCCTGTTTGCGAGCAACACCTCGACCCTGCCGATCAGCGGCCTTGCCGAGGCCTCCCGCGACCCGACAAGGTTCATTGGCCTGCATTTCTTCTCGCCGGTTGAGCGCATGCCGCTGGTGGAAGTGATCCGCGGCAGGCAGACCAGCGACGAGACCACGGCACACGCCCTCGACCTGGTCAGGAAACTGCGCAAGACACCCATCGTGGTCAACGACAGTCGCGGCTTCTTCACCAGCCGCGTGTTTGCCACCTACTGCTATGAGGGCCAGATGCTGCTGATGGACGGCGTCAACCCGGCGCTGATCGAGAACGCCGGGCGCTTCGCCGGAATGCCGGTGGGACCGCTGGCCGTCATGGACGAGGTGTCGCTTGAATTGCAGTATCACGTCGTGCAGCAGGCGCGCGCAGACCTCGGCGGCGAATTCGTCGAGCCGCCGAGTTGGCCGGTGCTGCAACTGTTCGTCGAGGAACTGCGGCGCATGGGTCGCAAAAGCGGCGGTGGTTTCTACGACTATCCCGCCGGCGAACCCAAGCGGCTGTGGGCCGGCCTCGCCGAGCACTATCCGCCCTCTGCGGCCCAGCCCTCGCTGGACGAGGTCAAGACCCGACTGCTGTACATCCAGACCCTGGAGGCCGCCCGTTGCCGCCAGGAGGGTGTAGTGACCTCGGCGGCGGATGCCGACCTCGGCTCGATCCTGGGCTGGGGCTTCCCGTCCTGGAGCGGTGGCGCACTGTCACTGGTCGATACGATCGGCGCAGCCGAGTTTGTCCGGGTCGCGAAGGACCTCGCCGCACGGCACGGGCCGCGCTTCGAACCCTGCGACTGGCTGGTGGGCTTGGCCGACCGGAACGGATCGGTGCATGACCTCGGCTGAGGGGGGACCCCTCGCTGGGATTCGCGTACTGGAAATGGCGGGCCTCGGGCCCGCTCCGTATGCCTGCATGCTGCTGGCTGACCTCGGGGCCGAGGTCACTCGCATCGAGCGACCCGACGCCCACCCGGTTGCCCCGCTAGATCCCCACCTCCGGTCTCGTCGATCGGTAGCGCTGAACCTGAAGCGAAGCAGCGCGCTATCGGTCCTGCTCCGTCTGGTCGAGACCGTCGACGTGCTGATCGAGGGTTATCGTCCAGGGGTCGCCGAGCGACTCGGTTTCGGACCCGATACCTGCCTTGCGCGCAATACCCGGCTCGTTTACGGCAGGGTGACCGGATGGGGCCAGCAAGGCCCCCTTGCCCAGGCCGCCGGACACGACATCAACTATCTCGCCCTCAGCGGACTGCTGCACCAACTCGGACCCGCAGATGGCAATCCCCAGCCACCGCTCAACGTGGTCGCAGACTACGGCGGCGGCGGCATGCTGTTGGCACTGGGGGTGGTCACCGCCCTGTTCGAGAGGAGTCGCTCGGGCAAGGGCCAGGTCGTCGACGCCGCCATGCTCGATGGCCTGGCCTCCTTCATGGGCACCTTCCTCGGACTACGGGCCGCTGGAAGTTGGCGCGGTCGCCCGGGCGGTGACTTCCTGTCCGGCAGCGCGCACTACTACGGCACCTACCCGACCCGGGATGGCAAATGGGTCGCGATCGGGGCCATCGAGCCGGCGTTCCACGAGCAACTGATCTCCCGACTGGGACTGGACGTCGAGGAATTTCGGGGCGGCGTTGGTTTTGCAGCGGAGCGCTACCCTGCCCTGACCGATGACCTCTGGCCGAAGTTGCGCCGTCGGCTCGGCGAGACCATCGCCATGAGAAGCCGGGAGGAACTCGAGCAGCTGTTCTCTGGCGTCGATGCCTGCATCACCCCGGTACTCGATCTCGACGAGGCCCTACGGCACCCGCATCACCAGGCCCGGGGCACCTACATCGACGTGGGCGGAGTTCCGCAAGGCGCTCCGGCGCCGCGCTTCAGCCGAAGCACGACCAGACAACCGCAGGCACCGGTCCCTCCCGGTCATGACACCGTGACGGTACTCCGGGAGCTCGGACTGACCGACGAGGAGATCGCCCTGCTCCGCTAGTCACCCTCCCGGCGTTCGCCGAGCCCGGTCAGCCGGCTTCGCCGCGCTCCAACCGGGTGACCTCCACCCGTCCCTCGGCGTGCATCTGTCGCAGCATTCGCTTATCAATCTTGCCCACGCTGGTGCGCGGCAAGGACTCGACCACCGCCCAGTACTCCGGCAACCAGAAGCGGGCCACCCGTGGCTCCAGGAATTCCCGAAGCGCCACGGGCTCGACACGACAGCCAGTCCTGGCCACCACCAATGCCAGCGGCCGCTCCTCCCAACGCGGGTCAGGGATGCCGATGACCGCCACCTCGGCGACGTCGCCATGCATCGAGAGCTGGTTCTCCAGTTCCACCGAGGAGACCCACTCACCACCGGACTTGATCACATCCTTGGAACGATCGGTGATCTGCACGTAGCCCTGCTCGTCGATGAAACCGACGTCTCCGGTCCGCAGCCAGCCATCGGCTGAGAAGGAATCGGGCGAGGCGCCCTGGTGGTAACCGCCGGTCACCCACGGGCCGCGCAGCTGCAGGTTTCCGACCGTGACGCCATCCTCGGGCAGCCGCCGGCCCTGGTCATCCACGATCCGCACTTCCATGCCTGGCACAGGACGACCGCTGCGGGCACGCCACGCCGGCTGGTCCTCGACCGCGACATCGCGAGGCGGGATGGACAGGCAGCACATGGGGCTGGTCTCCGTCATGCCCCAGCCCTGCAGCACCGGCACTCCCCAGCGCTCTCTCACCCGGGCGATCAGCGCCGGGGATACGGCAGACCCCCCGGAGACCAGCACGCGGAAGCAGGACAGGTCCAGCGGCTGCACCCGGTCTGCTTCGAGCAGGTCGTTGATGAGGGTGGGGACGAGCGCCGTAAAGCTCGGCCTCTCGAGCTCGATCATCCGCCGCAGGTCGGTGGGCTTGAGATGCGGGCCGGGCAGCAGCAGGTCAGCTCCGGAAAACCATGCGGAATAGGGCAGCCCCCACGCGTTGGCGTGAAACATGGAAGGCAGCAGAAGGATTCGGTCGTCCTGGCCGATCGCGAACGTGTCGCGGCCGAGCGTGCCCAGCGTATGCATGAAGATCGTGCGGTGGCTGTAAACGATACCCTTGGGGTCGCCGGTGGTGCCCGAGGTGTAACAGACCACCGCGGCCTGTCGCTCGTCGAGCACCGGCCACCGAGGCTCACCGTCGGCGGCAGCCAGCAGCGCCTCGTAGTCGAGTCCACCCTCGCCGCCACCCACCACGATCACCCGCTCGAGGCTGGGCACCTCCTCAAGCACCGGGGCGAGCGTTGGCAGCAGGACCGCATCGACGATCAGCACCCGGTCGGCCGCATGCCTCATGATCTGCCCCACCTGCGCGGGAAACAGCCTGACGTTCAGCGTGTGCAGGACGGCGCCCATCGAGGGCACGGCCAGGTAGGCCTCGAGGTGCGCCTGGTGGTTCCAGCAGAAAGTGGCCACGCGATCGCCCGGCACGACCCCAAGCGCGGCCAGCGCGACGGCGAGACGGTCGGCCCTCGCCGCAACCTCGGCGAAGCTGCCATGCCGGAAAGCCGAACCGTCATAGCTGGACACCCGGCTGGCCGCGTGCAGGCGCCGACCGTGACGCAGGATCATCTGGGTGGAAACCGGAAAGTCCATCATGGTGGATTGCATGTTCGTCACCTCCAGGCCAGACCAGCTATCATCGCGGCCTCCTCCAGCAAGCTCGGTACGTCCCGCTCCAGGTTACGGGAATAGTCGTCGTGGACCTTTCCTTGGCGGTACAGAACATAGGCACCCTCCACGATCGAAGCGAGCCGCCACAAGGCAAAGACCAGGTAGTAGTCGAGGTCGTCGACCGGGATACCGGTGGCCCGCGACCAGCGCAGGGCGAGTGCCTCGCGGGTCACCAGACCGTGCAGCCCGCGACTCACTGCCTGGACGAAGCCGAAGCCCGGTGCGTCCACCTTGCGCTCACCCCAGAACGCGAGCATCAGCGCCACATCCGCCAGCGGATTGCCAACCGTGGAAAGTTCCCAGTCGATGATGGCCGACAAAGCAGGCTGCTGCGGATGGCACAGGGTGTTGTCCAGGTGATAGTCGCCGTGCATGACGGCCAGCCGTGGCGACGGTGGCAGCCTCGACAACAGCCAGTCAGCGAGCGAGCCGACCAGCGGCAATTCCCGGACCGACTGGGCCGCACGCAGGTCGCGCCAGCGCTCAACCTGTCGAACAACATACTGCGAGGCGCCGTCACCGACCTCGAGTCCCAGCTCGCATGGATCGAGGGTGTGCACCTCGGCAATGGCATCGACCAGCTCCTCGCCGAGTCGATCGAGGGTGCCAGCCCCAGGCGGATAGCTGGGGGGCAGCGCCGTGGAGATGGCGTGACCGGCAACGTGCTGCACGACCGCGAAGGGCTGGCCGATGACCGAGGCGTCCTCACAAAACGCCAGGAGTCGTGGAACCCGCGCCCGTCCGGCCAGGGCCTGCAGCATGCGCGCCTCTCGCCTGACGCCGCGGGCCGCACTCGCCGAGATCGCGTTCTCGGGCGGACGCCGGATCACCACCTGCCCCCCCGCGTGGGCCACGCACAAGGTCAGGTTCGAGTTGCCACCACTCAGTCGCCGTGGCGAGGCCGGATCCTGCAGGCCCAGATGTTCGGCCAGCCATCCCAGCAGGCGAGCCTCGCCGTTATCTACAGGTTGCACATCAACCCGCCATCGGTGGGAATCACGGCACCGGTCATATAGGTCGAACCGGCTACCCAGTAGATCACCTCGGCAATTTCGCCCTCGGTCCCCTCGCGTCGCAGGGGAATCCGGGCCAGCAATCGCTCCCGCGCCCGCTCCGCCACCGCAGCGGTCATCTCAGTCAATACAAAGCCAGGCACGATGAGATTCACCCGCACCTGGCGCGGCGCGAGCTCCACCGCCATCACCTGGGTGAGGCCCGCGAGGCCAGCCTTGGATGCGCCATAGGCCACATCTCCAGGAAAGCCGCGGAAGCCCACCACCGCACCGACGTTGACCACTGACGCACCGGGCCCCATGTACGGCAAGGCGGCGCGAATGCAGTGCATGGCCCCCGACAGGTTGGTGGCGAGCACCGCGTTCCAATCCTCGAGCGCCAGGCGCTCGAGCTTGCCGCCACGGTGCAGGCCGGCATTGTTAACCAGGACGTCGATCCCGCCCCACTCCGCTGCGACGCTCGCCATGGCTTCGGCCACCGAGACCGGATCACTAACGTCGGCGGTCAGCAGGAGATGCGAGCCCTCTCCCAGGAGAGCCGACAAACCGGGGGGCGGACGTCGCGCGAGCACCGCCACGCGATCACCCGCCGCGAGGGCCCGCCTGACTGCCGCCAGCCCGATACCGCGCGATCCCCCGGTCACCACCCAGCGTCTGCTCATATCAGTCCAGTCCAGAAAAATGGCCCGGCGTCAGGGCAGACGCCGGGCCGCATCAACTGCCACCCGGACGCTGGCGCGGCCAGGCCCGCGCCAGCCGGGATCCCTCAGAAGTTGTGGGTGATCCTCAGACCGTACATTCGCGGCGGTCTGGCGGCTGCATAGGTCCACAGGCCGGGGAATGTCACGCTGGTACCCACGTCGTAGGCCTGCGACCACACGTCCTCGTCAGTCAGGTTCAGGCCCCACAGGCTGACCATCGTGCTGCCAAAGGAGTAGTTCACCGAGGCATCAAGCGTGGTGTGGGAATCGACCTGGCTCTGCGGGGAATTGAGGAAGGTCAGTTCCTGCTCACCCGTATAGCGCAGGTCCGCCTGCAGGGTGACGCTACCTCCAAGTGCCTCATAGCTCAGGGTCGGCGACAGCGTCGCCGTCACCGGGGGGGCGCGGCGCAGGTCGAGATTGGACAGGTCGGTCAGGGTGATGGGGTCGATCAGCTTGTCGTACTTGGCATCAAGGATGCCGAGGTTCCCATTGAGCGTGAAGCTCTCGCTGATGACCGCCGAGAAGTCGATCTCGAGCCCGTTGATCTCGGCACTCGAGGCGTTGACCACCAGCGTCTGCTGACCGGTGCCCTGCGAGGTGGGCACACTCTGCTCTTCCTGCTTGTCGTCGTACTTCATCATGAAGACCGAGCCGTTGAGGCGCAGGCGCCCGTCCAGCCACTCGCTCTTCCAGCCGAACTCATAGTTGTCGACGAACTCGGGGTCGTAGGCAATGGAGGCCGCCTCATAGGTGCCCGGTCGCCCGTTGAAGCCGCCGGCGCGGAAGCCGCGCGAGTACAGGCCGTAGACCATCGCATCGTCGTTGATGCGGTAGCGCAGGCTCACCTTCGGCGTGAACTCGCTCCACGACTCGCGGAACGGATTATCGAGGCTGCCCTTCTGGGCGAGTTCCGGCATGAGCGGGTCGATAAGGCCGCTGGTCTTCTCGTCGCTGGTGTAGCGCCCCCCCAGGGTCAGGGTCCAGCTGTCATTGAACTTGTAGTCCCCCTCGAAAAAGAAGGCCTCGGACTCCGTGGTCTGGGCGACAGTCTGCAGGACGTTGAGCACCGTCCCGAACGGCAGGCCGAAGAGCAGGTCGCCGAAGCCGATGTAGCTCGACAGGTCGATGCGGTAGTCGGACTCCCAGAGGTAGGCACCCACCGTATAGGAGAGCCGATCGCCGGTGCTGGTCAGGCGCAGTTCATGGCTGGTCTGGTTCCAGACCGCGGGACGATCGGTGTGGTACAGCGTCAGGGCGGTGCCGTCCCAGTCCTGGTAGACCTTTTCGTCGGTGGAAAAGTCACCCATCACGTAGTCCACCGACATGGTGTCGCTCACCTGCCAGCTGATATTCAGCAGGTGCAACTCAGAGTCGAAGTAGGACTGATAGGGATCGTCACCGTTCTGCAGCACCTTGTAGCGATCGCCGGACTGCGGCGTCGAGACGCCCTGGGCACACTGGCCGTAGAAAAAGCACCACGCCTGGTCGGCCTGGGCCATGTTGGAGACCGTGTTGGCGTCCTGGTCCTGCTCCGTCTTGTCGAAGCGATAGTAGATTTCCAGGTTGTCGGTAGGCCGGAAGGAGAAACTCGGGCTGACCGCCATGTACTCACTGGCGCCCACGTCCTTGCCCAGCGTCACGTTGCGGAACCAGCCGTCGTGCTCCCGCATGGCACCGCCGAGCCGGAAGGCGAACTTGTCGGACACGGCCACGTTGATGTAACCATCGAGCTGGGTATCGCCGTAGTTGCCGGCACCCGCCCGTACCGCGCCGCCCCAGCCGTCATGGCTCGGGCGGCCACGGGTGACGTTGATGACCCCCGCGATTGAATTACGGCCGAACAGCGTACCCTGCGGGCCACGCAGGATCTCGACGCCCTCGAGGTCCAGCGCCTTGAGCATCGCTCCCGAATTGACGCCGATGAACACGCCGTCGACGACCACGCCAGCCGTCGGGTCGAAGTTCTTCTCAACGTCCGTGGTCCCGATGCCGCGGATGGAGATGGCCGCGGGACTGCCCGGGCCCTGCTGTAGGTCGTTGATGACCAGGTTGGGCGCCGCGTTGGCAAAAGTCTGCAAGTCGAGATCGAAACGCCTCTGCAGGTCGGCGCTGCTCAGTGCGCTGATCGAAGTGCCGAGGTCCTGCAGGTTCTCCTCGCGCTTGCGGGCGGTGACCGTGATTTCCTCTAGCGTCCCGACCGAGGACTCCTGGGCCAATGCCGGAACCCAGGCGGATGTGCTGCCCAACGCAATCGCGACTGCCGACGAGGTCAGCAGATTCCGCTTCGACTTGATCATGCTCGTCCAACCTCCAGTAGATGAGAAACCAGTTACCAGTCTGGGGGCCTCGACGATGTTTCAGCGCAACTTTTGATGCTGCAACGCTACGCCGTCCCCCAATGAGCCGAAGATAATCCGCTTGTTGTCGACAAGCAAGCGTAACCCCTATACTCGTCCGCGAATCACCGCGAGTGTGGCGTCGAAGTCACACCTTGCCCGTATTTTTGCGCTGCAAAGCGTGCTTCGATCAGGAGTGTTCACGTGGCTTGGGACTTCGAGACCGATCCGGACTTCCAGAAGAAACTCGACTGGATGGATGAGTTTGTTAGCCGGGAAATCGAGCCGCTCGACCTCATCTTTCGAGGGCCAGCTGATCCTTTCGACCCCTCCCTGCCAGGTCCCACTGCGGCCATGGCGCCCCTCAAGAAGCAGGTCCAGGAGCGTGGGCTGTGGGCGTGCCACCTGGGACCCGAGCTCGGCGGGCAGGGTTACGGGCAACTGAAGCTGGGATTGATGAACGAGATCCTCGGGCGCAGCCGCTTTGCGCCGACGGTCTTCGGCTGCCAGGCACCGGACACCGGCAATGCCGAAATCCTCGCGCGCTTCGGCAGCCCAGAGCAGAAGCAGCGCTATCTGCAGCCGCTCCTCGCCGGCGAGATTGCCTCCTGCTACTCCATGACCGAACCGCAAGCGGGCGCCGATCCCGGTCAGTTCACCTGCCGGGCAGTCCTGGAAGGCAACCAGTGGGTCATCAACGGGGAAAAGTGGTTTGCCTCGCACGCCGACTTCTCGCGCTTCCTGCTGGTGGTGGTTGTGACCAATCCGGACGTACCGATTCACCAGGGCGCCTCGATCCTGGTCGTGGACCGTGACACGCCGGGGCTTGAGGTGGTTCGCAATACTGCGGTGGGCATGCGCGAAGAGCCCGGGTCGGGGGTGCACGGTTACCTCCGCTTCACCGACTGCCGGGTGCCCCGCGAGGCGATACTCGGCAAGCCCGGCCAGGGCTTCGAGGTGGCCCAGTCCAGGCTCGGTGGCGGGCGCATCCATCATGCGATGCGCACCGTCGGCCTGCTGAAACGTGCGCTGGACATGATGTGCGAACGTGCGCTCAGCCGTCGAACCAAGGGTGAACTGCTGGCGGACAAGCAGATGACCCAGGAGAAAATTGCCGACTCCTACATCCAGATCACCCAGTTCAGGCTGCATGTGCTTTATGCCGCCTGGCTGATCGACAAGCACCAGGCCTACACCCGCGAGGTGCGCCGGGAGATCGCTGCGGTCAAGGCCGCCATGCCCGGGGTCCTGCGTGACGTGGTCTATCGCGCCCTGCACCTGCACGGCTCGCTGGGCATGTCCAACGAAACGCCGCTGATGGGGATGTGGGCCATGGTGCCCGAAATGGGCATCGTCGATGGCCCAACCGAGGTCCACAAGGTGGCCGTGGCCAAGGAAGTCCTGCGGGGACGCGAGGCGTCCACGGGCCTGTTTCCAGGTTACTACCTCCCCAATGCCCTGCAGGCGGTTGGCGACCGCTTCGCGGGATTGCTCGAGCGGGAGGTCGGCAACCTATAATCCGATCGCAGGCAGAGGGGGATATAACCATGGACATGCAGAAGACCATAGAACGCTTGCTCGCCCGGGTTGACGAACTGGAAAGCCGCCAGGCCATGCGTGACCTGGTCACCGACTACTGCCAGGGCTTCGACCACCTGGATTTCGACCGCTTCCTGACCATCTGGTGGGAGGATTGCACCTGGGACATCGGCCCCCCGTTCGGTTCCTTCCAGGGTCATGCGGGCATCGACAAGGCCGTCAGGGAGGTGCTGTGGCCGGTCTGGCGTGAGACCCACCACCTGACCAGCAACCTGAAGGTGCGCTTCATCGACGCCGACAACGCCGAGGGCGAGTGCGACGTGGATTGCATGGGCGCCACCCGCGACGACGTCGTGCAGATGATCAGCGCCACCTACCGCGACCATTTCCAGCGCCGCAACGGCACCTGGAAGATCCTGCGCCGCGGCGTCCAGATCCACTACTTCAACCCCATTCCGGGCGCGCAGATGAGCGCGCCCAAGGCCTGATCACCGGAGGTTCGCATGCCTTACCTGGCCGTCGCCGAGCAGCGCAGCATCTATTACGAATACAACCGCGGGAGCCATCTGCCCATCCTCATGATCCACGGATGGGGCATGAGTTGCCGGGTGTGGGATTCCACGGTCGTGGCCCTGCGCGAAGCGGGCCATGGCGTCGTGTGTTTCGACCAGCGCGGCTGCGGCGAGTCGGACAAGGACTTTGCCGAGGTCTCCATCGAGTCTTCCGCCAGCGATGCGGTCGCGCTGCTCGACCACCTGGCCATTCCCCGCGTGGCACTCAACGGCTGGTCGCTCGGCGGGGCGATCGCCGCCGAGACCGCGGCCCGGCTGGGAACCCGCTGCGCGGGCCTGGTGCTGACCACCGCCGCCACGCCCCGCTATACGCAGGCGCCGGACTTCCCGCATGGCAACCCGCCCGGCAGCACCGCTGAAACCGTCAAGCTGTTGCGTGAGAACCGCGCGGCCTTCCTGATGGGACTGACCCAGGCGGTATGCGCAGTGCCCCAGCCCGACGCGGTGATCAACTGGATGTGGTCGATCTTCATGCAGACCTCACCCAATGCCGACGAGGCACTCGGTCAGCTCGACACCGTGGACCAGCGCCAGTTGCTGGCGGCGCTGCAAGTCCCGGTACTGGCCGTGGTGGGCGGCAAGGACCAGATCGTGCCCCCGGACATCTGCCGGCTGGGCGCGAGTATCGCCCCGCAGGGACGGCTGGTCGAGTTTGCGGAGTGCGGCCACGCGCCCTTCGTCGAGGACGGTCCACGGTACCGGCGAGAACTGCTCGATTTCATGGCCGGCCTGGCCTGAGGGAGCACGCGAGATGACTCGACAAGTGAACTTCGGCCTCTGGTACGACTTCCGCAACCCCGCTCCTTGGAACATCCCCTTCGAGACCCTCTACGCCCAGTGCCTCGACCAGATTGTAGAGGCCGAGAGGATCGGCTTCGATTCGGTCTGGATTACCGAGCACCACTTCTGCGAGGACGGCTATACGCCCTCGCCGCTGGTGCTGGCGAGCGCCATCGGGGCGCGCACCCGCCGCCTGCGCATGGGGACCAACCTGATGATCCTCCCCCTGCATAATCCGGTCCGGATCGCCGAAGACTCGGCCACCCTGTCGCTGCTCACCGGCGGTCGTTTCGACCTCGGCGTCGGCATCGGTTACCGCGAGATGGAATTCAGGGAATTCGGTCGGGAACTCAAGCATCGGCCGAGCCTCATCGAGGAGGCCATGACCATCATCCGGCGGGCCTGGGCCGGCGAGCGCATCAACTTCGAGGGCAAACGGTTCAAGGTCGGAGACCTGCGCGTCCTGCCTGCACCGGAACACCTCCCCAAGTTGTACCTGGGCGGCATGGCGGAACCTGCCATCGATCGCGCGGCCCGGATCGCCGACGGCTTCCTGTCTACGGGTGGCATCGGCCACGATACTTACGTGGAGTGCCTCAAGCGCAACGGTCGCGACCCGGCCGACGGGGTCATCATCGCGGGACATTGGGCAATCATCTCCGACGACCCGGAACGGGAGGCGGAAATCGTCGGCCCGCACGTGCTGTACCAGAGCAACCAGTACATCGAGTGGGGGGCCTTTGGTCCGCCTGACGCGGTACCGAGGTTCCCCGACGCCGCCACGGCGCTGGCACAGGGCCTGTACGAACTGTGGGACGCGGATACCGCGGTGGAACGGCTGACCGCGATGCTGCAGGCCTACCCACAGGTGCGCGACGTCCACTTCTGGGCCCGGTTCCCCGGCGAGCCGGTCGCCTCCGGTCAGCGCCGCATCGAATACATCGCCAGCAAGGTGCTGCCGAGGTTGCGGGAAGCGCTAAAGTAGCCGCCGGATGAGCCAGGCACTACGCAGGGCGCTGGGTCAGTTCGCGACCGGCGTCACCGTCATTACGACCCTCGGCAGCGACGGGCGCCCGGTGGGCATAACCGCCAACAGCTTCAGCTCCCTGTCGCTGGATCCCCCACTCGTGCTGTGGAGCATCGGCTGCAAGTCCAGTAACTTCGTCCACTTCGAGGCGGCGCCCTGCTTCGCTGTCCACGTGCTGCACGCAGGGCAGGCGGACCTGGCCGCCCGTTTTGCCAGCCGCGACGTCGATCGCTTCGAGGGCATTTCAGCCAGCGCAGGCGCCAGTGGCGCGCCGCAGCTCCACGACTACCTCGCGCGCTTCGACTGCGCCACCGAGGCGCGCCTGCCAGGTGGTGACCACCTCATCCTGGTGGGCAAGGTGCTGGCCTTCGATGAGCGAGGGGGGCTTGCTCCCCTGGTCTTCCACGGTGGACGCTACGCGAGCTTGAACAACGAACAAGGATCCGCCCCATGACGCAACCGCCAGCCAGCCCGCTTCGCAAGGGTACGCGCGCCGAGAGAGCGGCCCTGTCCGACCGCCGCCTGACTGAGGCTGCCATCGAATTACTGGTCAAGCGTGGCATCCAGGGCACCACCCTGCAGGCGGTGGGTCACCTCGCCGGCTACAGCCGGGGCCTCGCGACCCATCGCTTCGGCTCCAAGGCAGGGCTGTTCGGCAACCTGCTGAAGGTGGCCAGCACCGACTGGCTGGAGCGCGTCCAGAAAGCGGTCGGCACCAAGGTTGGCGCGGAGGCCCTCTGTGCGGCCACCGACGCCGCGGAGCAGTTCATCAAGGACCGGCCCGACGAGGTCCGCGCCATGTATATCCTGTGGTTCCTGGGCATCGATCCCAGAGCGGGATATCACTCCAACATCGGCAACGTTCACCGCGCCCAGCGACGGGACGTGGCCGAGTGGATCCGGGCCGGCCAGCGCGCTGGGAGGGTGGACTCTGCGGTGGACCCTATTCGGGTCGCTGAACAATATGCGGCGTCGATGGCGGGCATCGTCTATCAGTGGCTAGCCAACCCGCAGATGCCGCTACACGCCATGTTCACCCAACTCAAGGCGGACCTGCATGCGCGACTCGAACGCCCTGGGCCCACTCAGGGCGCCCAGCGCACCCGCCCCACACCCAAGGCAGTCAGCAGCCGCCGCTAGGCCGGGCGAAACGTCGTCCTACAGCGTTCCCGCAAACGCCAGGACTTCGCCGGCCAGGCGCAACCTCGCCGCGTCCGTATCCATCAGGGTTCGGGTCACGCAAGCGGGCACCCCACACAGCTCGGCCCAGTCCCGATCAGCCTCGTCGATGACCAGACCATCGATCAGCCCGGAGTAGTGTTCGGCAATGGCCTGCGGGCTGCACTCGAGGCCCAACTCCCGCATGATCTTGGCGGTGGGACCCTTGACCGCCTGTCCGCCGATCAGGGGACAGACCGCAACGATGGGCACCCCGCGCAGGCGCATGGCGTTGCGCAATCCCGGCACGGACAGGATGGGATCGATGCTCAGGTAGGGATTGGACGGCCCCACCAAGATGGCCTCGAGCAACGGTGAGGCGATCGCCTCGAGCGCGGCACCTGCGGGCCGGGCGCCGACGATGCCCTCAAAGGTGATGCGCTCGATCCGGGGCTCGGCACGCAGGCGCACGAAGTAATCCTGGAAATCCAGGCTGCCGTCCGCGGTTTGTATGCGGGTGCGAACAGCCTCATCCGTCATGGGGATCACCGCGGTCGACACGCCCAACCGGGCCGCCAAATCCAGCGTGACCGCGGACAGCGGTTCACCGGCGACGAGGCGTCGACTCCGCTCAGCGTGCATGGCGAGGTCGCGGTCCCCGAGACGGAACCAGGTCGGCCCGCCAAGCTGGGCGAGGACCTCCATGAAGTGCCAGCTCTCGTCACGTCGACCCCAGCCGGTCGCGGGGTTGGCCAATCCCGCCAGCGTGTAGATCACCGTGTCCACGTCCGGCGACACGTGCAGCCCGAGGTGCAGGAAGTCATCCCCAGTGTTGACGAGGGCGGCCAGGTCGCCGGCGGGGAGATGTCGGTGGAGTCCATCGACCAGCCGGGCCCCGCCTACGCCCCCCGACAGCACGATGACCCTCGCGGAGGCGTGGATCATGCGAACAGGTCCTCCTTGCCAGGCCGAAGGAGGTCACGTGCCGCTCCCGCCGGCACCGGCGGTAGCGGACCGCGGGCCAACACAACCGGGAACCCCTCAGCTGCCTCGCCCATGGCCAGCCCGGCGCCTGCAGCAACGGCGTCCGCCCAGGCGATGACGGTCGCCTCAAGCACCCGACCGTGCCGATCCAACTCTCCACGCCGGTCCCACAGGGCCGGCAACCCGGCGACGCCGATGGCTACATTCACGGTGCCAAGCCGCCAGGGACGGCCGAAGCTGTCCGAAATGATCACACCGGGCGCCACGCCGAGACGTCGGGCTAGCTGCCGACGCAGCCGACCTGCGGACGCATCAGGGTCCTCCGGGAGCAGCAGCAAGCGCTCACCGGCGGGCAAATTCGATCGATCGATCCCCGCCTGCGCCATGACCAGTCCCAGGCGATGCCGAACGATCAGCACACCGGGCACCGCCCGAACCACGGCCGTGGATTCCGCCAGAATCGCCTGCACGACCCGGGGATCCTTGCCGGTCAGCCGCGCCAGTTCACGCGCCCGAGCTGTCGGCCGGATATCCGGAAATGCCAGGAAGCGATCCTCAGCTTTGGAGACGACCTTCTGCGCGACCACGAGAATGTCGCCGCGGCGCAGCTGCAAGCGCGACCGCTTCAGGGCGGTAGCGATCAGCAAGTCGAGGCGCGCTGCCGGGCCGACTTCAGGCAGGCCGGGGAGTGCCGTAAAGGTCCAGCGGGGGGCCCGTTGTCGGCTTCCACTCAACCGTCTATTCGAGTCTCGCACCCCGCTCGCCCCCCGTGTGTCGATCCTGGATTCTGCCCTATACTTCCTCATAACTTGCTTGTCGCCAACAAAGCAAGGCGGCAGGGCAAGTCGTAACAGGTCGCCGGGAGGCTGGGTGACGGATACGAATTGCTGGGGTGTCATCGCCATCAAGGGTCCCGGGCAGCGCAAGGCTCGCCTGGCTGGAGTGCTGGGAAGCGCCGAGCGCGACCGGCTGGCCGTCGAGATGTTCAGGCACGTGCTCGGGGTTACCGCCGCCCTCCTCGGCCCCGGCCGGACCGTGGTCGTATCGCCCTCGGCCTTGCACCTACCAGTCGGTACCGAAGCCCTGCAGGATGATGGCCGTTGCCTGAATGCAGCCTTCGACCTCGGTCGCCGGCGAGCCTTTGCATCAGGCGCGGATCAGGTGTTGCTGCTGCCGGCGGACCTGCCCGCGCTGCAGCGCACCGATCTGGAAGCCATGCTCGGGGCCGGGCGTGGAGTCAGGGTGGTGTTGGCACCCTCACGATCCGGGGAGGGCACCAATGGCCTCCTGCTCGACAGCGTCGCTCGGGCATTCCCGCTGGCCTTCGGGCCGGGCAGTTTCCACGCGCACCGACGGGCCGCGCTGTCCAGTGGCATGAACTGGGAACTCGTGCGCCGCGCGGGCCTGGAGGCGGACGTCGATCATCCCGCAGATCTCGAAGACCCGTCGCTGGGCCCCTTACTGGCAGCGACTGGCGCATGAGGCAAGACTCGGCGCGCATCGATCGCCTGGTCGGGCGAGTGCTCGATGGTGAGCTCGCCGATGAGGAGACTGCCCTGTCCAGTCTCGAGCAGGCCCCGCTCGCTGCCCTCCAGCCCGCCGCCTCCGCTCTCGCCCTGGCAGGTCACGGGCCGCTGATCAGCTGGTCGCCGAAGGTCTTCCTGCCACTGACCCGCCTGTGCCGGGACGTGTGCCACTATTGCACCTTCGCCACCGCGCCGCGCCACCTGGAACATCCCTATCTGTCCCCCGAGGCGGTCATTGCCACCTCCCACGCGGGCGCGGAGGCGGGTTGTACCGAGGCGCTGTTTACCCTCGGCGACAAACCGGAGTTGCGTTACCCGGCAGCGAGGGCCGCACTGGCCGCGCTGGGCTTTGGCAGCACGCTCGAGTACCTCGGCCACGTCGCCGGCCGGGTCATCGAGGAAACCGGGCTGCTCCCCCACCTCAACGCGGGGGTGATGACCGAGGCAGAGCTCGCGGCATTGCGACCGGTCGCGGCCTCGATGGGGCTGATGCTGGAGTCGTCGTCGGAGCGACTGTGCCGGCGCGGCGGGCCGCATTTCGGCTCGCCGGACAAGCATCCGGCTGCCCGACTCGAGACCCTCCGGGCCGCCGGCCGGCTGGGCATCCCCTTTACCACCGGGCTGCTGGTCGGCATCGGCGAAACCCGGCGCGAGCGCATCGAGTCATTGCTCGCGCTGCGGGCCCTGCACCTGCAATACGGGCACCTGCAGGACCTCATCATCCAGAATTTCAGGGCCAAGCCAGGTACCCGCATGGCCGGGGCACCCGAACCGGACCTCGATGAGTTGCTGTGGACCATCGCGGTGGCGAGGCTGCTGTTCGGGCCCACGATGTCCATCCAGGCCCCACCCAACCTGTCGCCGTCTGCCTTGCCGAGGCTCGCTGACACTGGCATCAACGACTGGGGCGGGGTGTCGCCGGTCACGCCGGATCACGTCAATCCAGAGGCGCCGTGGCCCGAAGTGGATGCCTTGCGCGCCGCCTCGGCTCAGGCGGGCCGCTGGTTGGTGGCCCGCCTGCCTGTCACGCCCGCCTACGCCCGCGAGGCCGCAAGCTGGCTGCCGGCAGACATGGCCACCCGCGTTCTCCGTGCCTCCGATGCGAGCGGGATGGCGCGGACCGGCCGCTGGTTCGCGGGCCTCGATACGCCTCCTCCAGGACACTTGCGAGCTGCCGGATCGACACCATCGCCCACCATCCGCCGCCTGTTGCGGGAACTGCGCGCTGGCGAGGTACCGAGCGAGTCCGGGATTGCGGCCCTGCTCGAGGCCCGCGATGTCGATGAGCACGCCGTGCTGCACGCGGCTGACCACCTCCGTCAGGAAGTGGTCGGCGACCGGGTCAGCTACGCCATCAACCGCAACATCAACTACACCAACGTCTGCCTGTATGCCTGCGGCTTCTGCGCCTTCTCCAAGGGCCGTCCGGGTGGCGCGGGCCGCGAGGCTGGCTACCTGCTGGATCCGGCGCAGGTGGCCGAGCGGGCGGTCGAAGCCTGGGAACGGGGGGCCAGCGAAGTGTGCCTGCAGGGCGGCATTCACCCGGCATTTACCGGCGATACCTACCTGGACATTGTCGCGACGGTCCACGAGGCCGCACCGGGACTGCACATCCACGCCTTTTCGCCTCTCGAGGTGACCCATGGAGCGGCAACGCTGGGCCTCGGCCTCGCGGATTACCTGACCCGGCTGCGCCGGGCGGGCCTGTCGTCGCTACCGGGCACCGCCGCCGAGATCCTTGACGACGAGGTCCGTCGGATCATCTGCCCGGACAAGCTCGACACCCGCCAGTGGCTGGAGGTCATGCGCACCGCCCACGAGATCGGCTTGCGCTCCACGGCCACCATGATGTTCGGCCACGTCGACCGGCCCGTGCATTGGGCCCGCCACCTGCTGCACTTGCGCACCCTGCAGGGCGAGACCGGCGGCTTCACCGAGTTCGTGCCGCTGCCCTTCGTCCATCCCGAGGCGCCGCTCTGGCGTCGTGGACAGGCACGCAGCGGGCCCACCTTCCGGGAAGCGCGCCTCGTTCACGCGGTGTCGAGGCTGGTGCTGCACCCGGTGTTCACCCACATTCAGGCCTCGTGGGTGAAGATGGGACTGTCGGGCATGGCCGCCTGCCTGCAGGCCGGGGCCGACGACATGGGCGGCGTGCTCATGAACGAATCCATCACCCGCGCGGCCGGTGGCAGCCACGGCCAGCAGCGGGAGGTGCCTGAGTTGCTCGAGGTCGCCGCAAACCTGGGGCGCGTAGCCTGGCACCGCACCACGCTTTACCAACCCGTACGTCATCTACCCCGGAGAGTTTCATGCAAGCAGATTCGAGACCCGTCATCGGCATCGTCGGCGGCACCGGCCATCTAGGCGGAGCGCTGGCGGGGCGCTGGGCCGCGGCCGGTTATCGGGTCGTGCTGGGTTCGCGGGACGCGGGGCGGGCAGCCGACGCCGCCCGCAAGCTGGAAGCCCGGGGTCAGGTCACGGGAACAGGGAACCTCGAGGCGGCGGCCAGCGCCGATCTGATTGTGCTCGCCGTACCCTTCGCCTCCCAGCAGGCCACACTCGAAGACATCAGGGCAGCCTGCGCGGGCAAGCTGGTGGTGGATGCAACTGTGCCACTGATGCCTCCCAAGGTGATGCGGGTGCAACTCCCGGCGGAGGGCTGTGCCGCCCTGCGTGCGCAGCAAGTCCTCGGTGAATCAGTGACCGTGGTCTCCGCCTTCCACAACGTCGCTGCCCACCGCCTCGCCGTGGATGGCCCGGTCGACTGCGACGTACTGGTATTCGGCGACAAGCGCGAGGCTCGGGACCGAGTGATCGAACTGGCCGAGGCTATCGGCCTGCGCGGACTTCATGCAGGGTCGCTGGCCAACTCGGCCGCTGCGGAGGCGCTGACCTCGGTGCTCATCTTCATCAACAAGCACTACTCGGCGGACGGGTCCGGGTTTCGCATCACCGGCATCGGCGGCTAGGGCTGGTAAGGCACGCTCGGCAGCACCATCACCTCGAATTCCGCGATACCCTCCCGCAGCTTTTTGATCTCGGCGTAGCGAGGATCGTTCCAGAAGCGTTGCACCGCCGCCCGACAGGGAAACTGCGCGATCAATACCGCACGCCCCGCAGGCGGCTCGCCCTCGAGCACGGTCACGGCCGGCGTGCGGGCCTCGTAGAAACCACCATTTTCCGCATACAAGCCGGAGCGCGCCAGCGCACCCACATAGGCCCCGAAGCGCTCCCGATCGGCGATGCTGCCCCAGACGAGGAGCCGCACCGGATCCTCGCAGGCGGTAGCGGCGTCGGCGTCGGCGTCGGGTCGCACCCGAAGCAGTCGATAGCCGCGCTCTGCAGGTCCCCATACCTGCCGGCCCTGTCCGTCAAACCCCCGATCCCAGTTGTCGAGACCAGCCTCGTCGAGCACCGTGGTGGAAACGGTATAGGCCGCCCCGCGCCACGCGTTGGCGCAGGCCGATCCCGCCGTGCCGCCTTCGAAGCGGTCGGACCCGGTGCGGGTGAAGGCGACGCCGCAGCCGGACACCGCCTCCAGGGCCTCGCGCGACAGCGCGGCAAAGCGCCCGGGTTCACGCCAGGCGCCCACCCAACCGGACGGCTCGGGCAGCCGGTAGCGCGTGGAGCGGATAACGGCAGGGTCGGCGCCGTCCTCGACGAAGCTGGCAATGCGCTGCAGGTAGGGACTCTCGGCGCCCTCCATCCAGCTTTCCACATAAACCCAACGCTCCGCATCGGCGCGCTCTGGCCAGATTTCGACAATGTGCCAGCGCGCCACCTGATAGCGGGTATCCAGCCTGGCCTGCCGGCTGGAGTCGAAGTCCCCAACCTGCAGGGCCATGAACCGCTCCAGCAGGTCCCCGGCGCAGGCCGGCGCCAACCACAGCAGGCAGGCACATCCAGCGAGCCACCGCCCCGCAGCAATCACTTCCAGACACCGATCAGGCGCGTAGCCACGATGGCCTCGCCCTGCTGCCAGGCCAACACCACATCGTCGCCGGCCAGCGTCAGCGCCGGATAACTGGCGTTCTCACCGGGCGGCGACACCGCCTCGGGCGCGCTGAAATCGCCGCCAGCCGGCCTGTGACTGAGGTAGACCCGCCGCGGGCCGTCCCCCTCCTTGGCGTGCCACGCGGCCCATACGGCACCGTCCCGCGCGACCACGACCGGCGCGTCCGATACGGCCGCCGCGGGGTGCAGGGGCCTGGCATCGGTGAAGGGCGCACCTGGACCCTCGCTACGGGCTATCCAGGCGCCTGCTGGCTCTTCTGCCTGACCATACCAGGCCGCCCAGGTGGCATCGCCATCCACCGCAAGGCCCGTTGCTTTCAGTGGGCAACCCTCGATCTTCCAGCGCCCCTCACTAACCCTCATCGGCTCTCCGAGCGGCTGCAAGTCCGCATCAAAGGCGCGTACCGCCGGATCGCGGTGCCCCTCGCCGTCGACGTGCCGCGAGCTCATCCACAGGCGTCCTCCGCCCACGGCCACCACCGGCTGGCAGCAGGGGCAGGCCGCATCAAAGAGCGGACGGTCCGCGCTCCAGGTTGCGCCGCCATCGAGTGAGCTCGCCGCAAACAGGTGACCCGGCGACTCGGTGTGGTCCACCAGGCGAGTGTCGAGCCAGAAGGCATGCAGGCGTCCCTCGCCGGTGTCTGCCAGCGCCGCGAAGGTGGCAGACGCGCTCACGTCGCTGTGTGAGGTGGCGCTGTTGTCGTTCTCTGCAGGTGAATTCACCACGATGGGTGTGGCAAAGCCGCCGTCCTCCAGCCTTGTGTAGTGCACGTTGATTACGGCCTTGCCGGTCACCGGTGACTTGCCGTTGGCGCCATACAGGACATGCACATTGCCGTCCTCGTCCACCTCCACCTGTGCCTTGCTGAGCGCCGAGGACTTCACCTCGCCCGCCAGAGCGTTGACCCGGATGGACCGGCCAGGCGCCGAGGCACCCGCGGGCCAGGCTGCGATATAGAGATCGTCGGCCGAGGCATGACCGCGTCCCGGCTGAGCGGCCCCTTTCTCCGCCCACAGCAGCCAGGCCGTACCGTCGGGGCCCGAGACCACGTCGACTCCAGAGCCACGCCTGCCCTCGGCAGACAGCCGGGCCTCGGGGCGATAGCCCGGGCCACGCACCACCCGCCCGGGCTTGGCGCCGGTGTGCTCACCCATCGCCACCACCGGCTCACCGTTGACCAGCACGTGCACCATGCCCACGGCATATTGAAGTGGCTCCGCAAACGTGGCGCGATCGGCGATGCGCTCCGGGTCGAACACCGCAACATCCGCGAAGCAGCCAGGATCGATACAGCCGCGACCCTCGAGCTTCCAGTTAGCGGCCGGGAGTCGGGTCAGGCGACGGACGGCCTCGCCGAGACTCAGCAATTTCTCCTCGCGGACGTATTGACCCAGCAACCGGGCAAAGTTGCCGTAGGCACGGGGGTGAGCGCTGGACCCGAGAAAGACCCCCTCGGGCGCCAGGGCCGCTGCATCGGAGCCAAAGCTCACCCACGGTTGGCGGATGCCCAGCCGGACGTTCTCCTCGCTCATCAGGAAATAGGCTGTAGCCACCCGCGAGCGGTCCTCGATGACCAGGTCGATGATGGTGTCCTCGGGCGAGGTGCCCCGCTCCGCCGCCACCTCCGCCAGCGTGCGACCCGTCAGGGGCTTCAACGCGTCATTGCGGAAGCCGATGAACACCACCCTCTCCGGTGAGCCGGCGTGACGATAGAGGTTCTCCCAACCCTCCGGCGGGGCGCGCATCTCCTCCAGCACGCGGGCCCTGACGGCCGGGTCCTTCAGGCGTTCCACCCAGGCATCGTTGCCGCCCTCCTGCACCCAGGGCGGCATGGCGGCGTCCAGGCCCGTGGCCCCCGCCACATAGGTGTACATGTCGGCCGACACCGACTGGCCGGCATCGCGCGCAGCCTGAATCACTTGAATGGCCTCGGCCATCTTCGGCCAGTTCGCCTGGCCGGCTGCCTTCAGGTGATAGGCCTCGGCATGGACACCTGCCTCGCGGCCGATGGTCAGCAGCTCATCGAGCGCCTCCAGAAGATGGTCGGATTCGTTGCGGATATGCGAGATGTAACCGCCGCCGAACTCGCCAGCTGCGGAGGCGAGCGCCACCAGCTCGTCGGTCTCGGCATAGAACGCCGGCGCGTAGATGAGGGAGGAGCCCACACCCAGCGCGCCCTCCCGCATGCCCTGACGCACCAGGTCCTGCATGCGAGCCAGCTCCTCGGCCGTCGGTGCCCGATCCACCTCGCCGAGTTCGTGGATGCGCACGGCGGTGGCCCCCACGAAACTGGCCACGTTCGGCGACACGCCACGCCGCTCCAGGTGTTCGAGGTACTCGCCGAGGGTGGTCCACTCGATATCGAAGCGCAGGTCACCCTGGTTTCTAAGCACCTCGGCCTTCATTGATTCGTTCCAGGGCCCCATTGACCAGCCCTCGCCGAAGATCTCCAGCGTCACCCCCTGCAGCAGGTCGCTCATGCCGCGCCCATCGACCAGCAGCGACTCGTTGGCCCAGGAGAGGACGTTGATGAATCCGGGTGCGACGGCCAGACCGCTCACGTCCAGCACGCGCTCGGCGGCTGCCTCGCTGCCGGGTTCGAGCAAGGCTGCAATGCGATCGTCGCGGATAGCCACGTCGAGTCGTCGCCCCTCGCCGCCGCTGCCGTCATAGACGGTCCCGCCCTTGAGCAGCAGGTCGTAGTCGGCGGCCTGGGCCAACGTGAACAGGAGCCCTGTCGCCAAGCCAAAAATAATCCTGCGCATGCGTCCCCCCACAGTCGTCGAGTGGCCCTATTTTGCATGAGACGGCTATGCTGGGCATATGCGAAATCCTGCAACGGTTGCCGTCGCGGGGCTCGGCGTACTAGGCAGCAGCATTGCCTTGCGCCTGGCTCGCCGAGGCGTGCGCGTGCTGGGCTTCGACCGTCACGCCCCGCCACACGCACTGGGCTCCTCGCACGGCCGCAGCCGGATCATCCGCCAGGCCTACTTCGAGCACCCGGATTACGTCCCCCTGGTCCAGCGTGCCTTGTTGCTCTGGAACGAGCTCCAGCACGCAGCGGGGCGGCCGCTGCTGGCGCCGGGCGGTGCGCTGATGCTGGGCAGTCCTGATAGCAGCCTCATCGCAGGGGCGGCCGACAGTGCTCGCCGGCACGGGCTCGAGCACGAGTGGCTGGAACAGCCTGAACTCGCGCGCCGCTTTCCCCAGCTCTGCCCGGAACCGGGCATGGTCGGACTCTGGGAACCCACTGCGGCCGCGCTAGTTCCCGAGGCCTGCGTTGGGGCACAGCTCGAAATGGCGCGTGCCGCGGGGGCCGAACTGCACCTGAACGAGCCGATTCTGGAGTGGTCCCCCACCGCGCAGGGCATCAGCGTCACGACCGCACAGGGCGTGTACCGGGCAGAGCAGCTGGTGCTGGCGGCAGGCAGTCACCTGCCCGATCTGCTGCCCGACGTTGACCACGGGCTGTGGATCGAGCGCCAGGTGCAGTACTGGTTCGAGCCGTTGGGACACTCCGCGCCACCCATTCACCTGTGGGAGCTGGCGGACGGCACCTTCCTCTACGGCTTTCCCGACTACGGTGACGGGCTCAAGCTGGCCCTCCACCATGGCGGCGAGGTGACCAACCCGGATGCCGTCCGGCGCAGCCACGACGCGCAGGAGCTGGCGCGGCTCCGCGGACTGGCAGAGCGTTTTCTTCCTGGCCTGACCGGCCGGCTGCTGGCTACGGAAGTCTGCCTGTATACCAACACGTCGGACGGGCACTTCTGGATCGATCGGCATCCCGATCACGCCGCAGTGCTGATCGCCAGCGCCTGCTCGGGGCACGGATTCAAGTTTGCCAGCGCACTGGGCGAGTCCATCGCGGCCTGGATCGCGACCGGGCGACAAAGTCCCGAACTGAGCTTGTTCGCCCATCGATCGACGACAGGCCTCGCAACGCGTTAGGCTTGACCCATGGCCAAGATCGATCTTCGGGTCAACGGCGAGACCCACACCCTGGAAGCGGACCCCGGCATGCCCCTGCTCTGGGCCTTGCGGGACTTGCTGCACCTGCGCGGCACCAAGTACGGGTGCGGGATCGCCGCCTGTGGTGCCTGCACTGTCCACCTGAATGGCGCTGCGGTGCGTGCCTGCATGCTGCCGCTCTCGGCCGCAGTCGGCGCCGAGGTGACCACCATCGAAGGCCTCGGCGGCAACCACCCCGTTCAGCAGGCCTGGATCGCAGAGCAGGTACCGCAATGTGGCTACTGCCAGAGCGGGCAGATCATGCAGGCCACGGCGCTGCTGGCCGCCAATCCCTCGCCCAGCCGCGAGCAGATCCGCACCGGCATGGCCGGCGTGCTGTGCCGCTGTGGCACCTACCTGCGCATCGAGGCGGCCATCCAGCGCGCTGCTGACGCCCTCAGGCCACAGGATGACCCGGCATGATCAGTCGGCGTCAGTTCCTGGCCCGTTCCGGCGGACTGTGCGTAGCGCTCAGCCTTCCGCTCTCCAGCGCCCGGGGCCTGGCCGCGGACCTTCCGGGTGGCGGCACGCTCACCGCCTATCTTGAGCTACAGCCCGATGGTCGGGTACGCCTGCTGTCTCCCACCTCGGAAATGGGCCAGGGTACCCACACGGGGCACGCCGTCATCATCGCCGATGAACTGGATGTGGAGCTTGCCGTGATCGAGGTCGAGAACCCCGAGCCGGCGGACGCCTTCCGGCGCAATGGCAGCATGTCCTCGGGGGGTTCGTGGGGCATGCGCGGCTGGCACGAGCCGCTGCGCAAGGCCGCCGCCCAGGCCCGGGAGATGCTGATGGCCGCGGCGGCGACCGAGTGGGGCGTGGAGCGCGCCACCCTCGACACCGAACCCGGCTACGTCGTGCATGCTGCCAGCGGCCGGCGCCTGGCCTACGGCGAACTGGCTGCCGCCGCGGCTTCCCTTATGCCACCTGCCGATCCGCCGCTGCGCGACCTCGCGCTGGCCCGCTACCGCGGCCGCCCCGCTCCGCGCGTCGACATTCCGGCCAAGGTCCGGGGTGAGCCGGTTTTCGCCTCCGACGTGGAGCGCCCCGGCATGGTGTATGCCTGCGCGCGTCTCAGCCCGGTGTTTGGTGCCGAGGTGGCCGGGATGGATCCCGCCGGTGCGCTCGCGGTGCCCGGCGTACTCAAGGTGGTCGCGATCGCCGGTGGCGCCGCCGTCATCGCTGAGCACAGCTACGCGGCCATTCGGGGTGCCGATGCCCTCGACATCCGCTTTGCGGCCACCGATCACGATCGACTGGACTCGGCCACCATATCGGCCCAGCTGCGGGCAGGGCTCGAGGACGACTCAAACGCCATCGAAGCGCGTCGCGAGGGCGAGATCCCCGCCACCCTGGCAGCGGCCGATCGGATCCTCGAGGCCGTCTACGAGGTGCCCTACCTGGCGCACGCGCCCATGGAGCCCTGGACCTGCACGGTGGAGTTCGACGCCGAGGGCGACCTGCACCTGTGGGCGCCCTCCCAGGCCCAGGATCGGTTCCTCAAGGCTGCCGCCGAGACCGCTGGCCTGCCAGAGAACCGCGTGCACGTGCATACCACCCGCCTCGGCGGGGGTTTCGGCCGCCGTCTCGGTGCCGAGGGAATTCCGGGTGCCGTCATGGCTGCCCGGGAAGTCGGCCGGCCGGTGAAGTTCTTCTGGCGGCGCGAGGACGAGTTCGGCCAGGGCTGGTACCGCCCGGCCCAGGTGGCGCGACTGCGGGCGGGACTGGATGCCGAGGGTCGCATCACCGCACTCGCCATTCGCACTGCAGGCCCCTCGCTGGTCTCCAGTTTCTTTTCGGGCGGTCTGAAGGCCGGCCAGCTCGACGGGACCTCGGTGCAGTCACTGCGCGACTCCCGCTACCGGGCGCCTGCGCTCATGATCGACTGGGTGCACGTGCCGCAGCCCGTGCCCATGGCGGCCTGGCGCGCAGTAGGTGCCACCCAGAACGGGTTTTTTCTGGAGTGTTTCCTGGACGAAGTCGCACGTGCGGCCGGACGCGATCCGCTGTCCGTTCGCCGTGAACTCCTGGCCCACGATGCGCGCGCGCTGAAGGTGCTTGACACCGCCGCCGACCAGGCGGGCTGGGGTACGCCGTTGCCAGAGGGTCGTGCCCGCGGCCTGGCCTACGTGGAGAGCTACGGGTCCCTTTGCGCACAAGTGGCGGAGGTGTCTCGCAAGAATGATCGCGTGATCGTCCACAAGATCACCTGTGCGCTCGACTGCGGCAGCGTGATCATGCCCGATGCCGTGCGCGCCCAGGTGCAAGGTGGCATCGTGCAGGGCCTGTCCACCGCGCTTCACGAGCAGATCGTGATCACCGGCGGTGCCGCCAGCAATACGAATTTCGACAGCTACCCCATCCTGCGCATGCCCGATGCGCCGCTTGAGATTGACATCATCCTGATCGAATCGGGCGAGGCCATGGGCGGAGTGGGTGAACCGCCGGTTCCGCCGACCGCTCCAGCCATCGTCAATGCGCTTGCGGCCCTCAGCGGAGTGCCGATTCGACAGTTACCGCTCTCCTGATCGCGCGCACCGGAGGCGTGCACGGGCTTACGTCAAATTGCCCCCACCCCCCGCATTCGTTGAAGCGCGTCACAGAAAATTAAAAAAACGGAATTTATTCGTGGATATGTGAAGTCGCGCTTGAGCCAGTGTGACGGCTGTTGCACTTTCGGTCCCGTCCTCGAAGACTTGATCGTTAAGGGCACACCCACCGCGAGGTGGGGTCGCAAAGCCAAGGGTCTCCCGCCAGGGTAGACAGCCGGGTTGCCGGGAAGTCCGGACAAGGTATGTCCCATTTCTCATTTGGCAAAACGGAGAGAGTAACGATGACCCACAAGATCAAGCTCAGCGCAGTGGCCGGAGCCGTGGTGCTCGCCCTCGGCGCGCAGGGTGCGTTGGCTGGCAATGGCGCGCCCAAGGGACCGCATGACTACCAACTCAACATCATCGGCGTCGAGAAGGGCAAGAAGGCCCGCATGACCGACAGCAACCGCAAGACCATCTTCGTGCCCCTGTATTCCAAGACGACGGGGCAGTACAGCAAGCCCAACTTCGGCACCGACGGCACCACCACCCAGACGGCCATCGTCGACAGCAAGATCTGGCTGGTCCCCGGTGACTCGTTCAAGGTGTGCGACGGCAATGGGTTCGACCGGGCCTACGGCTGTGACGACACCTACCTCGGCAACTGGTCCACCATCGGCTACAACGAATATGGCGAAGAGGTGGCGATTCTCGAGGAGAGGGCTGGTGCCGTTTTCCAGTTGCCCTGCAACAATAACCTCAACGGCGAGTTCTGGGATTCCAATGGCAACGGCGTCGTAGGCGACTCGGGTGATGCAGAGCTGACCAACATGGTTGGGTGCAACCAAGCCGTCGACGAGAATGGCGACACTGTTGCCTACGAGGGTGACGAGGTGCCGTCCGCAAGTTACGAGATCTGGGCGCGCGCACTCGGCAAGCCGGGCGGCAGCGCCATCAGCACCACCTGCGCCACGGTCCTTGGCGAACTGCAGTGCTCGCTGGAAAACGCGGTGATGACCCGGACCAAGGGCAAGAGCGTGTTCGCTGAGGTCACCGACCAGATGTCCTCAATGGTCATCGGTTACTGCCAGGACGATGTCGTGGCAAACGTTGACGGCTACTACACCTGCGACGACTTCGACCAGACCGATGGCGACCTCACGGACGGCGAGGTCACCTGGACCCGCATCGCCCTGTTCGCCGGCAACACCGAGGACTGGTTCTGGAACTACAACAACGACGGCCTGCGCCTGGCGCAGATCCGCTTCTACTACGTCGACTAAGTTCGAAGCATTGCTTGACGTCTATCTGGGCGTTGAGTAGAAACTGGAGGCCCTGCTCACGCAGGGCCTCTTTTTTGGAGCCGACCGTGCAAGGACTTTCCCGACTACTTCTCTTGTTGGTTTTTATCTGTCTCAATTCCGTCGCGTTGGGCGCTGCACCGGATTCCCGAGGGCTGGTCATCCTGCCGCCAGGCAGTCACGACGCCGGGCAGGTGCAACGCGGCCAGCTGGTCACGAGGGGGTACAGGATCCATAACGCTGGCACCGAGCCGGTCCAGATCACCGCTATGCAGTTCAACGTGCCCGGGCTAAAGGCACGAGTGCCCTCCTCCGTGCCTCCCGGCGAGGTAGTAGAGCTGACCCTGGAATGGGACACCCGCATCCACAGCGGAGAATTCATCGGCGAGGCCTTGCTGCAAACCAGTCTTGCAGATGCAGAACCGCTTCGCGTGGTCTTGACCGGTACCGTGCTGTCACCGATCGAGTTCGACCCCTTCCCCGCGTTTTATGTCAGCCAGTTCGAGGGAGCACCCAGCCAGCAGTCGATCGAAGTCCGCATCAACGGGGAAGGGGCCCTTGAACTGCAGGCTGGCGACCTGGACAACGAGCTTGGAACGTTGGCTGTCGAAACCCTCGAGCCCGGGCGCCAATATCAGGTGACCTTCACGGGCGCACCCGCCCTGCCGGTCGGCATCCACTCAGGCTCCGCTTACCTGCGCACCGACGACCCAGAGCGTCAAAGACTGCGTCTGGAGGTCAACGTCAAGGTCAAGGCGGACCTGCACCCCTCTGCCGAGTCGGTCGACCTTGCCCGCCTGCGGCCCGCTGCCCTGCGCGCGAATCCGGAGATGCTGGAGTTCGTGACCGGCACCGTGACCATCGAGTCCCGATACGGCAAGGCTGCCCAGCTCGTCGCCAGCGTGGACCTCGACTTCCTGGAGGTGATCGCCGAGGCTGGCGACGAGGACCGACGCCTGGGCGTTGAGCTGCGCCCTGTGCTCGACAAGCTCAAGGCTGGCAGCTATGCCGGCACGCTGACCGTGGGTTTTCCGGAAGAGAATGCCGGCGCGCTGAAGCTGCCCGTGACCGTCGATGTCGAGGATTAGCTGCCTCAACGCGGGCCGGAAAAGTTTGACGCGCCTCTCATAAATCGAAACCAAAAGACTTTTTTCCCGGATATGTGAAGTCGCGCTTGAGCCAGTGTGACGGCTGTAGCAATTTCCATTTCGTCCTCTAAGACTTGATCGTTAAGGGCACACCCACTGCGAGGTGGGGTCGCAAAGCCAAGGGTCTCCCGCCAGGGTAGACAGCCGGGTTGCCGGGAAGTCCGGACATAGCATGTCCCATTTCTCATTGGCAAAACGGAGAGAGTTATGACCCTGAAAAAGAATGTTGCGCTGGCCGCGGCGATGGTGACCGCGATGGCATCGACCAGTGCCTGGGCGGCGAGCGAAAACGCGAACGCCGAGTTTGCGGCGGTGTACTCGGAGTACCCCATCGTGCTGGTTCCCTATGGCGATCGCGAGGTTTCCAACTACGCCTACTGCAAGGCGGAATACCTGGGTGGGCCGACCGACGCGACCTGCAACTTCGAGGCCGAGCGCCGCACCGGCGCGTTGTTGACGTCAATCAAGGTCGCCCAGTCCAAGGAGTTGCTGGTAGGGGTTTCCGCGCAGATGGAGATCTTCACGGGCACGACCGTGACCGGCAAGCGCGGCAGCCGCTCCACGGCAATCGCTTCCGCCGGCGGTGGAGTCGAGCTGTTCGCTTGCCGCGAGGAGAGTGATGGCGGGGCCACCTGCTATGGCTCGCTCTCTGGCATGGTTGTCCTCTCCGAGCGCACCCAGGAGTTGACCGCTGTTCTCGGCGGCGTGCTGGAAAAGTGCAGCGTAGACCTGATCACCGGCAATTTCAGCCTGGCCGACTGCGATGATGTGGCTCAGGAAGAAATCGGTCTTGGCTTGTCGACCATCGCCTCGCATCACTACAACTTCCTGTTCCCGAACCTGCCGGTCGGCACCTACAACATTCATGCAGTCTTCCATGCCGATGCGGCGGCCGAGGGCATTGCGGGCTGTGCTGATGGCAACGGCGACACTGCCCTGACGGGGTGCGGCATGGATGATGGCGTCAACGCCAGCGCCGAAGCCGATGCCTATGTCGTGATCAGCAAGTCGACGGTCACGGTGCAGGAAGTCCGCGCCAAGAAGGCCTGGGACCTGACCCCCATCGAGATGTGATCCACGCCGGCTTGCCGGTATGGGACACCAACAGCCCCGCTTCGGCGGGGCTGTTTTTTTGTGGATCTCAGTTCGACTCCGACTCTTCCGGCTTCCTGGCCTTGAACGGATAGGCCGACTGCGGCTTGCCGGTAGGCGGAATCTTGAGCGAGAGCACCATGGAGACGGCCAGCACCGAGACGGTGACGCCGAGCGAAATCGCCACCGGAATCTTGTACAGGTCGATCAGGAGCATCTTGGTGCCGATGAAGACCAGCACGATGGCCAGACCGTAGGAGAGCAGGTGGAAGCGCTCGTGCATGCCAGCGAGCAGGAAATACATCGCACGCAGCCCCAGGATGGCGAACACGTTCGAGGTGAGCACGACAAAGGGGTCCATGGTGATGGCGAAGATGGCCGGGATCGAGTCCACGGCGAAAACCACGTCCACCACCCCGATCAGGACGATGACCACAAACAGGGGGGTAGCCATCCGCACCCCGCCCCTGACGGTGAAGAAGCGCTCGCCGTCGTAGTCCGGCGAGATCTTCATGTGCCGGCGCACGAACTTGAGGGCCGGGTTGGCCTCCAGGTCCGGCTCCTGGCCGGTGGCCCACCACATCTTGATGCCGGTGAAGACCAGGAAGGCGCCGAACAGGTAGAGCACCCAGTGGAAGTGGGTGATCAGCCAGGCCCCCACCAGGATCATGATGGCCCTCAGCACCAGGGCCGCCAGGATGCCGAACATCAGCACCTTCTTCTGGTACTCGGCCGGCACCGCAAAGTAGGTGAACACCATCAGGAAGACGAAGATGTTGTCGACGGCCAGGGCCTTCTCCACCAAGTAGCCGGTGACGAACTCCAGCGCCTTGGTGTTGGCTACCGGGTTGCCCTCCAGTCCACCCAACACCCACCACAGCCAACCCACGAAGGCGAAAGACACCGCCACCCAGATCAGCGACCAGACCCCGGCCTCGCGCATGGAAACCCGGTGGGCGCCCTGCCGCTCGAGGGCGAAGAAGTCGACCGCCAGCGCGGCCAGCACGAACAGGGTGAACAGAACCCACATCGTGGGCGTCGCGATGCTCAACATGCGGTTACTATTCCAGCTGAAGGGCGTGAGGCACGCCAGATTCGCGAATGATACTACGTCTTAAACAGACCGGTCTGGAGCGGCAATTGATGAATATGAAATCATTTTTAACAACAAGTTACAGTGTTTTTTTAATCTCATTTATCTATCTTGGTTCGCTGCCGGCCGCATCCGCAGAGAGCCCTCCCCGCTTCCTCGATCCCCGCGCACCCGTGGCCCCCGCCTGGCCGGCCATAGAGCATCCCTCCGGGTCGAGCCCGAACATCCTGCTGGTGCTCACCGACGACGTGGCTTTCGGGGCCAGCAGCACCTTCGGCGGCCCGATCGCCACGCCGAACCTCGATCGACTGGCCGGAGAGGGTCTTCGCTACACCCGCTTCCACACCACCGCCCTCTGCTCCCCGACCCGAGGCGCGCTGCTGACCGGACGCAATCCGAACCGAATCAACCTCGGCAACGTCACCAACCTTTCCACCGGCTTCGAAGGCTTTACCAGCGTGATCCCGGACTCCGCGGCCACCGTGGCCGACCTCCTGCGAGACGCGGGCTACGCCACGGCGATGTTCGGCAAAAGCCACCTCACACCCGAATGGGAACAGAGCGGCGCCGGGCCCTTCGACCGTTGGCCCACTGGCCTGGGCTTCGACTACTTCTACGGCTTCCTGAACGCCGACACCAGCCAGTGGGAACCCAGCCTGGTCGAGAACACCCGCTTCCTGGAGCCCGACTACAACAACCCGGACTACTTCCTGGAACAGGACATGGCCGACCGCGCCATCCAGTGGATGCAAAACGTCAAGGCCAGCGATCCCCAGAGGCCGTTTTTCGTCTACTACGCCCCCGGCACGGCGCACGCACCCCACCATGCGCCTCCCGAGTGGATACGGCGCTACCAGGGGGCCTTTGACCATGGCTGGGACATCGAACGCGAGCGGACCTTCGCGCGTCAGCTCGAGATGGGCATCGTGCCCGGCGGTACGGAGCTGACACCGCGCCCGGAAGCCGTGCCTGCCTGGGACTCAGTCAGCCCCGAGCGTCAACGCCTCGCCCTGCGCTTCATGGAGGCCTATGCCGGAGCCATCACCTACCTCGATGCCCAGGTCGGTCGCATCCTTGACGCGCTGGAGGCCAGTGGCCAACGCGAGAATACGCTCGTGGTGTTCATCCAGGGCGACAATGGCAGCAGCGCTGAGGGTGGACTGGTCGGCACGCTCTACGAGCAGTCGATGATCAACATCGCCGAGGAGCCCCTGCAGTTCATGCTGGACAACCTCGACGAAATTGGCGGCCGCAGGATGTACAACAACATCCCGGTCGGCTGGGCCTGGGCCATGAGCACCCCCCATCAGTGGTACAAACAGGTGGCGTCGCACTTTGGCGGCATGCGTAACGGGATGGTCCTCTCGTGGCCAGCGCGGATCCGCGCTGGCCAGGGCGGCATCCGCGACCAGTTTCACTTCGTGACCGACGTCGCCCCTACGCTCCTGGC